>CAZWHE010000135.1:0-11121 GCA_964633825.1 uncultured Phycisphaerales bacterium | reverse complement strand
GGGGGGTCTTTTCTCCCATCGGCGGTTCGGAAGAACCTCTGTTGTCCGGGGCATTCGAATTAAAGCTCGATGTTGAGATCATAAAAAAGGCGGAAGATCCCCGGTTGCGAAGGCTCTTCGGTCTTGAACCTCTCGATCAAGCCTCGAAAAGCCGGGCCGCTGGGCCGGCAACTGACCGGCAGGCTCTGGTGGAACGAATCAACAGGCTCTTGAACAAGGAGAAGGGAGGGGAGTTCAGATTCGCCGGGATCGGAAAAGTGAACGATTCCCTTCTTTGCGACGTGGAATTCGAAATTTGCAACCTCAATGGAACCGTGAAAAAGAGCATCGCCGCCCGCCGGTGCCGTGTAAAGATCTGTCCCCGAGACCGTTATCTTCAATTCGAATTCGAAGACGGTCATATTGTTGATAAAAAAAAGAAAATTCCTTTTTACAAGAATTTCTATGTTCTCACGCTGGCCGGTATCGATCCCGCCCTCTGGAATGATGGAACAATGGGATTTGTCATCGAAATATAAGCGCTCTTGACATCGATCCTTTTAATCAATAAGATAAGCTCAAACTCGTAACCCCTTGAGAATCAGGGGGGTTCAAGATTTGAATAGATTCAGGACAAGAAAACAGTTGCTCATAAAGTTTACAGTTGACGAACTCTCTCGATATCAGTTGGGGCGTTTTATCTATTTTCTTGGGAAGAAGAAGGTTACAACCGCCTCACCTTATAAGGATTTTTGGCTTCAATCCTGTTTGGGTCGAGATTATTCAACGGTATTGTTTGACGAAACTGAGTAACGACCTTCCTCTGTCGAACTGAATCCCCCTGTTGGAAATTGACGAATCTCTATTCGGGAGATGGATAATCCGTGACTTCCGGACGGCATTTTCATCATGGAAAAGGTCTGTCCTGCCCATGACCCGGGGAGAGATAGTCTGGAGGAAGTATGTTGACACAGGGAATTGTACTCACTTTTTTCGGATTTGCCTCGGATGAGGCCTCCAAGGATCCTTCTATATCGCCCTATCTCTATCTGTTGATTGGATTTGTCCTCGGCATCTTTCTTGTTCTTGTCTATCTCAAAACATTAAAAAAAGGCGCCTTGAACGAGTTCAAGCGTATTGCTGACGATGCCCGGCGCGAAGCGGAAGCGATGAAGGTTGAAGCCAAGCTCAAGATCAATGAAGAAGCCAGGCAGACCCGCACGGAGCTCGACAAGGAAAGGAAAGAATTTACCGATGAGACCCGGTTGAGAGAGAAGCGCCTTCACGCCAAAGAGGACGATGTGGAGAGAAAAGCCAAGCTCCTGCTTCGTAATGAACGGACTCTCATCGACCGGGAAAAAAAGCTGAACTCCAGAAAAGAGAATATCGCCAGAATGGAGGAACAGCTCAAGGACAAGATCAGCGAGGAAATGCAGCTCATCGAGAGAATCTCCAGCATGAGTCGCGGCGAGGCTGAAGAACGCCTCATGAATAAGGTCGAGGAAGAAACCAAGCTGGAGGCGGCGGAACGGATCAAGAAGATCCAGGACAATCTGAAAGAGAACGTGGATCAGATGACGCGGGAGGTCTTGAGCAACGCGATTCAAAGATGTGCTGTGTCATATACATCGGACAGCCTTGTGGCCACGGTGGATATTCCGAATGATGAAATGAAGGGAAGAATCATCGGGAGGGAGGGGCGCAACATCAGGGCGATCGAAAAGGCCACGGGAGTCGACGTCATCGTGGATGATACTCCCGGAGTGATCGTGGTTTCCTGTTTTGATAATGTGAGGCGCGAAACAGCGCGCCGCGCCCTGGAAAAGCTAATCCTCGACGGGCGGATCCATCCATCCAGGATCGAAGAGCTTGTTGGTCAGACCAAGAAGGAGATCGATGACGACATCCGTGATACGGGGAAAAAGACTCTCGCCGATCTCAACATCCACAACGTTCATAACAGAATGGTCAATTTACTCGGCCGTCTCAAGTATCGCACCTCCTATGGCCAGAACGTTCTGAAACATTCCATCGAGGTGGCCCATATCTCCGCCGCTATCGCCGGAGAGCTGAGGGCCAGCACAAAGCTCGCGTTGAGGTGCGGTCTGTTTCATGATATCGGAAAGGCCTTGGACCACGAGATGGAGGGGGGACACCCCGCTATCGGTGCCGATATCGCCCGGCGCTGCGGGGAGAAAACCGAGGTAGTGAATTCCGCCCACTCCCATCACGAGGATGTGCCGGCCGAATCGTTCTATGCCGTCATCGCGCAGGTGGCGGACGCCATTTCTGCGGCACGGCCGGGCGCCCGGCGCGAGACAATGGAGAAATATATCAAGAGGCTCGAGCGCCTCGAGGGGGTAGCCCTCGAGTTCGAAGGCGTGGACCAGGTTTATGCCATTCAGGCGGGCCGGGAGGTCCGCGTAATCGTCAATGCCGACAGGGTCAACGACGACAGCTCAATTGATATTTGCCGCAATATTGCGAAGAAGATCGAGAGCGAGCTCTCTTACCCCGGCGAGGTCCGGGTGACTTTGATTCGTGAAAAGCGCGTTGTTGAGTACGCCAAATAAGGATATTGCGCTTGAAACTGAAGATACTGGCCATCGGCGACATCGTGGGACGACCGGGACGCGAGCTTCTCAAAAAAAAACTTCCCGGCTTTATCGCTGATAAGAAAATCGATTTCTGCATCGCCAATGCCGAAAACGCGGCGGGGGGATCGGGATTGACTCCGGCCATTGCCGAAGAACTGCTCAAGTGCGGCGTTCATGTGCTCACGACTGGGGATCATGTCTGGCGCAGGCGCGAGATCGTCAGGGCCATCGACAAGGGACTGCCCGTTCTCCGTCCGGAGAACTGCCCTCCCGGAGCTCCGGGAAAAGGAAACATCGTCACCAGCTGTGAGAACGGATTCGAAATCGCCGTGGTCCTTCTCCTCGGGCGGGTTTTCATGGGACCGAATGATTGCCCCTTCCGGGCGGTCGATCAGGTCCTCAGGAAACTGGGCGGCAGGACAAAGGTCGTGATCGTGGATATGCATGCCGAAGCGACATCCGAAAAGATCGCCATGGGATTCTATCTCGATTCACGGGTTTCGGCCGTCGTCGGATCGCATACCCATGTCCAGACGGCCGATGACAAGATCCTTTCCGGAGGGACGGCCTATATCACCGATATGGGAATGACCGGTCCGATCAATTCCGTGTTGGGGCGGAGAACGGATCGGGTGATATATCATTTCACTACGGGCATTCCCGCGCCTTTCGATGTCGCCGGAGGTCCTTCGATGCTCAACGGAGTGATCATCGATGTGGATCAGGAAACGGGAAAGGCGCTCGGGATCGAGCGGGTTTATCTCGAATCGGACCACTGAGTCTATGGTCAATGAGGGCGAGAAAAAAAGGGAATGAAAAACACCGCCTGTTCCATGACGGATGAGCGTGCGCTCGACGGTTTCCTGAAAGAAGCTCGTCAAGTCGTTGACGAGGCGCTGGATCGGCTCGTGCCTCAAACGGGCTGTTTCGGAGACCGTCTCTATCGGGCGATGCGCCATTCCCTTTTTTCGGGCGGCAAGAGGCTGCGCCCTTCCATCTGCCTCCTTGTCAACCGAAGCCTTGGGGGCCGGGAACGCAGCGCTCTCCCTCTCGCCTGCGCGCTCGAAATGATTCATGCCTACTCGCTCATCCACGACGATCTTCCCTCCATGGATGACGACGACCTGAGAAGGGGGCAGCCCACGTGCCACAAAGCTTTCGATGAGGCCACGGCTATTCTGGCCGGGGATGCGCTTTTAACCCTGGCTTTTCAGGCTGCGGCTGAAAACGATATCGATCCGGGCAGGACTCTTTGTGCTATCCGGGTCCTGGCCCGGGCGGCGGGACCGTCGGGCATGGTTCTCGGCCAGATGAGGGATCTGGAGGCCGAGGATCAGCCGATCGATCTCGACGGCGTTCGTGCCGTGCATTCCCTAAAAACAGCCGCCATGATCTCGGCGGCTTTCGAGCTCGGTGCGCTGAGCACGGACGTTGATGACGATATGGCCGGCACTCTGTCCCGAGCCGGAGAGCATATCGGCATGGCGTTTCAGATAAAAGACGATATCCTGGACGTTGTAGGTACAACGTCCGATATGGGCAAGAAGACCGGTAAGGATGCCGTTCGCGGGAAGGCGACTTTTCCCGGTGTCATCGGTCTCGAAGCCTCGGAAAAGGCCGCTCGCGACGAGACCCGGAAAGCGATCGAGCTTATTCCTCGTGAGGAAAGGTTCGACCTGCTGCGTAGGCTGGTCGAGAGAATGCTCTCCCGGAAGCGCTGAAGAGATCGGTGAATTGCAGGAGTCCGCCAGATGATTCTTGAAAAAATCGACAGCCCCAAGGATCTCAAAGCCCTCTCCGTGGACCAGCTGATCGAGCTGGCCGCCGAGATCCGCATGAAGATCGTGAAGACCGTGATTGCCAATGGAGGCCATCTGGCATCGAGCCTCGGGGTCGTCGAGCTGACCATCGCGCTTCATTATTGTTACGACTTCATTCATGACCGGTTGATTTTCGACGTGGGGCACCAGTGTTATCCCCACAAGCTTTTAACGGGCCGCAGGAAGAAATTTCCCACCCTGAGGAAGTACGGCGGATTGTCGGGTTTTCCTTATCCCCCCGAGTCTTCCTACGACCTCTTTCACACGGGTCACGCCGGAACATCGCTTTCGCTCGGATCGGGAGTGGCATGCTGGGACAAGCATAACGGGAAGGACGACAGGAAAATGGTCGTTGTCATCGGGGATGCGGCGCTCGGCGCGGGTGTCGCTCTTGAGGCGATCAACACGGCCGGTCACAAGGACCGGGACATGCTGATCGTGCTCAATGACAACGAAATGTCCATTTCCAGGACGGTGGGCGCCATGGCCAAATACCTGAGCCGCATCCGGATGGCCCCGATTTACAGGGAGACCAAGAAGGAGCTCCAGAGCATCATCTCCGGTCTCCCCATCATCGGCGACAAGATGGACAAGGGAATATCCGAAATCACGCGGACTCTCAAGAACGCTCTCGTTCCCGGCCATATCTTCGAAGAACTGGGTCTCGGATACTATGGCCCCATCGATGGGCACAACCTTCCCTTGGTCATCGAGACGGTCGAAAACCTGAAAGAGAAGAAAGGCGTGACTCTCCTTCACCTGCTGACCAGCAAGGGAAAAGGTTACGAAAAGGCCCTCGACGATCCGGAGTCTTTCCATGGAATCAGCCCGGCGTCGGGAGAGGCTCTTGCTCCCGGGAACGTCTCGGATCTCGATAACACGATCTCCTTGAGCCGGTCCGGGAAGAAGAGTTACACCGATATCTTCGGAGAGACCCTTATCGAGCTGGCTGATGAAATGGATGATCTCGTGGCGATAACGGCCGCCATGCCCGAGGGAACGGGGCTCAAGGAATTCTCCAGAAAGCACGCCGAGAGATTTCATGACGTGGGGATCACCGAACAGCATGCCGTGGCTTTCGCCTCCGGATTGAGCTTTGCGGGCGCCAAACCGGTTGTGGCCGTTTATTCGACGTTCCTCCAAAGGAGCTTTGACCAGGTCTTTCAAGAGATCTGCCTCCAGAACGCCGATGTCGTTCTCGCTCTCGATCGGGGCGGTGTTGTGGGACAGGACGGCCCGACCCATCACGGGCTGTACGACATTTCCTATCTCCGACCGCTTCCCAACATGACGATCATGGCTCCCCGGGATGGAGAGGAATTCAGGGCCATGATCCGCTTTGCCGTGGAACAGAAGGGACCGGTTGCCATCCGTTTTCCGAGGAGCAAGGTTCCGGGGGAGAGCATTCCATCATCCACGCCTCTGGAAAAGGGTCGGGGTGAGATCCTGAAAGAGGGCCGGGATGTGGTCATCATCGCATACGGCTCCATGGTTTACCCCGCCCTTGCTGCGGCGCAGCGCCTCACACTCGACGGGATAGACACGGCCGTGATAAATGCCCGGTTCGTCAAACCTCTGGACAGGGCTCTCATCCTGGAGGCGTCTCAGGGAAAGGAACTGGTTGTCACCGTGGAGGAACATGCGCTGGCGGGAGGTTTCGGGTCCGCTGTTATGGAATTTCTTGGAGACAGTGGAGACAGGGGGTGCTTCCTGCGGCTCGGCGTAGGGGACAGGTTCGTTGAACAGGGATCCCGGGAAGAGCTGCTGCAGATCCTGGGATTGACTCCCGAAGGTATCACCCGCCGCATTCTGGAATACGTGAATGAAAAAGTACGACCGCATTCTCGTCGTCGGCAACTGCCGGCTGCCCGAAGTCAGGAAATTTTCTGAGCGTATCAGGGATTACCTCTTGCCCCTGGTCCGCTCGGTCAGGCTTGTCCTCGATCCGCGCCGGTTCAGCCCCGCCAGGGCCGACCTGATAGTGATTCTCGGCGGTGACGGGAGCATTCTCAATGTTGCCTCGAAGCTGGGGCGCAGGCAGATACCCGTTGTGGGCATCCAGATGGGACGGTTCGGGTTCCTTTCAGAGCTCACCCCTGAAGACTGCGAGAAGAACCTTCTCAAGATCATTTCCGGCAAATCACGTGTGGAAGAGCGTATGATGCTTTCCTGTTCGGTCCGGAAAGGTCGAAAGATTGTGTTCAGCGGATTGGCCCTCAACGACGCTGTCTTGGCTTCGCACAACATTTCCAGGATGATCATGCTCGACGTCATCGTGGATGGGGACTATGTCACCACATTCCACGGCGATGGCGTCATCACCTCCACTCCCGTAGGGTCCACGGCTTATTCTCTCGCCGCGGGAGGGCCCATCGTCGAGCCCGGCATGGATTCCTACATCATCAACCCGATCTGTTCCCACTCCTTGACGATACGCCCTCTTGTCATTCACGCCTCGAGACGCCTCGAGTTCCGGTACCGGGAGAGCCGCTATTCACTGACTCTCACCCTGGACGGACAGAGAACATACCGCCTCGGCAGGGACGAAAAGCTCATCATCAAAAAATCTCCCGACCCGTTCCTGCTCGTGAAGGTGACGGGACGGACCTACTTCGAGACCCTGCGCCAGAAATTCAACTGGGCGGGGACATCCCTGAATAACGAAACCCATGGTTTTAAGGGATCTTCACATGCCCCCGGTGACTGATGAGCTCCCCCATCTGACGGCTGATCTTCCCGGAACGGGGGGAAGGATCAAGGTAGGCCCCGATGATTTCGTTGTTCATGAGATCCCGCTCTACGTTCCCTCGGGAAAAGGACATCATCTCTACCTTCTTGTGGAAAAGAGGGGGATTTCGACATTCGAAGCGGTCCAGCGCCTGTCCAGAGCGTTGAAACGTCCCCAACGCGAATTCGGTTTTGCCGGGCTCAAGGACGCGCATGCCCTGACCCGCCAGTATATTTCCGTGGGAAGCGTGTCCGACGATCGGGTCGCGGCCCTCGACCTTCCCGGGATCAGGATTCTCGAAACCATCCGCCACAAAAACAAGCTGAAGAGAGGGCACCTCCAGGGGAACCGCTTCCGGATCACCATTCACGGCGTTTCCAAAGACGCCGTTCAAAAAACCCGTTCGGTTCTGGCCGTCCTTTCGGAAAAGGGGGTTCCCAATTTCTTCGGAGAACAAAGATTCGGGCTGCTCGGAAACACCCATCTTCTCGGAAAAGCTCTTCTGGCGGGTGATTTCGAGCGCTTTGCCGACGAACTGATCGCTACGCCCAGAACCGGCATCGATCCGGACTACGGCGAGGTCATTTCCCATTACGAGCGGGGTGAGTTCGCTCAGGCCGCGACGGCGATGCGCAGGTCTTTTAAATACGAGCGCCGGGTCCTCGAAACGTTGAGCCGGATGGACGGCGATTATGAAAAAGCGGCCATGTCCCTCGACAAGAGAATCATCGATCTCTACATGTCGGCTTATCAATCCCATCTCTTCAATCGTCTTCTCGCCCGCCGAATTTGCGGCATCGACAGGCTTGAAGAGGGCGATATCGCCTGGATTCACCGGAACGGAGCTTGTTTTCTCGTTGAAGATCTTGAGACCGAATCGCCGAGAGCGGATGCATTCGAGATCAGTCCTTCAGGACCTCTTTTCGGGTCGAAGCTCCTCATGCCGCGGGGACGGCCCCTTGAGTTGGAAAACGAAATCCTCATGGAGGAAGGGCTGGCTCTCGACGATTTTGAGAGGTTTTCGCGCTACTCGGTGAAAGGGGCGCGGCGCCCCCTTCGTGTACCGCTGAATGAGGTCAGCGTCAGCGAAGGAGAAAAAGATTCGCTTGTTCTCTCTTTCGACCTTCCCCCCGGCTGTTATGCCACTGTGGTCTTGAGAGAAGTGATGAAATCCACGAAGATCTAATATGTTATAATTCCTATACATTTAAGGAGTTAAAATTCTGAACAAGCCGGGGCCCTGATTTTGACCTTGATGCGCGTAATTTTTTGGCTCATCGCGGCTTGAAGCGTGATATCCTGTGATTTTGTTACCCCCTTTGGATAAACTGCATAAATAATGGTAAGGTTCCGAATTTATGACCTCATCTGCGACAATCTTTTGATTGAGCTGCGGTCTGAGGGACAGAACCATTTTTGGCCTAATGATACGGAGGGTGAGCGTGAGGTTTTTTCCTGTCATTCTGACCATTGTCCTTTTTTCCTTTTTGTCCGGGGAGCTGCCGGCTGATACGTGGCCTCCCACACTGACGATATACGACGAGGAGGATCCGCCGAATCCTTACCCGGATCCCGGCTTTTTTGTAAATCCTCCCTATGAAAACACCACGGTTTTTCCGGCCTTGCCCGATGTCTTCATTCCGGGCGAGCGCTGCACTTTCGAAGTCCACGGAAACGCTTTCGGATACTATGCCATCATCGGCTCGGACAACACGAACGGCAACCAGACCGGTCTTTTTCTCAGCGCCTATGATTACCTTCTGAGGCCCAGCGCCTGGCCTTTTACTCTTGGCGCCGACGGCAAGGTACAGATCACGGTCATGGTGCCGCCCGGTTGGACGCACGGTGCTCAGGATTATTATTTCCAGGCTTATGTGGGCGACACTTTTCCGCCCGATGGGACCTGGGAATGGACGAACGGAATCCGGATCGATCTCTCCGTTCCGACGTCCAATGCCGATATCGCCGTTCACAGGGGCGTATCAGCCGGAGCGCTCCAGGAAATCGCCACGATCGGCCGCATGGACGATGAAGATCTGAGCGATGGGTACAACCCTATCGATGAATCGGGATCGCCCGATTTCATCGGAGTCGATCTTGCTTTTGAAGATTCGGGTGCGCCCGCGGACTGGTATCCCGTTCCGTCCAACTCAATCTTTCTCAACGGCCACTCCTATCTCGTGCCGGGCGACGCCGGGCTGACCGGTTTCGGCGATGATCATGATGATTTTGTCGCAAGCGAGATCCAGCACAGCATTTATTACCCGGTGACAGGTTCGCAGATGAGGATCTACAGACGGGACAAGGTCTGCCGGAATTTCGAAAACCCGGCGATACAGCACATCGTCATCCCGCCCGTTGCGGGGGGGCTTCAGGACGATCTCAATCTTTACCACATCAAGGATGCGACCAATCCCGGGAGCCCGGAATGGGGATTCATGGTTCTCGATGTGAATACGAACGAGTTCCGGAAGCTGACCGGCTCTTTCAAGGAGACCAAGGTCAATCACGTCTCGCCTTGGGACTGCAACGTTGCGATCAGCAAAGACAGAACCCTGTTGGCCGTTGTCCTGAAAAAAGACAGGGCCGATGTCATGCCGCCTCTTATGCAGGATGAGCTCTATCTGATCCGGCTCGACGGGCAGAACTGGTCGGATATCGACCCGTCCATCACCAACGATACGAACACACAGAATATTGCTATCGAGCCTCCCGGTCTGACGTGGAACCTCAACTATGTTTTTGCCGAAACACTGGTTTTTATGGAAGACTATGACGAGGCCGGCAAAGCGATGCTCCTCTTCGCCACCGATTACAATCCCAACCCCGGAACCCCGGTGCCCAACAAGGAACACGGGGCGGTGGTCTGGAAATTCCCCATCGGCAACGTGCACGGTCTTCTCGCGTTCAAAGCGGATTTTATTAACCGCAGCAATGACTTCCCGCCCACGGGCGGTGGATATGAGCCGATCAATCTGGGCAAGACTTACGAATACAGCAAGACCGACTATCCCTCCAAGCCCAAGGTTTCACAGATGAACTGGCTGGTCTCCGAAGACAGAAAGACGCTCTGCCTCAGAGCGGCCGGGACAGAGAATACGGGCGGCAATCCCGTGGTCTGGGAATGGGATGTTTACACCATTACAAACCTCGACTCGTGGTACGATAACATCAAAGACAAGTGGAAAACCGACCAGACCGTCTACAATGTTTCACAAATGGCGGCCGCCGAAATCATGCCCTTCAGAAGGTGCTACAACGGGCTGGCCAGGGCCGCCATCTCGGCGGATGGATCGAAGGTCGCCTTTGTCACGAATGACATCAACGGCAGCGAAGATCTCTATTTCTACTCCACCGACGGCTCCGATGCAGGGGGCGACGGTCTTCTCGAGGGAGGCGAATTCCCCTTCTCGGGCTTTTCAGGAGGCGAAGAAATCTGTGTTTATGATCCCTGCATTGCTGACGACAACACCATCCTCTTCTTCTGCGGCCAGCAGCAAATCATGTTTAGATCGGAAACGGATCTCTTTGTCTACACCGCTTTGCCGAAAAGCTATCGAAACCTCACGGTTACGGCCGGGGGGGCCCTTCCTCCCTACGAGAACCATGGTGATGTCAAGCCGATGGGCTATTTCCTGTCCGACGACGGGCGTTATTTCTTCTTCCTCAGGTGGAAGAATGAAAATCCCGAAAAGATAGTCAATCTTGTTGGCGTCGACCTCCAGAATGATTTCGAGATCTTCAACCTGACGGGCGATGAATTCGGTTCGGGGTTTGGATTGACCGGAGATATCACCTTCGATAACAGTGTTAATCAGGGTGTGGAGCACATGCGTTTTCTCTACCCCGCATCACCTGGCGCCAACATGGTTTTCTTTTCGGCGAAGTACTCGACCGCACAGGATTATCAGTCTTATCAGGTTTTCACGCTGAACATGGATTATCCCTTTGCGGCTGTTCAGGCCACGTCCTTTACCCATGACGATCCAGGAAAGGG
>CAZWHE010000134.1:0-11161 GCA_964633825.1 uncultured Phycisphaerales bacterium | reverse complement strand
GTCGTTGATGAAGAGCTCGACTCTCCCGTCGGTGCCACCCACAAAAAGGTCGAACAACCCGTCCCCGTTGAAGTCCCCCGTCTTGGGAACGGAATAGTAGCTCACGTCGATGTTGGACGAGCCGACCTGCACGAAACCCGCGCTCGTCAGGACGGGGTTGGAGGCCGTTCCCACGTTGAGATAAAGGTGAACGCGGCCGTAGTATTCGCCGCTGATGAGATCGATCAATCCGTCATTGTTCCAATCCACGCCGTGTGGAGTCGCGCCGATGCATCATCCGTAAGCGACGCTGATGACGCTGCCGTCGGCCTGGAGCTCAACGCCCGGCCCGAAAAGGGGATCGCTGTCCGTTCCCTGGTTGATGAAGGCCCAGATGTTTCCGTTGTAGAACACGCCGATAAGGAGATCCTTCTTCCCGTCGGCGTTCCAGTCGCAGACATCGGCGGCGGTGTAGACATTGTCGCCCAGCATGGGTTGGCCGTTGCTCTGAATGTATTGGGCCGGTGCGAAATTCGGCGCCGCCTGGGCCGACGCCGCCTGGGTGAAAAAGAGCGACATTGCAAGGAATGACATGAGGAAAGAGATCCGTTTCATGGCTTCGACCTCCCTGTTGGAAAAGATGTTTCTCGGTTCGGCGCAGGCCGCAGGATCTGCGGAAAGGCTCCTGCGGAAAGGCTTATCAGGCATTTCAACAACGCCTTCCTGTATCAATATATATTATATCAATTTGATGGTGACATGTCTTCGGAAAAAGAAAGGGGTGCGGGATCTCTTCCGGCTATCCCGATCCGGGAATGCCGAGATAGCGCGGTGTGCGCTCACAGTACCACTTGTATGACGCGCCGTGCGTTCTTTTGAGGTGCTCTTCCTCGACGAGGACCATTCGATGGGCGATGACGGCATAGACCAGGACCGAAACACCCACCTGCCACGAGGGCCAGATGATCAGAAAGGCGAGGAGGAGAAGCCCGTATCCGACGGCCTGCGGGTTTCTGCTCCACCGGTAGATCCCCTGCTGCTTGAGCTGATCAGCCCTCCGTCCAAGGACCCGCCCCACCGATCCGAAGACACCGAAACCGGCCAACAGGAGCCCGAGCCCGATGCCGGCGCATACAAGGCCCAGCGCGAAGGGGTATGACGTGTTTTCCAACTTCGGCCAGTCGGTGTCGTGCACGGACAGCTCGAGCAGTGCGGCGTGCAATAGGAAGACCAGGACTTGCAGCGCGGTCATGGGGAGCGTCAGCCTGCCGTGCGTGAGATAGTCCCGGCGCACATAACGAAAAATCACGAACGCCGCCGCCGGCACGAACAATGCGGCGGCAGGAAAAAGAAGGACCGGCACTTCACACCTCCCCGAAATCGCGCATGATCATTCGCTCTCCTCGAACTCTCCGATCCGTTTGTTCTTCCTCACATTGTCCCAGAGAAAACAGCGGCCGTTCATGGCGACATAGACTCCGGCCGGAAGGGTCTGGACGAAGGCGATGGCGCTGCCCAGGTTGAAAAGCCCGTCCGAGCTGCCGAAGGTATAGGGGACCATGGCGCCCGTCAGCACGATCGTCTTCTCCTTGTTCGTCCTGGCGATGATCCCGGCCGTGTCGACCATCGTGTCCGTGCCGTGGGTGATGACGATCCTGTCCTCCCGGGCGTTCGAGCAGTTCTTGGCCACGATCTCCCTGTCATCGTCCGTCATCTCCGTGCTGTCGACCATCATGAGGGTCCGGACGCTGATGTTGAGCCTCGATCTCCCCAGGGCCAGCATGTGGGGCACGTGAGACTCCTTGAAAAAGAGCTCCCCCGTGATTTCGTTGTACTCCTTGTCGAACGTCCCGCCCGTGACGATGATGCGGATGTTTGTCATTCCTGTCTCTCGCTCCCTATTGATGCCGCTGGCGGGTTCGAACCGAGGCCTCCCGCCGTTCTTCACGACCCAGCATGCCATACAGATGCACGAGAAGCAAACCGGCCAAAACCAGAGCCAGGGGCTCCACTGTATACGAAAACCGGGACGTGGAAAAGAAGGCGGTGTGCACGGCAGTGATCACGATGACGGGAAGAGCGGGCAGCCAATGGGGCGCGGAACCGCGCCTCCGGACGAGCTCGATCAGCGCCAGGACGAAGAGAGGGAACCGGAGACCGATGAGAAGCCGCTCGGGCACGCTTCGGGGGCTCCGGTCGCCGCCCCGCTTGGGCCACGGACCCCACAGCTCCCAGAACGCCGAAGCGCGCTGTGCGACGAAGGCGGCCGGGTTCTCCTTTGCAAACGTCAGGTAGGCCTCGAGCGGAGCCGCCTTCTGCTCGGGCGTGAAGCCATCGGTCGTGAATATGTCGTTCTCCGACGAGCTCGATCGGATCGCGAAGAGAAAATTGTCTCCCACGTTGTTCGGAGCGGATATGACATTCGTGTGCAACAGCCCCAGGTTCAGGGCCAGAAGCACAAAAGCACCCGACAGACAGCGCACGATCCCGCCCGCCCGCCTTTTCGAAAGGATCATCCAGAACAGCACGAGCGGCAGGACGGGAAAGAGGGCGGACCGTGTCCATGCGGCGGCGTACAGAAATGCGCCGGAAAGAATGTGCCTGCGTCTGAGCAGCAAGTAGATCCCGAGACCAAGAAACAAGGTCGCCGGCACTTCGGAGAGGAGCTGCCGCACATAGTTGATCTGGTTCGGCCAGAGGGCCGCCAGAGCGGCGGCAAGAAGCCCGGCCCGCCGGGAACCCAGCGCGCTTCCGATTCCATACACGACGAGAACGACGAGCGTGGAAGCCGCCACCTGAAATCCCATGAGCAGGCTTGGGAGCGGCTCGGATCCGAAAGCCCGCCCGAACGCCGCGATGATCAGGGGGTATCCGTTCGGAAAAGCCGAGACGGGACGGCCGTTCGATATGCCCTCAGCCATCTCGAAGTAGGTATAGGTATCGCCGGAATACCAAGACGCTCCGCTCAGAAAAGCCGCCCAAACCCGGACAGCGAGGGCCGCCAGGACAATGCCGGCCAGCGCCCACACGAAGGACCTTCTGTTTTCCTGCGCTTCTCGTTCGGACTGTTTCATTTTCTCCCAGGCGGACAGGACGGATTTCCGGTCATCCTATCCTCTCGGAATCAATTCGACATCAAATACGTCATCAGCATGGGCACCGCCATGCCCGTCACGCGGTTTTTGATCGGGCTTGCCCTTTTATCCCCCCCTACTTCGGCGCGTTTGTTTCGAGCCAGTCGATCCCTTTACGGATGCGCCCGTACACGTCCCCGCTCCATCCGTGTCCGCCCTGATACGTGGACAGGGTGACTTTGGCCTTCTTTTTCGAGAGCTCTTCTTCGGCTTTCTCGGCCATCCAAAAGGGACAGACGCTGTCATCGGGAGAATGCTCGATATAGTAGCGATGTCCCTTCGCCCTCGACAAGGAAGGGAGGTAATTGCTCTTGAACACCGACATGGAGATGTACGAGCCCGTGATCGATTTCTTCCGCTGGAGCGACGCGGCATAGGCGGCCGGACCGCTCGAAGACCATGAGAGGGTAAATACGAAATCCTTGTCGATCTCGTATCGTTTCTTGACGTCGGCGACAACGGCCTCGATGAACTTCTCCGTGGTGAACTTCATCTTCGGCGCCTTGTTCCTGTCGTGGGGCCAGACGATCTTCTGGCCGTCGGTCCATTTAACGGCAACGAGCTGCGCGGCGAGGTAGCCCCCGGGCAGACCGTTCTTGTAGATCCGTTTGACAAAGGGATGAAACCCTTCCGAGCCGTCGCCGCCCGGAAGCACGACAAGGAGCTTGTACCCCCCCTTCGGAGGCTCTGGGTCATCGGCCGGCCGGATCAGGAAGTAGGTCTTCTTGGGATCCTTCGCGGCCTGCAGCTTTTCGGACTCGATGCCGGCGAACTCGTCCTCTTTCGGAGCACGCTTTTTCTTCTCGGGAGGGGGCGCGGCCGCATCGGAATAGACCGCCCGGACATCGTCGAACCAGACCTTGCCCGGTCCGTAGATCTGCAGCCAGACCTCGATCCTTTCCGTTCCCTCCGGAATGCTCACCAGACCGGAATAGGCTTTCCAGTCGTGGTCGGCCGGGGGATCGTCGGCGTTCCTGCTTCCGATATAGGAAGCCCATTGGTACGAGATCCTCTTCCCGTTGCTGTCGAGAAAAGCGACGTCCACAACCGCCTTCGACACCTCTTCGGCCCTGACCTGCGCGCTGATCTCGAGCGAAGGGCTCTCCCCTTCCCTCACCACGGCCTGATACCATCCGGCGATCGGAACGTATCTCTTTGCCGTCTTGTGGAGACAGAGGCTGGCCTTGCCCTCGCAACCTTTCTCTCTGTCCCAGATGTATTCCACGCCTGCGACTTCTCCCCCCTCCCGCCAGTGAAGGGGATACTCCTTCCCCTCCTCGCATCCCGGGTTGAGAAGAATATTGTCCGAGGCCTGTGCCGGAGGAACGCACACGACAATGATGACGACCAAAAAAAGGGAGCTCTTCATGCCGGTATCCTTTTCGAGGATAATATCACGGGCGGTGGGGAGCGGCCAGCGAAACCCCGGCCGGTCATCCGCCGGCCAAAGCGCCCTCACCGGTTCGCACTCGCACTGTCCTCGTCCCGAGCCGAGGCTTCGCGCTGCCAAAGCTGCCGAAAGTAGTAACTGAGGAGGAGAAAAAGCGCTCCGTATCCCATTAAGAGCAGTATCCGCCAAACAACAGCGAGCCGGCCCAGGTCGACGAGGATGAGCTTCCCCACGACAATGCCGAACACGCCGAGAGCGACGCTCCGAAGCATGGGCATTCCGAACAGCAGCGCTGCGACGAGCTGCAGCACGCCAAGCGCCCCCCACACTATGGTCACATAGGCCTGCCCGTTCTCGAGCCGATGGCACGCGCAGAAGAGCCAGAAGAGGAGGGCGGCCTGGACCAGCAACCGGTAGAGCAGCTTGTGCTCTTTGGCCGCCAAGACAAAAGAAGCGGCGAAAGCCGCCGCGATCAGCCCGAGATCGATCCAGGCTTCGGAGCTGAGAAAGTAATGATCGACGCCGCAGCCCTCGAATATCCGGACAGTGAGCCAGGCGGCAAGGAGAGCGAAAAGGCAGTGCGCAATACCGCGGTAGACTGGATTTGGTCGAACGGCGGCAACGAAATGCAGGACGAGGGCCTCGAGCGTCAAGAGCGACAGCCGAAGATCGCCCTCAAAAACCAGCCAGATTCCCAAAGTGAGAGACAGGATCCCGAGAACGACGTGGGGAAAAGAGAACGACCGGAACTCGGCGGAACGATTCAGAGCGGCGGCGCCGGCCCTGAACACGACGGCTCCGACGAGGAACAGATATTCGTGCTCGCGGAGAAGACAGAGCGCCGCGATGAAAAAAAGCGTCCCCAGAACGCCGATCGGCTTTGCGAACACCCGGAACAGGGCTTTGCGCCTCACGATCTCGGCGGCAAACCAATAAAGTACGGCGCCGATGACAAAGAGGTATTCATATTCCCAGAGAAGGGAGAGTCCGATTGTAAACAGAACCGTTCCGAGAATGCCGTGGACCCGGGGCCACTCCGGCGGCAGCTTGATGCGGGATGAAGCAACGGCCATTGCCCAATACAAACCGCCCGCGGCGACAATGATAGCGCCCCAGACCGATCGATCGAGCGACCACGAGCCGATCGACAGCGCGAGGGTCACGATGAGCGCCAGCACCGACAGGACCACCTGGTCCGGTTTTTCGATGGCTCCCGACGGCGATTCGGCAGGAACGGACTTGTTCGCCTGCTTGAGTGAAAGCCGCATTCCGGCCAGGGGCATGACGGCCGCCATCAACCAGCAGAAGACAAGCCCGAGCTGCTCCGCCCATTGGTCCGCCATCGACATGCCTGGCCTGGCAATAAGCGCCATGATCGGCGCCACAGATAGAACGAGCCAGCCCCCGACAAGCGCCGTCCAGAGGAGGGACCTCCACTCGCGTAAAAAGAAAATCACTCCGGCGGCCGCGATAACCAGGCAGGTATATTCAACGAGAACAGGTAAATTGGTTTCCCCGGTATAGAGAAGAAAGGGGGTGATAAGGCCCCCGACCGTGCCGATGATCGACAGAACGACTTCCCGGTTGCCGAACGACATGGAGAATGCGATCAGGGAAACGCCCACCATGAACACCCAGGCAAGCCAGAGAGGAACCACTTCCAGAATCTGAAACGCAGCGAAGCCGGTGATGTACCAGGCCGCCAACCCGCCCCCCATCATGACCCGGGCGAAATGGGGACGGCGGCCCCGGATCCGATAACCGATATAGAGAAGCACAGCGCCTGTGATCAAACCCAAAGCGATGCGGACCTGCGGGACAAGCCACCCGCGGTCGACCGAATATTTGAAAAGGAAAATCAGACCAAGCAGCAAAAGCCCGATTCCGGCCTTGTTCAGCCAATATCCCGGGGTTCGCATCTTGGCCGAAAGCTCGCTCCTCGGGGCGGGCTCCGCCGCCCCGGCCGGGGCAGCGTCGATTTCCGGCGGGGCCGCCGGATATTCAACCGGTGTCGCCGTATGGACAACCGGCATTACCGGGTCCGGGACGGGCCCTGTCTCAACGGCCTTTTCCGCCGGGGCCTGCACAGCAACGACATCGTGATCGTCGGGACGGCCTTGGCGCAGGCTATGCAATTCTTTTTTGATATCAGCCAACGCGGCTTCGAGCTCGGCTATGCGCTCTTCCAGCGATTTGCCCTTTTGTGGGCCGTCGTTCACTCCAGATTCCTTTCCGCCGCGCCCGGTCGGATGTAAAGGACATCCCGCAGCCTAGCCCGGTTATTTCACGCGTTTCGTCGCGAGGAGCCGTAATGTGTGATGAGACAAGGCGCACGAGCGAAAAGACCGCAGGCCTGTTTTTGACAGGTTGAGGATCTTTTCGCGAGTAGGTATCGGGAATTTATTCCCGATACCCGCAACGTAGTATTTATCGCACAGGACGGCTCCGCAGCAGGAACGCGTGAAATAACCGGGCTTAGCCGAATCTTTCAGTAATCCTTTGTCGCCCGCAATATGAAATTGAAAGTGTAATCGCGTTTTTCATTTTCGCCCGACCAGTCCTCGTCAACCTCATCCTTTCTGCGCAGGTCGCTGTGAGCGCCCTCGGGCTTCCACCAAGTATCATAAATGAGGCTTGCATCGAAGGAATATACCTTATCGTCGGCCCAGCCGGGGAAAGGATCGGCCCCGGGAAAGGGCGGGCTTTCGCGGGGGGATGCCATGTTGACGAAACTTTTTTCATTGACCTCGGTCGTCTCGTCGACGAATGTTTCGAAAACCGCCAGGTCCTTCCATAACCTTCCCTTCGCTCGTTTATAAAGTCCGGTCCTGCCGAGACCGGGCCGCACCGCCCTGACGATTCCGCCCCCATCGGGATCACGGCCCGGCCAAAAAAGCTGCTCCACGGGAAGAAAGAAATGGACGGCATTGAAGGGCCACCAGTACCAAGCGACCTCTTCCTTCTCGCTGCTTCCAAAAGTGTCGTTGCTCTTCACATGGTGATAGAAATCGGATGGAAGGTTGATCACCTTTTTGCACACCCACGATACGGGGCTGTACACAAGAACAGTGCCGATACTAATCACACCCGATACGGGCCGAATGATAAGGTTCGTCCATTTCCACATTCTACCCCTGTGAGCGCGCGTTGAATTCTCATGCATCTGTTGCAGCACGGTCCTGTTGATCAGTATCTCGCTCACATCGAAATGCAAGCCGGTGGCATAATCCCAGTTGGTGTAGACGATCCCCTTTCTGGGGATTTCCTTCATGGCATCGACGATTTCATCCTCATCGACATCGCGATATTCGATCTCTTCGGGTTGAAATGCGGGATTGAACACGATCAGGGACTCGATAGGAGGACGCGGTGGAAGCCGCCGCTTCTTCGTGTCATGAAGCCCTTCCCAGGCGACGATGGCTTCGATTGCGGCAAGGGTAATGAGCTTTCCGCCGTAACTGTGGCCGATGCAGTGGACCTGGAATGGATTCCGTCTCACAGCATATGCCTCGAGATCATCGCCGTTTTTGATCTCCGCGCAATCCTTTATCTCGTCATCGAGATGGAGATCCGCATCGAGCTGCAGGAACAGCTTTGACTCTGTGCCGACAAGGTTTTCGACAGCGGCGATCTCATGATCAACGATCAATCGCTGGTAGGGAAAAGTGTGGCACAACACTTTTTTTTCATCGATTTCCCTTTTGAAGCGAATCCGGCTTCCCGCAGGAAAAGCCCCGTCGACCACATCACACTCGGCGATTCGAACACCGTGAGAATTCTTTTTATTGTGATCGATGACTTTCGCGCTGCCGCTCTTGACGAAGTTCTCGTCAAAGATCGCCCGCAGCAGAACGGAAACCGGAATCTTGGCTCCCCGATAACCCGAAGGCGACAAACCCTTATCGATCCGGTCTTCCCCGCGGAAGGAATCGTAATCCCACTTGCGCAGATCAATGGGCCTGCCGTCGCCGATGGCAACGGAAAAGGGATGGAGGGATTCGCCCCATGCCGAAGGGAGGAGAAACACGGTTCTATCGATCGGCTCGAAAATATAATTCGCGGGCACATCGAGCCCCAGAGGCAGGATCGAAGAGGCCATGTCCTCCAAAGGACGACTGACCGAATCGTAAGCGATAAAGAAGATGTAGGGCTTGAAACCGGGCGGCACGGGATGCTGACGGAAGCGGCTGTCAATATAGTCGACATAATCGGTATAATTATCGACCGCCTCGGGAATGGTGAAGTTCCAGCCGTGTACGATCACATAGATATCGGTATAGGGGACGCCCGCTTTTTCGGCTTCATCCAGGCTGTGCCTCATCTGTTCGATCGGCCTGTTGAGGAGCCTGTTCTTGTTGGAGTATATGGCAACGGTATAGTGACGGCCGTCCCCGAGATAAGAATCACCCGTGGGATAGTACCTGGGAACATCTAACGACGCGCACGAACCGAGGATATAAAACAAAACAAAAACGGCCGCGGTAAATCGACCGCCGAAAAACAATGTGCTAGATTTGAATAACTTCATACCCACCTCCTTTTATTGGGAATTACTTCCTTCCGGGGATATTGTCCCGGCATGCCGTGTTTATGCCTCCCCCACGAGAAAACGTTTCACCTCACACGACTACTATCCTGACACAGGGGAATCACGATCCCGTACTCACCTGTAAAAAGAAAAGGACAAGCGTGAGCACCAACAACACGATCCATATTACAAAAAGAAAAACCGGTATTTTAATCAATATACCTGGTGTGATTACGCGGCGAGACAGAGTCGGCAGAAATCCCCGCTCCTTCGCAATATTATTGAGTAGTAAAGTATCGCTTGATGCAATATCAAGCGCTCCTCTTGCTACAAGCGTTTTCTCAACATTTCTGAAGTTATGGCGGCGAAGCGCAAGAAACAACGTACTGTTTCCAATCGTGAAGAAGAACGCACCAGACAAGACAGCCCCGGAGAATGCGATGAATGATGCAACAGTCAAATTTAAACCTTGATCAGGAGTTTTACATTCAACAAAGACATCTGCCGGAAGCTTCAACACGACACCGAATGCAGCGAATAGCACACCTGACAGCAAGATGAGTTTATGAAGTTTATCCCAGGTCAGGTTGTCTTCGTGCTTATATAAATCAACATACACCTTGTATTGTTCGATTAGAATATTGGTCGTATCGATCGAAGCGTCAATGTCGGCAGGCCGCCGCCAGATACCGCGAAGCATCCTATCATCAGAATGCATCTCTTGTACTTTTGTAAACCCGAGACGCTCGTGAAATTGCACCGACCAACGGTTTTCAGGGTCGAGTACGATTGCAGCGAAAACAGGACGGTTCGCTATTGATGAGAATAGAACGCTGTAGAGCTGTTTTGCAATCCCACGCCCCGTGTAATCTGCAGCAACACATATCTGTTTTGTCACCACGAAGGATCCTGGATATTGATCTCTGATTGAACAGTCCACGATCCATTCCGGACGAATGCACTCACTTGAGTAGGCAACCAAGAATCCCACAATTTTCGATGCGTGTTTTGCAACAAAGAAAAAGTCTGTGGTCAGAACAAGTTGACGATAATCATGATCGGAAAAGTTTGAAACAAGAAAACCCCGAACACCCAATTCGTCTGCCGGCAATGCATCGAGTTTATAGGAGTTCGCAATCTCACAAATCTCGGAAACATCCTCGTGCACGGCTTTCACGACGTCGACAGACAGTCTTTCGATTTCCATAGCTATCTCGGCACTACGGTAAATAGTTAGATATAATCGGCATCTTCACAAAGCTTATCGCTCGGAAAAGCGCGGCAGCTCCTGATTCTCCACTTTGAGACGATTATTGAGAACTGAAATCCGACTGGATGGATGCCGGTTACTCGACCAGCGAATCCTCGAAGAAGTCTCCTGACCCTGCGTATAACTCCCATCACTCCAGCCATTGTAACGGAGGAGTCAGCAGAAAATCTTCCAGCGGAATCCCGTCCCCACCCACCAGCAGCTTGCGTTTGACTTTGTGTTCCCTGCTGAAAGCGGTTATGCCCGGTGCGGCTTGTTTTCGAATCCCGCTCTTGACCTCTATCGCAACGAGATCCCGACCCCGAGCAAGGACATAATCGAGTTCGGCGTTGCGGCTCAGCCAGTAGAAGAGCTCCGCGTTCGTTCCGGCAAGACCATTATACAAGGACGCACCCACGGCCGTCTCCACCAAGCGACCGCGGAAATCTTCGTCCCCCATAGCGTCGCGTTCAACGGTGCCGGCGAGCACCGTCATCAAAGCCGTGTTCAGGGCAAGCAATTTCGGGCTCGATCCCCGGCGGCGTACTTTTTTACCGGAGTATTTCTGCAGCCCCACAAGCAGCCCGGCGCCCTGGAGAAGGTCGAGGTAGTGAGCGAGGGTCGTCGTATTGCCTGCGTCCTGGAGTTGTCCCACCATCTTCTGATAGGAAAGAATCTGGCCGGACCAGGCACAGCCCAGCTCGAAGAGCCGGCGTAGCAGCGCGGGCTTGTCGACACGGGTCATGAGCAGGATGTCGCGTGAAATCGCGGGCTCGACCAGGGAGTCGAGGATGTAACGCGACCACCGTTCGGGCTCCTTGATTAACGGTGCCGCCCCCGGATAACCTCCGTAATGCAAGAACGATTCCAGGTCGATACCG
>CAZWHE010000133.1:7684-11184 GCA_964633825.1 uncultured Phycisphaerales bacterium | reverse complement strand
GAGTTAGGGAGAACATTAATCATCACCGGTCGGCGGGTCAACAGGCATTATACATCCCCTGCCTGCGACGAAAGAAACCGGGCTAATACTGGAAGTTTGTTCATTCAAAGTTATGATGAGCGGTTTGTTTACGATCAAGCTTCCCGCAACCACATAATTCAACACGGAAAGGGATTATTTAATGTCCGGCGAGACAACTAGAAAACATTGTCCCATGGCAGAAGCCGTGCTCGAGGCTTATAAAGATGGCGAAGAAGATGAAGCGCTGAATCCGATTGTCCTGGCAGATGACTCGGGAATACCCGCCGGCTGCATCCAAGATGGCGACTATGTCATTTTTTACGACATCCGGGGAGAGCGTGAGATTCAACTGACCGAATGCCTCACCCAACGCGAATTCGACCATTTCGACAATCATAAAATGAAAACCTCTTTCGTCACCATGATCGAATACGACCGCAAGCTCGATGTTCAGGTGGCTTTTCCTCCTCAAGGGGAACTGAAGAATTCTTTGATCGAAATCGTGAGCAGTGCCGGCCTGAAAACACTCAAGCTGGTCGAGACGGAAAAGGCCGTTCATCTCGGATATTTCCTCAACGGCAAGAGGGAAGACCCTTTCCCGGGTGAAGAACGGCGTTGGACCCATTCTCTGAAGGTCGCCGATTACTCACAGCACCCCGAAATGTGCATCAGTGATGTCACCGGCTCTGTTCTCCAGGCCCTGAACGCGGATGAACATGATTTGATCATCGCCAACCTGGCCAACGTGGACGTGATCGGCCACATCGAAAACAAGGATTCAATTAAAAAGGCCGTGGAATCAGTGGACAGCAGCATCGGCAGAATTGTGAATTCGGCCCGGGAAAAAGGCAGAGAAATCATCATCACGGCCGATCACGGAACGGTCGAGAAATGGTACTACCCCGACGGCAAAGTCGACACGGGCCACACGGACAGCCCGGTGCCGTTCATTTATATTGGAAGCGGTCTTGTGAACGGACAAAAGCCCGTTCTGCGGAATGGGGGGGCTCTGACCGATGCGGCGCCGACTCTTCTCGATCTTCTCGGACTCGAAAAACCGGACGAGATGACGGGAACATCCCTGTTCGATGCCGGCCCGAGCCGGATCGAATTCACCTCTGAAAAGCGGAAAGCGCTTCTTCTCATCGCCGACGGCTGGGGGTACGCAGAGCCGGGCGAGGAGAACCTCATCTCCTGCTCGGAGACGCCGAACATGGACAAATACAAGGCGGATTTCCCTTTCACCACGCTCAAAGCCTCCGGCGAAGAAGTCGGCATGCCCGAAGGAACAGTGGGAAACTCCGAGGCCGGACACCTGCACATCGGCGCCGGCCGTGTTGTTTATTCCGATCGTCTGCGCATCGACCGCTCTCTCGAAGACGGTTCGTTTTTCAAAAATCCCGCTTTTCTTTGGGCCATGGAAGGAGCCAAGAAAGAAAAGAAGGCCCTCCACCTTCTCGGAATCGTATCCTTCTACTCGTCGCACGGTTCGATGCATCACCTCACCGCGCTGATGAAAATGGCGCACGAGCACGGGATTAAAGATGTCTATGTCCACGGTCTCCTCGGACGCCGCGGAGAACGCCCCGAGGCCGGGGCAGCGTATATCCGCGACGTGGAAGAAGAGGGACAGAAGCTCGGCGTCGGAAAGGTTGCCACCGTAATCGGCAGGTATTGGGCCCTTGACCGGGAATACAACTGGGACCGGATCGAAAAGACCTTCCGTGCCCTTGTCGACGGTGAGGGAACAAAGGCTTCTTGAAACATCCGAGCCCGGATTCAGATGTTGACCTTGAAGATTCCCTTGACGGCAAAACCGAAGGCGAGTCCCACGATACAGAAAATCCAGAGCCAGGGGTAATAATCCCCGGGCATTCCGATCATTGAAGCGCGGGCATGTCCCAGGTTGATCGACTCGATGTGCGCATCGGACGGCCACGGCTCTTCCGACGGGAACATGAGAAGATCCGTTATCATGGAAGAGTTGAACCGCGACGGTGAAATCGAGCTCCCGCCGGCTAAAGCGTCCACCCTCTTGGTATAGTTATTCCCATCAACGGCGACGCCGATCGAGTGCTCGCTTTCCGCCGCGACACGAACGCGATAGACGAGCTCGCGGTCTTTGGGAATGCGAACCGGCCCCGCTTCGAGCACGAGCCCTTCCGGAAGCTCCAGGGCCACATCGCTTTCCACAGGATCGAATCCCTCTGAGAGAACAACATCGACGATCACCCTGTCTCCCTCCTTGAGAGGCTCGAAACCGTACCGGGCATCGAGCTGGAAGAGGATGGGAGCGACGAGAATGAGCATGGGGGCCAGGGCGATGCTGCAGCAGCCGATGTAAACGGCGTTGTCCTTGAGAAGACGGCCGATCGCTCGCGAGATGATGCCCAGATCATCCTTGAAAAGCCTGATCTCGTAAAGGTTCGCCTTGATGCGGTTCTTGACCCTGCCGATCGTCTTCTGGGGCGATGTGTATTTGAAAACCAGAAGAAGCACGACACCGGACAGCGCCGAGATCACGATCAGTCCGACGAGAGGCGGCAATCCCCGCAGGGGAAAACAGATCACATCGAACAAGCCGTTCATGATCGAATTGAATACGGACATTTCTGTTTCCCGTTATGAAATGTAACCCAGACCTTTGAGCTTGTTCTTGATGTCTTCTTCAGAATCCGCCTCCTCGAGGCTGGCGATTTCTTTTTCCAGGGCATGATGGACAAACTCTTCGGGAGAAGAATAACCGGCAATGGCCGCGTATTTCTTAACCTTCTCGAGCATGTCTTTGTCGATCTTGATTTTCGAACCGCCGAACATATTGACAACTCCTTTCTATTTGAAGGATTAATCGACGGAATTAACCGGCCTATCGTCTGCCCCCCAAAGGGAGCGGCCGACCATATCGTCGGGTTTCTCGATGCCGTACTCATCCAGGATCGTTACGGTCAGATCGTAGAGCTTCGGTTTTTCGAGGGCGATCTTCTTGTTTGAAAAGACGACACCCGGAACCTCCTCGGCCGCCATCAAGTGGCAGCCGCTCCAGGCGCCCAGGTTGTCGTGGATGACCCCGGTGGGAAAGCATCCCAGGGCTGATTCGTTCGAGTTTCTGTACTTTCTCCTGAATCCGACAACGATCTCGGGCGCATGGGAGAGAGCCTCTCCGCTGTAAGCTTCGCGGGTTTTGTACATTTTCAGAAAGACGGACTCGCCGTTCTCGGGATCGCGCTCCTTCATGAGCCGCGAACAGATCTCGTCGACCAGGCCGTCCGCCTCGCCCGACCCGACGATCCCCATGGGATCGCGTCCCTTGACATTCAGATAGATGCAGGCAAAACCGAGGTTGTAGGCTTTCGTACGGGACCAATCCACGGAGAGGAAGAACTCATCTTTTTCCCTGTCCGCCCCTTCCTTGAGAACGGCGTAGCCATTTTCCAGCAGCCACGTATTGATGTTGAACGACCGGTAATAGGGCGCAAAAC
>CAZWHE010000133.1:0-7674 GCA_964633825.1 uncultured Phycisphaerales bacterium | reverse complement strand
GGTCAAGTGAACCAAAACCATGATCGGACATGACGATCAAAGTGTCGCCCTGCTTGAGCTCATTCCTGACCCTGCCCAATGCGGAATCGATGTCCCTGTAGAGCCACTCGATGAAATTTTTGTTGATGTCGGAAGTCGTTCGATCGTGCCCTGGGTGTTCCACGTCCATGCAGCGCCAGAACATGTGAGAATCGAGGTCGATGCTGCAAAAGTAATAGAAGAGGAGCCCCTCGTCGCACCTTCTCACGAGGTCGAAGAGCATCTCCTTCCGCTTCTCGTAGACCAAAAGGGAGTGTTCTCGATACTCGTCATAGGTCAGGGCGCCTTCTTCCAGGGCTTTGGTGTTTTCGGGCATCCCCTTGGTCGCAAAGGCCCCGTGCCTCTCCGCCAGTTCGGCGGCCCAGCCGGTGGGTGTGCTGATGTCGGGCGAAGGCGAGAAGGGGCTGACGTTGATCGGATCAACAAAAAGCCTGAAAGTGGGACGCGCCTCCTGAAGACGGAAACGCACGATTCCGGGAACATCGACGAGAAAAGGAATGATCTCGAAGCTCACCTCGACGAAATCGCTCCACTCTCCTTCTTTGAGAACGATCGGCGGATCGGCCGAGTCGTCTCCGCCCACAAGGATTCTGATCACGGGATCCACGGGATCGATATCCACGCGGAAAGGGACTTTCGTCGTGGGGGAGGGCTCGTTCTCGCCCGTGGCCACAACCGTGTTGACCGGCCCGTAGAGATAGTCGTTCATCGAGTTTTCATAGAAGGACACGGTGATGACTTTTCCTGTTTCGATCTCGCCCGAAAGAGCGAATGGATCATCCGTATAGAGATAGTACGTGCCGTATCCGCCCTGAAGGTCGGGCGTTCCCATCCCGCTGATCGTCTGCTGGCCCGTCGGGGTGGGCGGATAATTGGCCGGTATCTTGAAAACCGTCGCAGGGATGTCGTGGTCTTCGAGGATCTCCCAGAACGCACGGCCCCGTCTCTTGTTGATCGGATCCCCCCCCGAGAGAGGGAGCTCATATCCGAACAGAGGAAGGACAGATCCCGGCTCTTCCGCATCCGCGATGGGATCGACTACGGAGAAAAGGGATTTGCCGGTCTCTTCGTCGGAATCCCACGTGTGGTGGAGGAAATCAAAAACACCGTGCCCCCCCGGGTTGCGGCCCGTGATGAAGTTGGACCATGCCACGGGGCTTTCAGGCGGAACGCTTGTCCCCAGTTCCCTGAATCCGCCTTCTTTTTCAAGAGCCTCGAGATTGGGCATCACGCCCGCATCGATCATGGAACGGGCCAGCCTGTAATCCATGCCGTCGATGCCGAGCACGATGACGCGGTGCTTTCTGTCGTCCGAGCAGGAGACGAGAAGAACGAGCGGCAGGACAAGGGCAAAAAGTCTGTTCATGTTCCAAAGTCTCCTCAAGCCGGTGCGTGCTCCTTCACGCCGCCGGCCTGTTGCTCTTTACCGTTAAAGGGTCCCTCCTCGAAAAGGCTGACACCGTCCATGTGGGCCGGCCTGGGCACGCCGAAGAGATGGAGAATCGTCGGTGCGATGTCCATGATCCTGGGATCGTCCGCATCGATGACGCAGTTGGAAAAGAAAACCCCCGGCACCAGCTCGGGGTGAATGCAGTGATCGCCGCTCCAGCTCTTGACATTGTCCTCGATGACGGTGCCGTCCACTTTGCCGACGGCGCAGTCCCAAGAAGCACGGTACCCGATTTCATAACCGATCAAGAGATCGGGTGAATTTCCCACATAGGGGCCCTTGAAATGCTTTTTCGCATTGAAGACGTCGCGGATCGCCTTCTTTCCGTCCCCTTCATCGAAGAGCTTGACAAGGCGGGCGCTGATCTCGTCTTTCAAATTGGACTCCTCCTGTCCGGGCTCGACGACGCCGTGCGCCTCGCGTCCCTTCAGGTTGAGATAGATGCCGGTCAGGCCGAGGGCAAAGGCTTTCGTCCCGCTCCAGTCCACGTCTCGGAACCATTCACCGCTTTTCTGAGTCCCGTTCTTCAATGTCATGTACCCGTGCTTCAGAAGCCAGGAGTTGAGGTTGATACCCCGGCGGAAATTCTTAAATCCATGGTCGGAGATGACCATGAGAACCGTTTTATCGTCGCACTTTTCCAGCGTGCGCTTGAGAAGATCGTCCATGCGGACATAGAGATCCTCGATGGCGTTCTTGTGCTTCTCCCTGTCCTTGTCCCTGTTGGCCGGATGCTCGGGATCGAGATAGCGCATGAACATGTGCTGTATGCGGTCCGTCGCATCGAACACGGTGGCAACAACGCCGTTCCTCGTCTTTTCCAGGGCGTCGAAAAACATTCTCTCCCGCTCTTCATGGATGAGCCAGGCCTGCTTGAGAAAAACATCCTCGTCGATGGCCCGTTCGTTGAGAGCCCATGTGTCTTCGGCGAGACCGAGCGTGGCGAAGGGACCGAATTTCTTGGCAAAGTAGACGGCATAAGTGAATGGGTGGGATATGGGCATGGCCGGCTTGTCGGGATCGATGTGGATGGGAGTCATGTAAAGCTTGAACTCCGGATCGAGCTCCATGATACAGAACCGGCATATGCCGCCCACCTTGATGCCGAGGCCGGGTTTGAATTCGACCCTGATCCAGTCGGAGTACTCCTTCTCCTTCAGCGTGAAGGTCTCGTCGCCGAGAGTGAAATGCGCCTCCCGATTCATGTCGTCGATCTTGACGACGAGGGGAAGCTTCAACTCGGGAGCGTCTTTCTTGAGCGAGTTCGGAGGACCCGTGACCTCCGTTCGGATCGTGTCCCCGTCCCGCGAAACCGGAATCCTGACGCCCTGCGTGGTGGAACTGTCGATCTTCTCTGTCGTGAAGAAAGAAAAAGTGCCCTGCGTTCCGCGGAGATCGGGAACGCACATGGCCGAGAGGCTCACGCCATAGAACTTTTCCGGCGGAAAAGTGATGGGCACGCGAATGATCGAACTGAATATCTTGTTGTCGCCCAGGATCTTCCAGAAAGGAACGCTCTTCCGCAGGAGCTTGATGCTCGGCTTGCCCAGGGGAATCCTCCAAGGACCGATCTTGAGCGTCCGGCTGCTCGAGCTGATATCCGTCGACGAAAGCACCGACATATATGACTTCGGATCACGCGCCAGGAAATCGAATATGTTGTGCTTCGACGGATCGACCCCGGTCTGAAAGGTCGACCAGGCCACTGGCGACATGGAAGGAGCCGTGGTTTTCAACGGGTGAAAACAGCCCTCCTCCTTGAGCTTCTTGAATGTGGGAAGCTTGCCCTCGCCCATGAATTTCTCGGCCAGCTCCGGGTCGAGCCCGTCGAGGCCGAGCACAACGACGCGGTCGACATGGCTTTTGGTGAGCGCCCGCTTTTTGTAAAAAACGCGGATGAGGGCTCGAACCGGCCAGATCAGGATCGTGCTAAAAGCCAGCAGGATGGTGATAAAGAGCACCATGAAGGAACCGAGAAAGGCAAAGCCCGCGCCGGGGCCGATGTATGCCTCGGCGGTGCCGCAATAGGCCAGCACGAGCCATAAAGCCATGACGAGTGAGGCCGGAAGTCTTTGTTTTGTGTCGTTCATCGATCGTTGTGCCTGTTTGCGAAATAATCCGTTCGAGAGATCCGTGCAGAATGAATAAAACTCCCCCCTCATTTCAATGCTGTATCCAGAATGATTTCAGCCAGGTTTTCGATGTTGAGATCGCCGCCGCCCGCTGCCCCGGCGGGTGAGATGAAGAAAGCGTTGTCCCGTGTGTGCATTCCCTCGAGATTCGTGCGCCCCAAGATCTCCTTCTCCCTGACCGAACCCTTCACATCGTACCCGTCGTTGCAGAGGACGAGGAGATCGGCGGCTTTCCCGGTGTGGGGTCCCGTGTAGATCTCTTCGCGTCGGAAGACGCGCTTGACGACGGCGTTCCCGTCGTGGCGGAATTCACCGAGCCCCTGTGTGATGTCGTCCATGACCTTTGCCGCGTCCCCTTCGTCCACGCATCCCCTCGGGAACCTCCCTTTGGTGTTGATGAAGATGCGGCCCGGATC
Organism: uncultured Phycisphaerales bacterium; assembly: GCA_964633825.1. Taxonomy (GTDB): domain Bacteria; phylum Planctomycetota; class B15-G4; order B15-G4; family CAYZWU01; genus CAZWHE01. The sequence goes on along the minus strand of CAZWHE010000133.1, from coordinate 3,637 downwards.
GAGGGCGAACGCCCTGGTCTCGTCGGAGATATCTTCCACTGTTTCGGGATCGTCCGTTCGATGGCCGAGGAAGCCGTTCTCTCCGAGCCAGGCGTTGAGCCGGAATTCCTGAACGATCTGGGTAAATCCGTGGTCGGAGAGCATGAAAAAGCCTTCGCCCTCGGCGTCCCGTCCCGATTCCGCGTTGAACCTGTCATAGAGCCCGCCCACGAACTCGTCGACCCTGCGGTAGTACTCGATGACCTTGCCGTGGTGGGGGTGGGTCTCGTCATCGATGGCGTTCCAGACGTAATGCTGGAGCCTGTCCGTTCCGGTGACGACGACTTCCATGAAATGCCATTCTTCGTTTTTCCAGAAGTAGTCCACAGCGGCTTGGCGGCCTCTCAATGTCAGTTCCAGATCCTCGAAGAGATAATCATGGTCTTCACGGCATTTTCCCGTGTCCACATCGATCTTGTATTCGAGCCGGGCCAGGACATCGCGGTGCTTGGGGGGCGAAACGGCCTTGCGCATGTCGATCGCCACAAAGCCCGATACAAGGGCTCCCTCGATCGATCGGGCCGCCGCGGGGTATGTTCCCGGCTGGTTGATAACAACGGAGCGCTTCCGCTTCTCGGCGAGCCGGTTCCAGATCGTCGGCGCCTTCAGATCGCGATAGGACGGAAACCTGAGGCCGTACGTGCCGGGCTTCAGATCGGTAAAGCCGAAGATGCCGTGCGTCCCCGGCCCCGTCCCGGTCATGAAAGTCGGCCAGCTGACGGCCGAGATCTCGGGAACGCAGACCTCCATCCGGCTCAGTGAGCCTTTGCCGACAATGCGGTTGATATTGGAAAATATCCCGTCCCGGCTGAAACGCTCCACCATGCTGTGAGGTACCCCGTCGAGCCCCACAACCATCGTCTTTTTCTTCTTGCTCTTGAAAAACACCTTTTCCCCTTTTTGGTTTAAATATAACCGAGGTCTTTCAACCTCTTTGTAATCTTCTCTTCCTCGTCGCCGCTGTACTCGCCGATCGTCTCGTCGGCCGGGATCAGTTTCAGGAGCTCGAGAGTCCGGACAACGGCGCCGGCGCAGGCGTCTTCACCGTCTCCTTCCAGGTCGGCGACGACCTCGGGCTTTTCGGGCTCCTCGAACGGTTCGTCACCGGCGCCGCTTTTCACGTAAACCTCGTAAAACCTGTCGAGGCGCTCCCGGATTTCCTCGCGAGCGGCCCTGGCGGGGGAGTCGACGGAGACGATGGAGATTACGTCGTTCCGTGTCAGCATCGTCGAGACGGCGGCAGCCCTGTTGGCGGCGGTCTCCCGTTCATCGGGCGTATCGCCGAGCCCTTGAAAGAGCTCCCTCCCCGAGCCCTCCTCCTCGATCAGCTCGACCTTGATTCCCCTCTCGAGAAGGTTCTCCTCGATCATGCGGGCCAGATAGGTCCTGTCCGAACGGTTCGGTCCTGTAAACCAGAGTGTGAAGCCTTTCATTCCAAATACCTCCCGATTATCACTCGATCCGCATGCGGGCTGCGGCACATAGTACGAGTCGCGGGCCCGCATGTTGGTCTGTCAGATCAAAGATTCTCCGATCATGTCATCCGGCACGTCGATGCCGAAATAGGCCAGAACAGTCGGCGCGACGTCGTATATGGAGTATGTGTCCTTCGCCTCCTTCACGCGGGACGGATCGATATTCCAGATGAAAATCCCGTTCTCGGCATGGTTGGCGTCGTCGGGGCCCGTATCGTTTTCGTAGATATGCACGGCTCCGAGGCCGACCGATCCGGCGGAACGCCAGTCGAGATTGCCGAGATAAACGATGAGATCGGGCGGGATCCCCTTCGCCGTCTTGTAGACATCCTCGGGGCGATAGGCTTTCGTCCCGATGCACTCTCCCTCTTCGTCTTCGATCGCTTCCAGCTTGGAGATGATCTCCTTGCGGAAGGACTCGTACTCCGCTTCGGGAACGACCCCGTTAGGCTCGCGTCCCTCCACGTTGAAGAAGACACGGCTGTAATATCCCCCCTCGCCCCAGCACCGCGTCTTCGACCAGTCAATCATGCTCGTCTCGAGGCGCGCGGGGCTCGAAACGGTCTCCTTCAGGGCGAGGTAGCCTTCCCTGATGAACCACTCGTTGATGGCGATGGCGCCCTTCATGCTCTTGGCCCCGTGATCGGAGACGATCATGACCGTCGTGTCATCGCCCACGAGGGCGAGTCGTCCACATACTTGTAGTAGTCGAAGATGGCGTTCTCGTACTTGTTCCCCGGCTCGTAGAGTCGGTGGGTCTTGTCGAAATACCTCCAAAAAGCGTGATGGATCCGGTCGATGCCCATTTCGACCATCATGGCGAAGTCCCAATCTTCATTGCTGTAGAAGCTGTTGAAAGCCTTGAAGCGGGCGTCCGTCATTTCATAGATCTGTTCGATGAGCCAGTCCTTCTTTTCGGTCCGGAAGTCCCTCACGTCGATGATATAGTTGCCGCCCGCCGCACGGTCCAGCTCGGTCTTGACGTCGTCGGGATGGGTGTACTGGACATCCTTGTTGGGAGTCAGAAAGGAGGCCACGAGAACGCCGTTCAGGGGCTTGACGGGATAGGTCTGGGGAACGCCCATTACGAGGGACTTGAGCCTCTTTCTCGAGAGGTAGTTCCAGGTCCGCTTTTCTTTCACATAGGCGTTGTTGGCGAAGAAGAGCTCGTCGTATCCGTACCCCTTCCTGTTCCTGAATCCGTAGAAGCCGAGCTGTCCCGGATCCTTCGACGTCATCATCGATGTCCAGGCCGGAACCGTGATGGGGGGGAGGGTGGAGCGCAGGTTGGCGTGGACGCCTCGATCGACAAGGCTCTTGATGTGGGGGAGATCATTCAGCCAGGCATCGAACACCAGCTGAGGGGTTGCGCAGTCGAGTCCAATAATTAAAAGCTTCTCCATCCTTCAGATCTCCTTGGTATGCAGTCTTATCATAACGGCCACAAGCACCCGATCCTGTCATTGTTTCTAATCAAGGTAGCCCAGATTTTTAAGCTTTCTTTTAATTGCTTTCAATTCTTCCGGCGTCAATTCATCCCCTTCTTTTCCGGATTCTTCAGAAACACTCCCCACAAGGTCTCGGAGGACGTATACAATGAAGTCGGTAACGGAATTGAATCCGGAATCTTCTATGAGCACCTGGATCTTGCGATAGATCGGACGAGGTATCTTGAGCGTAACTTTATTTTCTTTCATAAGATACAGCTTCGATCAATTACCCGAACAGGACTACTATAACACTCTTAAAAGGCTCTTATGGTAGCCCTGTTTACAAATGTTGCAAGCCCTAATTTAACTGACTAGATTAATATATTGGAATTAAAGAGCTTATGAAGAATGAAAGAACGTTTCAACACCGCCCTGGAATGGATAAAATGTACAAATCAACTATCGGTTGAAAGAGAAGGTTTCCATAATGATAATTTATGGTAGAAATTTTTTTCTAGATCCTGAATTGGGCGCTTCCGCCCGTGACATGAAAACCGGAGATCTCGAAATGACCCGTTCCCGCATCTTCTCCATCTCTCTCCTCGTTCTCTTCTGCGGCTTCATCTATTGCTTCACTTGTTGTAACGGACAATCCACTCCGAAAGAACAAATGGACAAAGCGGACCAAGCCAA
>CAZWHE010000132.1:0-11348 GCA_964633825.1 uncultured Phycisphaerales bacterium | reverse complement strand
CGTCTTCGGACGTCTGTTCGGCGTCTTCGGGCTGCAGCCCGGCGTCTTCGGACGAACGTCCGACGGGGGCCGGTGCGGCATCCCCGGGCTTTTCACCCTTTTCACCGAGAAAGATCACGGCCGTGTCGGCCAGTTTCCCCTCTTCGTCCACCACAGCGAGTCGGATTCCGGTCCGGTTCACGGGGTCGACGCCGATCACGGTGACATTGCCCACCGGCGAGGCAAGAAGCATGTTTTTCAAATTGTCTGAAAAGACTGCAATCGACTCGATGTCGGCGCGCCGCTTGTACTCATGGAGTATTTCTCGACTGATAGCGGACATGATGAGACGATCTGTGGAAAATTCGATGATCGACTTGATGTATCCCACCTGCTCTTCGTTGCCGCCGAGAAGAACTCGATTCTCGATGATCTCGAGTACCTTGTTCCTGTCGAAATCGAGCGACATTCTGAGAAAGCCTTCTTTTTCACCCCGCCGAATCGCCAGAAAGCGGTGGGACGGAATTTTCGACGCCAGTTCGGAGAAGTTGTAATAACTCTGAAAGCGGGAGGATTCCTTTTCCTTGCCCGGAACAACCTGGGACGTGACGCGGCCTTCCGAACGCGCCAACTCCATGATTTGCCCGCGGAGCTCGGGATCCTCGGAGAACAGCTCGGCCAGAATGTCGCGGATTCCTTCACGCGCCTCCTCGAGCGTGGACACACCCTCCAGCTCGGACACGGCATTTTCCATGACTGCCGCGATATCGGCTTCGGGATCGAGAGCGCGCTCCGCATAAGGGCCGAGGCCCATGTTCTTGGCGGGAAGGGAAATGGGATTGCGGTTCATCCGGTATGGGATGTAGTAGTTCTCGAGAGCGGCTTTGTCCTCGCAAGCCTCGATCTTGGCTTCCAGCTCGGGCGTCATTTTGTCGAGCTTGGCGATCGTTCTCACGATCTTCTTCTTCCGTGTCCTCAGAGCCGCCATCTCCTTGTATCGCAACTCGATTTCACGGATCATGAATTCATCCATTTCACCGCACATTTCCTTGCGGTAACGTGCAATGAATGGAACGGTCGCTCCTCCTTCGAGCAATTCCACCGTCTTGAGCAGTGCCTCCCGATCCTGTTTCAGATCGGCGGCGATGCGGTCAACGAAATCTTCATGTATGGGGCTCATGAAAGTCACGCTGCCTCCAGTTGTGAACCTCGGCTTTGTTGAGCCGGGGCCGGGTTGGAAAAAAGCGTTCCAACGGGCCGTTTAATTCGTTGCCTTATCGGAACGGTTCAGGCCTGCCGGATGTGAAAACCGAGCAAAGTTAAAGGAAATATTATATCATGAGCCCCTGCTTGTCCAAAAGCCCCTAATCAGCGGCCCGAAATATGATATGATCCGGTTTTCGCCACGCGAATCAGCGGTTCGGAAATCCATATTCCATAGGTAAAAGGAGCTTTTCATGTTCCTCCTCAAGACGATCCGAAAGATCTTCTCCCTTCTCCGGTCCGGTCTCAGCGCCCACGAGATCGCCCTCGGCTTCTGTCTCGGTGTGCTGGGCGGATGCATACCGCTCTCATCGATCTGGGCCGTGGCCGCCCTCCTCCTCGTTATGGTAATCCTCCGGACCAGTTTCACCAGCTTCTTTGTGGCAATGGTTCTGGGCAAGGTTCTCTCCCCCATTACCGTACCGATTTGTTATTCCCTCGGTGGTGTCGCCCTCGACGGATTTCTCTCCGGCCTCTTCCAGGCGATTGTGAACACCCCGGTCCTGGCCCTTCTCGATCTGCACCGCTACGTGATCGCCGGCGGGCTGATCTTCACGATCCTCGTCTCGGTCGCGGCCTACCCTCTGATCTATTTCATCATCGTCAAGTACAGATCTTCCGTGGTCCGGTGGTCTGAAAAATCGAGCGGTTTCCAAAAATTCACTCGGTTCGGACCGGTCCGCCTCATCACGTGGGTCTTCTTCGGCAAGAAGGGCGAATTCGAAAAAACACTGACTACGCGCAAATCTCCCATACGAAAAGGCGCCGTTATACTCCTCGTCTCCTTCGCGGTCGTTGCGTGGTTGTTTTCATTTCTCTTGGGAAACACGCTGACGCGGATCGGCATGGAAAAAGGCATGGCGGCCGCGTTCGGCGCCGACGTGGCGATCGAAAAAGCGAGCCTCTCCTTTTTCAAGGGAAGCCTCGAGCTGAACGAGCTCTGGATCCGGGATCAGGAGGAAAAAGGCGATATCTCGAAAGCCCGGCTTCTTCGGGGCGACCTCGACGCCGCCGAGCTCTGGCGCCGGCATTTTGTGTTCGACGAAATCGCGATCGAGGGCATGGTGCTCCGCGCGGCCCGGGACGAACAGGGCCGCTTCAACCTCGACCTCGGTGAAAAGAGGAGAGAAAAGAAGGAGATGGAAAAAGAGGAAAAAGAGGAGAAAGAGGAGCCTTTCGGCGTCTCCCACCTGGGCGACATCTGGGACAAGCGGGAACTGGGCAGGGATATCGTCGAAAAAGTCGTGGCCTGGCTCTTCCCCGAGCGCTCGCCCGAGGCGGAGACCGCGCGGCGGGAGAAGGAGAAGCGCGATCTCGAAGAGCAGAAACGCTACCGCGACATCTATGCCGAACACCTGCTCGGACAGGAAAGGCCTTCCGTGGTGATCAACAATCTCAGGATTACCGGGCTCGATCTCTTCCTGGAGGACAAAGGCGCCGGCGAGGAGCCCGATCTCTTCACCGGCCTGAGCCTCCGCGCCGAAAACCTCTCATCCAATCCCCTTCTCTACGGGAAGGATTCCGTTATCAGACTCTTCACGGAATCGGAAGGCGCCGCCGGAGAGGCTTTCCACCTCGAGCTGACTCTCAAGTGGTCGTCGCCCGACCCGGCCCATCATCTCGAGGTTCGGCTCAACGACATTCCGGCCGAAAGAACGGCCGGCCACATGAACGAAGGGGGGAGCGTGGTCGTCGAAGGCGGCACGATCCGCCTCGATTCGGAGACGGAGCTCAAGCCGGACGGTTTCACGAGCAAAAGCGGGTTCCTCCTGCAAAACCTGGCTCTCGCGCCGCGTAGGCCGGGCAAAAAGATCCTGGGCGTGGACGGCGAGAGCTTCTGCCGCGCTCTCACCGAAACGATGAAAGACGCGCCCCTCGCTCTCCGCGTCGACATGATCGGCGCATACACGTCGCCCCGCCTCTCGATCAACGAAAAAGAGCTTCTCACCGCTGTCGCGGAAGGAGCGAAAAAGGCGGGCACACGAATCGTCAAAGAAAAAGCGGACGAAAAAAAGAAGGAGCTCGAAGACAAGGCGCAGGAAAAGATCGACGAGGGCAAAAAGAAACTGGAAGACAAGCTTGATGAAAAGCTCGACCGGCTTTTCGGCAGGAAAAAGAAGAAATAAACCTCGACCCGCGATCGGGAATCAGACCGCGATCGGGAATCAGACCGAGATCGGGAATCAGAGAATCGCGCGGAGCGTCTCCTGACGCGGTCCGGTCACCATGACCTCTCCTTCGGCAGAGACGAAAACATCGATTTCACTCCGCACGCCGAACTCGGCGAGATAGATCCCGGGCTCGATGGAAAAGCACGTCCCCCGCAGGATGCGGCGCTCGTCTTTCGTCTCCAGGTTGTCGATGTTGACTCCCGTGCCGTGGTCCTCCGTGCCGATGGAATGGCCCGTGCGGTGGATGAAATAATCGCCGTAGCCGGCGCCGGCGATCACGCCGCGGACGGCGTCGTCCACTTCCCAGCCCGACAGGGGCTTCCCGTCAGCGAAACGCTCCTCGATGAGGCCGACCCCGGCGTCGCGCCCGGCCCTAACGATCTGGAAAATCTCCTCGTGGCGCGGCGAGACCTCGCCGTCCACGCAGCCGCACCAGGTGATGTCGAAATAGATCCCGCCGGGAACGTTCTTTCTCGCCCAGAGATCGATGAGAACGAAGTCGCCCCTCTCGATGGGCGAGGCGTTTTCCTTGGCGGGCTCGAAATGGGGATCGCCCGAATGCTCGTTCACGGCCACGATGGGCGGCGCGCCGTCCGAGGTGAGCCCCTCCTCTTCGAACCGCTTCATGATCAGGCGCTGCGTCTCCCATTCGGTCACGGTCTCTCCCGCCGTGACTCTTTCACCGATGAAAGCGAAAGCCTCGTCCAGGATCGCGTGAACCTTTTGCGACGCCTCGAGGTGCATCTCGAAGTCGCGCGCGTCGAGGCAGGAATCGAACATCTGGACCAGGTCGGCCGACGAAACCACCTCGACCCCGAAGGAGCGCACGAGATCGACCGTGCCGGCGTCCACGAGAGAGACGTAAGGGACGGCGTTCATGGGCGAATACTGCATGGCCACCCTGCCGGCCTTTCCGAGAATCCCCTTCAACCCTTCGTGGAGCTCCTGCCAGGAGAGATAGCTTCTCTTCGCGCCGGGCAGTGAATCGAGCCTGCCCGGCTCGATCTTGTGCACGAGCTTCTCCGGCTCCCCCTCGACGGGTATGAAGTAATACCAGCGCCGCGTCGTCATCTTCTCCGGATCGAGCCCGAGGACGCGAAGCCCCAGATGGTCGCGGTTGTGAAAATCGCAGAAGAGCCATCCGTCGAAGCCCATTTCCCCGATCGCCGAGCGGATCTGTCCGATGCGGTCTTTCATTTCGATTCCTTTCTCAGCATCCCGTCAATATGGACCGTCCCTTTTCCGCGTCTCCTCCGCCCCGTATGGCCGCGGCTTGTATTTTTCGAAATCGAACTCACTGCGCGTGAAACCCCACAGCGCGTCGCGCGCCTTGTTGACCAGATCCCGGTCTCCGGGGAAGTTGTCGAGAACGATCACGTCCATTCCGTGGTGTTCGAGCAGGGCCAGGGACCCGTCGCCCGCGCGGAAGGAGGATGACGTAACCGATCCCGCCAGGGGAGGCCTGAACGTGGTCTTCAGCGTCGTGAGTCTTTCACCGCCGCGCGCCTCGTATTTCTTGCAGAGCCCCTTCTTTTCGGCATCGAAAAACTCGGCCGCGTCCTTTTCGCTGTCGAAGGTGAGCGCCCAGATCATGAAGCATCGCCCGCTCTCTCTGCACTTGAAAACGGCGTACGTGTCGCCGTCCCATCCCGGCGCGGCGCGGATCGCCCGGATCGGATCGGCCGTGAGCTTGACCAGGACCTGGACCTGCATCTCGCCCATCGTGTTTTCCATGATCTTCTCGTACCTCTCTCCCAGAACGCCTTCCATGGGCGGCAGCACGACCTTCACGGGATCGTCGACCTCGTTAAAAAACTTCTCGGGGTGAATGATCTGTTCCGTCGATCGGGGCGGTTCCTTGTAGAGAGCGCTCACCATGGGCCACCCCCCTTCCCTCACCGCGGCCTTGATGAATTGCTCGCCCGTCACGTAGGGAAAGGTCATGACCTCCATGAAGTAGGGAGGCGCGCTCTGCATGGACGCGTACTGTTCGAGCATGAAGAGGCTCAAATCCCCCGCCTCCGCGTCGGCCATGTCGCCCGCCATCTCGAAAGAATGCTTCCTCGCGTAACAGGTCGTCAGGTGCTGGGCCTCCCCTTCGATCACGGCCTGGCGCGCACCCACGAGGTCGTCGTTGAATTCCACATCCTCGTAATAGCCCACGAGATTCACGTACTGGTCCTGGAGGGAGTGAAGGATCTCGTGGGCCATGACCATGTGCTGGAGAAAAGCGAGATTCGTCGTGATGCAGTTGAGCCTCTTCTCCTCGGGATCGTAGAACCCGCCCACCTGGGACGTGAGAAAGCCGACAAAGGTTTCCTTCAGATCGGCGTCGGGGGGAAGGAGCCCGAAGATCTTGAGGGCGGCCTCCCAGCCCTCGACCTTCTCTTCGGGGAGCTCTTCATTGATGTTTTTCAGAAGGAACTCTTTGAGTTGGTCCCTGTTGTAGATACCTTTATCAACGGGCAGCTTGAAAGCGAGCCCGCGGATCGCGGCGACCCGTTCCTCGATCCGGTCGGCCATGTCGATGATTTTGCGATCGACCTCGGTCTGCCCGGAGAGAGGGGCGGCGATGAGCAGCAGGAGCAAAGCGGAAACAAAGAAAGGCATGTCGATCTCCTCGTTCGAAAAGTATGAGGCAGAGCCGCCGACAAACGAAATGTCCCGCTGCCGGCCGGGCGGCGGCTTGTCCGGCCGGGCGGCGGCCCGTCGTTCAATTATGGCAGCAGAAGGAGCGGCCCGCAACACCCGCGGCTAAACAATGGCGATAGCGGAGCACAAAATCCTCTCCCTCCTCCCCCGTGTGAGCGTTCCGGGACGCTATATCGGAGGGGAATGGAACTCGGTGGTCAAGGACCCCGGCGGGCTGGAGTTCCGGACCGCCCTCTGCTTCCCCGATGTCTACGAGGTGGGAATGAGCCACCTCGGGCTCATCATCCTCTACCACCGCCTCAACGAGGATGTTTGGCACGGCGCGGAGAGGTGTTTCGCGCCCTGGCCCGACATGGCCCGGGAGCTGGAGGGAAAAGGGATTCCGCTCTTCTCTCTCGAAACGCGGACGCCCCTGCGGTCCTTCGATCTCGTCGGTTTTTCCCTGCAGCACGAGCTCCTCTATACGAACGTCCTTTACATGCTCGAGCTGGCCGGGATTCCGCTCTCGAGCCGCGATCGTTCGGAGAGCGATCCCATCGTTGCGGCCGGCGGCTGCGGGGCCCTGGCGCCCGAACCGCTCGCACCCGCGATCGACCTTTTTCTCCCGGGCGACGGCGAAGAGGCGCTCCCCGCCGCGGCCGCCCTTCTCCGCGATCTCAAGAGAGAGGGCGTCCCGCGCCGCGACAAGCTGCTGGCCGCGGCCCGGGCCTTCCCGTCGGCCTACGTGCCCGCCTTCTACGAGCAGCGCCCGAGCCCGGCGGGGAAAGCGCTCGTCCCCGTCGAGGAGGGCGTTCCCATGCCTGTCGTGCCGGCCGTCGTCGCCGACCTCAACTCCGCTTACTTTCCAAGAGCGCCCGTTCTTCCGGGCGTGCGCGCCGTCCACGACCGGATCGCCATCGAGATCATGCGCGGGTGCGCGCGCGGATGCCGGTTCTGCCAGGCGGGCGCCGTGAAAAAGCCCGTGCGCCGGCGGTCGCGCGAAAAGATCGCGGCCCTGGCGGAGGAGATTTACGCCAACACGGGGTGCGACGAGATCGGCCTCCTCTCGCTCTCTTCCTCCGATTATCCCGGAATCGAAACGCTGATGATCGACCTCAACGAGAGGTTCCGGCCGCGGAACGTGGGCCTTTCCCTTCCGTCGCTTCACGTGGACCACAGGCTGAAACACCTTCCCGAGCTGGCCGGCATCGTGCGGAAATCGGGACTCACCCTGGCGCCCGAGACGGCCACCGATTCGCTCAGGAAGCGGATCAACAAGAGGATCACGAACGACGACCTGATCGCGGGTGTGGAAAAAGCCTTCGAGCAGGGCTGGAGAACGGTGAAGCTCTACTTCATGATCGGCCTCCCGGGCGAGACGGAAGAGGACGTCCGCGAGATCGGTTACCTGACCCGCAAGATCTCGGGGCTCCGCGGCAGGACGCGGGGCAGCGCGGCGCGGGTGAACGTCTCCATCTCGACCTTCATTCCCAAGCCGCACACGCCTTTCGAGAGGGCGACCCAAGCTTCGCCCGAAGAGGTGCGCGAAAAGCGCGGGATCCTATTCGGCATGAAGCTCCCGCGCAAGATCCGCCTCAAGTTTCACGACATGCGCATGAGCTTTGTGGAAGGGCTTCTGGCGCGCGGTTCGAGGCGGCTTTTCGACGCGCTCCTCGAGGCACGGAAGCGCGGCTGCGCGTTCGACGCCTGGACGGAGATGATCGACATCGACAAGTGGAACGACGCCCTCGCCGCGGCCGGCATCGACCCCGGGACCGAGCTCTACAGGGAGCGCCCCGCCGAAGAGCCTCTCCCCTGGCGCCATGTGGCAGGGGGACACAATACGCAGTAATCCGTAACCGTGTATTGTGTCCCCCTCTCAGAAGCGCCAGCTTATTTCGGCGCCGGCCGTGAAATCGGGGGAGGTGTGCGTGATGAAATCCTCGATAAAGTAGACACGGAGCACGCTCCGCTTTCCCAGGCGGAACGCTCCGCCGAACCCGCCCGACCACTGGGGCCGGGTAAGAACTTTCATGTGAGCGCCTTTCAGCGGCCGCGTCTGATAGTCGGTCTGGGCGACGAGGGAGAAGCGCCTGCCGAACGGGACCTCGGCTGCGAAAGACACGTGCGTCACCGGTGCGGCATGAACCCCGCCCCTGAAGGAGGAGGGGCTTCTGCGGATCGCGTGATCCACGGAGGTGTAGAGAGTGAGGAGCTCGAAACGTTTTTCGAAGAGGGCGCCGGCGGCGGCGTCCATCTTGCCGTTTCCGAAACCGGACGAGTCGTTTCCCGTGGGGAATTCGACAAGCCCGCGCAGGGCCATGCCGACCACGTCCGAATCGGGATCGAGGAGGTTCACCTTCACCGTGAGGGGAACGTCGCCCAGGTGAAACCCGTGATTGTGCGCCGAAAAAAACGTGCCGGCGCCGTTGGTGTAGTTCGCGGCATAACGATCGTCGGGATTCCTGTCCCGCCCCCCCTGGGGCATGCCGAAGAAGTCGTGCCAGTTCTCGATGAAGTCGTCGAGAAACCCGTGGGTGTATCGCAGGAATGGGATCTCGGCATTGATCTCCACCCGCCGCCCCAGCCCGCAGCGCAGGGTGAGGGCCGTTCTCTGGAACTCGCCGTCCACGAGAACGGTCTCGCCTCTCTTGGTTTTGGAGACGAAGATGGACGAATAAGTGGAGTGGAGGCCCGCCTCCACCGTTCCCCGGGAAAGGACGGATGATCTCTCGGGCCGCGGGTGGGGAAAGATCAGAGAGAGGGGCATCATGCTTCTGTGAGGAATGGGGCCGGCAAGGAGCTTGGTGTCCGCCTCGTCCAGGGCCGAGCACCCGGAAAGAAACAGACCGATGAACAGAACGATGATGCCGCCGCCTCTCAAAGCACTTCTCCGTCAACGAGCTCATGCCGTCCGGCCGAATCGGTGAGGGCATAGCAAAATCCCTTCCGGAGCGCGCCTCCCTCCACCTCGCCTCGGGGCGTCATGGCCAGGAAGGCGAGCTGGAAATCATCCCGGCCGGGGTTCGTCTTCCGGACCCTCTTCAGGGTCTCCATCACGGCCGAGAGCGGATCGGCGCCGCGGCGCATCGTTTCAACGGTGAGAAAGGAGCCGAGCACGCGGATCGCTTCCTCGCCCACGCCCGTGGAGACGCAGGCCCCGGCTTCGTTGTCGGCATAGAGGCCGCACCCCACGAGGGGCGAATCCCCCACCCGCCCCGGGAGCTTGAAACCGAGCCCGCTCGTGGTCACGGCGGCGGCGAGACGGCCCCGCGCATCGAGAGCGATCATGCCGATCGTGTCGTGGTCGTCGGGCTTTCGGCGTTTATTCGCTTTCCACTTATTCCATATTTTCATCGCCTTGCCGGTGAGGAGGTTTTGGCGCTTGTGACCCTGGGAGAGGGCGAACTCCTGCGCCCCCTTCCCCACAAGAAGGACGTGGGGCGTTTTTTCCATCACCGCTCTGGCCACCGAGACAGGGTGCATGATCTCCTCGACGGCGGCCACGCCGCCGCAGCGCAGGTCGGAGCCGTTCATGACCGAGGCGTCGAGCTGCACCACGCCGGCGCTGTTGGGAAGACCGCCGCAGCCGACGCTGGTTGTTTCCGGGTCCGCCTCGACGACCCGCACGCCCGCTTCCACCGCGTCGAGCGAGGACCCGCCCTCTTGGAGAACGCCGAGCCCCGTTTGGTTGGCTTTCATTCCGAAATTCCATGTGGAAGCCAGCACGGCGCACCCGGGGGAGCGCTCCCTTTCCCGACCCGCCGGCGAGAGGCACGAAGACGGCGCCAGCCCTGCGAGAGAAAGGGCGGCCCCGGCCTTGAGGAGCTCGCGCCTCGAAAGAGGTTGCTCCCCATTCTTTTTGAATCGTTTTTCTCGAGAAGCCATATCATTCTCCTTCGCAACCACGCAGCCGGTCAGGCCTGCTTCATCCCCTTCCTCATCCACTTCGCTGCCAGGATAAGGGCAACGGGCGATATCATGGCGATCAGGGCATAGTAGAACCACATCTCTCCTGTCCGCATCTCCAGGCCCGATTCCGGGGCGGGACAGTAATTCTTGATGAACCATCCCGAGTAGAGAGAAGTGAGCATCTTGGTCAGGAACCACGGGAACTGGCCGATCCCCATGTAGGCGCCCGTCTTTCCTTTCGGGGCGATCTCGGCGATCCACTGGAGGAAGCGGGGCTGCCACATCGCCTCGCCCACGGACATGATGAGAACGTAAACGAGGAATATCACCACGTTGGGGCCGATGGCGAGAAGAAAGGTCGGCACGGCCATGACGAAGCTGCCGAGTATCATCATCTTATAAATATCGGCACGCGCCGTGAAACCGGCGATGAGGGGAGCGAACACGAAGATCATGATTGGGTTCAGGTTCGAAAAGAACTCGAAATAATCGCTCACAGCCGTTCCCGCGAAGGCCCTGTCCATGTAGTAGGGAATGGTCAACCAGTTGTGAGCGAAGAGGGTCTGGACAGGGATGAGAATGAAGATGAAGAAAAGGAACTTCCCGTTCCGGAAAGGGTGATCGGGTCTTTGTTTCAAGTACTCCCAGATCGCCCAGAGAACGACCAACACGAGCAGGCCCACCGTGACGCTTGTGATGAGGTCGCACTCGCGGTTCCGGCCGAAAAGGACGAAAGAGAGAGGCTTCGGTTCCAGAGTTATCCACCCCACGACCCGGAAGATGAGAAAAGCGAGAAGGGCCAGGCCGGCAGTCAACCACGAGAAGAAAGGGGCGTTGTTGATGCGGGGCGCCTCTTCTGCATTTTGGGCCGGCTCCTCTTCCTCGCCGGCCTTTTTCATCTCATCCGTTTCGCGCGCCACCTTTTCGACAGCCTCCCTGTCCGTCTTTCTGGTGAGGAGAAAGAAGGTCAAGAGGGACCCGGCAAAGGTTAAAAAAGTCAGAACCCAGAAGACGCCGGCCAGGCCGTTAGGCGGCAATGTCCCTTCGCAGGCCTTGCGCACCGGGGGGGACATCATGCCGAAGAAGAAAGCGCCGAGGTTCATGAGACCATAGACCATGGCGTACCCCATGGCGGCTGTCTTGGGATTGGTGTATCTCTTGACCCCGGCATAAGCGGCGGGCTGGTAAAGGCCGTAGGCCGCGACCATGAGGAGGAGCCCGCCGCACATCATGTAGAACATGGGGCTGTCGAGGCCCTTTTCGAGGGAGATCGTGTCCGAAAGAGCCACGATCCCCCTTCCCACAGCCATGACGGCGAGTGAAATGATGAGAGAGAGACGGACGCCGATTTTATCGGTCAGCCCGACGAAGAAGAGCATGGCCAAAGTGATG
>CAZWHE010000131.1:9420-11400 GCA_964633825.1 uncultured Phycisphaerales bacterium | reverse complement strand
GTTTTCCAAACACGGCCTCGAGGCGGGCGATCTCATCCCGCTCACGCAGAAAATTACCGGGCTTTCGGCCCGCTGACGAAAAGGGAAAGGAACGAAAAAAAAACCTCAATAAATATGTATATGTTGCTTTTCTCTGAACCACTGATATAATAATACGTTTACATTCTGGTTTAAAAACTGTATTGGAAACAACCATCTCTTTCTTCCAGGGTCGGACCGATCAATAACATCCATTGGATGAGGAGGTTAAAAGATGAAGAAGGGTATTCATCCTGAAACGTTTGACTGTATCGTAACTTGCGGTTGCGGAAACACTTTCGAGACACGTTCCACCCGCAAAAAGATCAATGTCGAGATCTGCTCGAACTGTCATCCTTTCTACACGGGTAAGCAGAAATTCGTGGATACGGCAGGACGGGTCGAAAAATTCCTCAGGAAGTACAACCTGAAGGGAGAGGAGTGACCGGGAGTCTATCCTGCTGAACAATGCTGGATAAGCTGAAAGAACTCAGCCTCTATTACGAGGAACTCGAACAGAAGATCCAGGATCCGGAGTTTATCGCCAATAATGCCGAGTATGCCCGGACTCTCAAAGAGATGGGCAATATCTCCAGGAAGGTGGAAACGTACCGGGAATATGAAGCGCTTCTGGGCAGGAAAAGAGAGGCCGAGGAGATCATTTCCGGTGAGCAGGACGCAGAGCTCGTTTTCCTGGCTCGTGAAGAACTCGAAGAGCTGCAAAAAAAAGAAGAATCACTCCTTGAGCGTCTCCGCGGCTTGATGATCCAGGACGACGAATATACCGGAAAAAACCTGATCATCGAAATCAGAGCCGGAACAGGTGGAGATGAGGCGAGCCTGTTTGCTTCCGATCTTTTCAAGATCTATCAGAAGTTCGCTGATAATAATGGTCTTAAAGTCGAGATCCTGTCGTCGTCCCCATCGGAAGTGGGAGGATTCAAGGAGCTGATTTTTTCGGTTTCAGGGAAGGATTGCTGGAGCCGTTTCCGTTTCGAAAGCGGCGGTCACAGGGTACAGCGCGTTCCAACGACGGAATCCCAGGGTCGGATTCACACCTCGGCGGCCACTGTGGCCGTTCTTCCCGAAGGCGAAGATGTGGAGATCGATTTCCACGAATCCGACCTCAAGATCGACACATATCGCTCCAGCGGTCCCGGCGGCCAAAATGTCAACAAGGTTTCATCCGCTATCCGCATCACACATATGCCGACGGGGCTGATCGTTCAGTGTCAGGATGAATCTTCGCAGCACAAGAACAAAGCCAAGGCGCTGCGTATTCTGAAAGCCCGGCTCTATGACATCGAGATGTCGCAAAGAAAGAAGGAACGGGCCGATGAGAGGAAGAGTCAAATCGGTTCGGGCGACCGAAATATGAGGATCCGTACCTATAATTATCCACAGAACAGAATCACTGATCATCGGATAAAAACCAACTATTCATTGGAAATGATTATCAACGGTAATCTCAATAATATGGTCGAAGATCTGACAAAGTGGGAGACCGAAGAGAAAATCAAATTCCTTTAACCCGGATTGGGTTCCGACCCGGATTGGGTTCCGGCTTTTCTTTTTGCTCATTTTTTTAAAATCCTTAAAATCTTCGCTTCTCTGGTAATTGAAGGAGGGTCCTCTATGGATTCCGAAAAACCGTTTGAATTTGAAGAACTCGATCCGGAAAAGCCCGAAAAGGGTGGAGAGGAACTCTCTGAAGAAGCCGGGTTTGTCGAAGAGGAGCTCCTCGATCTCTCAGGTGATTCAGAAACATCGAGCCGGAAGCCTTCTAAAGAACAGACATTGGATGAGGAAGATTTCAAGCTCGATTTCGACGAAACCGAGCTCGGAACCGAAGAGCCGGCCTTAGAGGCCATCGACAGTATTGAATCCGCCGACGAGGACGTCGAAAACGCCGACGAGGACGTCGAAAACGCCGACGAGGACGTCGAAAACGCCGACGAGGAC
>CAZWHE010000131.1:0-9320 GCA_964633825.1 uncultured Phycisphaerales bacterium | reverse complement strand
GTCGAAAACGCCGACGAGGATCTCAAAATCGACGCATATGCCGACAAAGACTCTGTCGCAATCCCGGAGCAAGCCAACGAAGAAAGCAAAGCTGCTCCTGTCGAAATTTCGGCCTTTGGAAAGAGGTCAAGAGTGAGAACGGGACCGGCTGAGCTCAGGATCAAAGAGGAGGAAGACACGGCGCGCCAGGTCATGGTGAAGTACTGCCTCTTCTGCAGGGAAACGATCTTGGCCGACGCTGTCGCGTGCAAGCATTGCGGACATGTGGTTCACGTCTTCGAAGGGAACGTTTTCAAGCAGCTTTACTGTCTTCTGTGGGGCGGGATTATCGTGTTTGTCGGTTCGCTTCTTCCCTTCTTCCAGGGAGAAGGGCTCCCGCTTGTTCCGGCCTATCAAACATTATTAGGTTCTCTTTACCTCGTCTTCTCGCTTCTCCTGGTTGCGGCCATGGCGTTCAGTATTTATTCGAAACGCATGATCTTCTCGCCGGTCTTTCTCATGTTCATTCCGGCGATCTCTACATGGTGGACGACCATCACGGCAATCGGCGGCCTGACTTTCCTGGATGACGAAGGCGAGATGAGGGGTTTCGCGTTCGGCGACGTATTCAAGGGGGATACATATAAAGCCCTGGTCGAACAGATCGGTTCGGGATCCTTCCTCATTCTGATCGGCTCTACGATTGTCGTCGTGACTTTCATCGTTTCTCTCTTCACCGCTCTGACCGGCGGAGGCAAGGCGGAAGAAAAAGGAAAAGCCCGCGGTAAGAGCAAGAGCAGAGAGAGGAAAAAGAAGGAAGAAAAGAAAAAGAGCCGGGACAAGAAGAAAGACAAAAAGAAAGAGAAGAAGGAAAAAAAGAAAGACAAGAAGAAGGACAAGAAAAAAGAAAAAGATAATGGCAAGGCAGAGAACCGCGGCAAGAGACGGAGCAAGTAGCCTCTCTTTCCGGATCTCTTCCGGACTGCTTAGCTGCAAGGAAGTTACGCGGGGCCCGGTTTTATGATCCGGGCCCTATTCTTTTGGATCGGGATATGTGGCAAATCGGCGATCTTCTCCGGGAAGCAGGCAACTTCCTCGAGCAAAAAGGCATCCCGTCGCCCAGGCTGGAAGCGGAACTGCTCCTTGCGCATTCGCTTTCCATCGACCGGGTGGGGCTCTATACCCGTTTCCGCGATCCCCTGGATGACGGCGAAGTCGGGACTTTTCGGGAATTCTGCAAGAGAAGAATCCGCGGAGAACCGACGGCGTATATAACGGGCAGAAAAGAATTCTTCTCGCTCGACTTTATTGTTTCCCCAGCCGTCCTGATTCCGCGTCCCGAGACGGAAGAGCTTGTCCAGGCCGCGCTGGACCAAATCGATGGGGACGGGAAGGGAAGCGTCATAGCCGATGTGGGAACGGGGTCGGGTTGTATCGCCGTGACCCTCTCCTCTCTCAAGAAAGAGCTTCGTCTTGTGGCGACGGATATATCGCGAGACGCCCTGGCCGTTGCCGAGAAGAACGCCCGGCGCCATGGAGTATGGGAAAGGGTGGATTTTCTCGAGGGTGATCTCGCAGAGCCTCTTCGCCGTATGAAGCCTGACGAGGGTTTTCACTCCATTGTCTGCAATCCACCCTATATCGATCCTGATGAAGATCTGGAGATTGAATCAGCGGTTCTTCGTTTCGAACCGCGGGAGGCTCTCTTGACTCCTTCGGGAGATCCCTGGCGTCATTACCGGAAGCTGATGGAGGGGGCGGGTGGTCTTCTCGTACAAGGGGGAATGTTTCTGTTCGAAGTGGGCTTGGGGATGGCGGAAGAAGCGGCCGGCGTCGGTCGGGAGATGGGATTCGATATAGCTCTGAACAGGAAGGATCTAGCCGGAATCTCGCGTGTCGTTGGATTCAGGAAAAAAGAAAACCGCAAAAGGGAGAGAGAGTAACCTCTATAAACCGGTCACGTCCTACTCTTCGGGTTCGTTTGAACGGATAGCGATATATTTCTCCAGGAGCTCGATCGTATCGCTTTCCATTGTGGTAAAGAAAATACCGACTTCCCATTTGGGTATGGAATTGCTTTTTATAACCGGATCGCAGCGGACCACGGCTCCCTTACATTTGATCAGATAATAATCTTCATCCTCTTCGGGCAGCGCGGGCAATCGGATGGCGAGTGCGACCTGGGTCATTTCCGGAATCAAGATCGGAGAGACGCAGCAGAGTCCATTCCGGCTGATGTTCTTGAGGACCGCTGATTGGCCGTCTTCGAATTCAGCTATTGTGATAGGCCCTGTGGTAACAACACGTTGCGCTTTCCGTTTGTCCATTTTTTTAGATTCTTGGGTCATAGTATAGTCCTGCACAGAAGAAGAAATAACGTAAGTTGATCCATCCGCCTGAAAGAGTCCGAGTTCTTGCTTTACCAGCGGAATACTAATATATCGGCAAAAGATGTGCTTGCAAATAATAGTGTTTCTACAAATTATGAAGATTCCTTAACACGCAAGGCCCGAAACTTTGATTCGGACCTGCAGAATGATATAGTTATGATATCGTACTTTTCAAAAGTCTCAAACGGATGAGGAGGAAAAATGGCGAATTTGAACAAAGTCATGTTTATCGGGCGCCTGACGCGGGATCCGGCGCTTAAATATACACCTTCCGGAGCGGCTGTGGCTGATTTCGGGCTGGCCGTCAATCGTTACTACAATACTCAAGACGGAGAAAGAAAAGAGGACACATGTTTTCTCGATGTGAGCGCATGGGGAAAACTGGGGGAAACGGTCAATAACTATCTGCGAAAAGGCCGCCAGGTTTTTATCGAAGGCTATCTCAAATTCGACCAGTGGGAGAACAAGGACGGACAGAGACGCAGCAAAATTTCCGTGGTTGCGAATACCGTGCAGTTTCTCGATAGCGGGCAGGATGCAGGAATGAGGCGGGCCGCTCCCGCGGATTTGGGAGCGCAAGCTCCCGCGGATTTGGGAGCGAAAACTCCCGCGGATTTGGGAGCGCAAGCTCCCGCGGATTTGGGAGCCGGCTCCGGGCGAAACACCGTCGAACCGGGTGTTTCCGAGAGCGGAAGCGATTCTGCCGGACAGCAGCTGGACGAGGAATGTCCATTCTAATTGGGCCTTTTCGCAGCCCGATTGAAGCGGAAGGCTCGCATGCCGATCGATCCATCTCAACGTGTGTCTCATCTCGGCGCATATGCCTTTGCAGAGATGGACGAGGTCGTCAAACGACTTCGAAAAGAAGGTGTCGATCTCGTTGATTTCGGTGTGGGAGATCCTCTGGTGTCGACTCCGCCCTTGATACGGCGGGCCGCGGCCGCTGCTTTGGAAGGACGAAAATCTTCGGGATATCCCTCGTATATCGGCAGCGCGGTTTTTCGCAACGCCGCCGCGGACTGGATGAAAAGGCGATACGGTCTTACACTCGATCCTGAAACCGAGGTTACGGCTACGATCGGCTCCAAAGAAGCGGTGTTCAACCTGCACGAGGGTTTCGTCAATCCCGGAGATATTGTGATCAGCCCCTCTCCAGGGTATCCGCCATACTCAAGGGGATGCACTTTTGCAGAGGGCGAGAACTGGTATTACCCGCTCACCAAGGAGGGAGATTTCCTTCCCAATCTCGATGATATCCCGTCCGATCTGGCGAGCCGGGCAAAGGTTTTTTGGATCTGCCACCCCAACGCGCCGACAGGGAAGATCATCCCTCCCCGAGCCCTCGGCGATATCGCGGCATTCTGCCGGGAGTACGGCATCCTGCTCTGTTCCGACGAGGCCTATTCCGAGATCTATTTCGATCGGATTCCGACGACTGTTCTTAAGCACGCCCGTGAGAATGTTCTTGCTTTCTTTTCCCTCTCCAAGAGATCGGCCATGACAGGCTACCGCTGCGGCTGGGTGGCCGGGGATCGCGACGCCATAGCCGTGTTTCGCAAGGTGAAGACCAACATCGACTCCGGAACCCCGGACTTTATTCAGGACGCGGCTGTGGCCGCCTTGGGTGACGAATCGCACGTGATCGCCATGCGGGAGGAGTACGAGAGGAAGAGGGATCTCCTTGTCAATGCCCTGACATGCGCCGGCTTTCCGCGCTCCTGTCCCGAAGCCGGGCTCT
Source organism: uncultured Phycisphaerales bacterium (assembly GCA_964633825.1). Lineage (GTDB taxonomy): Bacteria > Planctomycetota > B15-G4 > B15-G4 > CAYZWU01 > CAZWHE01. The sequence goes on along the minus strand of CAZWHE010000131.1, from coordinate 5,213 downwards.
ATGTTTGGCAAAGAGCTCCCCGAGGCTTGACGGGTATCGAAGCTGCGAAGCGTCTTGCCGCGCCTGACACCGCCCTGATCTGTACGCCCGGGGAGTGGCTGGCCGAAATCCTGGCAGACGGCGCCAACCCCGGCTCCGGCTATCTTCGGTTCGCGCTGGTTCCTCCCCTCGTTCAGGTCGAGAAGGCTGTCCGGCGTCTTGAATGCTTGAACAGCAGTTGGTTGAACTCCAAGGGAAGGTGAGTCTGCGTTATGATCGCATCGACGCTGGGCCTGCTGCTGCTTCTGTCCAATCCCGGCCTCGAAGACGTCGAGTCCCTCGATCAGGCCGTTCGTGCGGCTTACACGGGAAAGTTCAGGGAAGCGGCACGGGATCTGAACGAATACCTCGAAGAGAATCCGGATTCCATTCAAGCGCTCGAAGCGCTCGGCCGCATGGAGCTGATGCGTGGCAATCGGGAAAGAGCCGAAGAGCTGGCAGGCCATTGGCTGCAGATCGAACCGGAAGATCCTCGATCCGCTCTGCTGTTGACCCATGCCCTCTCTGCAAAAGGAGATTCAACGGGAGCCAGGAAAATCCTTGAGCGTGCTCTGTCGATCTCGAAAGATTCGCTGGCGGTCCGAGCCGCCCTGGCCGCCCTTCTCCGGGAAATGGGATTGCGCGATAAGGCGCACGACCTGGCTCGCAGCTCCGTTGCATTGAAAGATTTCAACGATCTCGGTGGGGATGAAAAACTCGAAACAGCGAGACTCTATCTGATCCTGGGAGATCTCGAGAATGCCTCAAGAGCCGCCTTGTACGCCATAGACGATTTCGAGAGCGGCTCCGGAACCGGCGGCGAGGGGGGGGAGGAGAGTCGCCTCAGAGATGCCGATCGGTACGAAGGATATCTCCTTCTCGGGGAGCTCTATTGTCGAACACGAATCGATTCCGGGAACAGAGCGCTCGGGGCTTTCAACAGGGTGCTCAATGTCAATCCCAATCATCCCGACGCCCTTATCGGCCTCGCCAGGACCCGTCTCTATGGAAATCATTTCGCCGCGGCCATGACGAGGTGTGACCAGGCTCTTTTGGTGAACGCCCATCACGCCGGCGCCCTCTCATTCAAGGCCGGGATGCTCGTGCGCAGGGGTGAAGCCGCCCGGGCCCTGGCGATCGTCGAAAAAGGCCTCGCCCGGAACCCCTCTCAAAAACACCTGCTGGCCTGGAAAGGGGCGTGCCTGCTTCTTCTGGGAGATAAGGAAGGATCAGCGGAAAATATCGAGTCTGCAATCAAGAGAGATTCCTTTTTCGGAGAAGCCTATTCCATTGTGGGCGAATGCCTTCTTTACCACTACAGGTTTCGTGAGGCTCGGGACTATTTCAAGAAATGCAACGATGTTGATCCCGGTTTTCCCGACGCCTGGATTTATCTCGGCCGGGCCTGCGCCAACCTCGGGCTCGAGAGGGAGGCGGAAGAAGCCCTCAAACAATCGGTCTTAATCGATCCCTTCGAGTATCCATGGCGCCACAACATGCTCAAGATTCTCGACGAGCTCAAAGGGTACAGGAAAGCCCGGAAGGGGGCGGCGCTTTTCTCTCTCGATGTCGAGGAATGGGCCGTGATGGAGAGCTGTTTCGGTCGGTATTTCGAAAGAAGCTGGCGGCTTTTCGAAAAGAAATTCGGATTCACACCCCGGACCCCCGTGCTTGTCGAGCTCTTTTCCAGTCATGACGATTTTGCCGTACGAACAGTGGGATTCACCGGGTTCGGAGCCCTGGGAGCGTGTTTCGGAAACGTAGTGACTCTTCTCTCCCCGAGGGCTCAGGGATTCAGGAAAAATTTCGTCTGGGCAAGCACACTCCATCACGAGATAGCGCACATATTCACGCTTGAAATGTCCAACTACCGGATCCCCAGGTGGCTTTCCGAAGGTATTTCCGTTTTCGAAGAAGGTCAAGCCCGCGAAACCTGGGGCCGCGGGATGGAGCTCGATCTCATCAACGCTTATTACAATGACGCCTTGATTCCGCTCGAAAAATTCAACGCCGCGTTCATGAGCCCCCGTGTGCTCTTCGCTTATTTCCAGGCCGGGCTTTTCGTCAAATATATCGTTGAGACATTCGGTTGGGAGACCGTCCTCGATATGCTGCGGGCATATGCCCGGGAAGCGGATACCGATGCCGTGATGTTGGAAACCACATCGATGACAATGTCCGAGCTGAACGATGCCTTCGAGAAGTGGATCGAAGTGACATTTGTCAACAGGATCAAAATACATCCTGACTCCACGAGAGCCCGGAACCGCTCTCTGGCGAGAAAAGTAAAAAAATCACCGGACGATACCGCCCTCCTTGCACGGGCCGCCTGGTCCTGCTTCAGGCTGGGAAAGGATGTGGACGCCCGGCGTCATCTCGGCCGCCTTCTCGAAATCGATCCGCAGAATGTGGAGGGATTGTTTCTTTCGGGTGAGATCGCCTTTTCCAGCGGGCGGACGGAACAGGCCGAAGATTATTACCGCCGGGGTCTCGAAAAAGGGGGTGAGGATTTTCATGTTTTCAACCACCTTGGGATCATCTGCCGGGACAAGGGCGAGATCGATGAATCCGTTGTTTTTTTTGAAAAAGCCCTCGACTGTTTTCCCGGGTTTACGGGGCCGGAAACTCCCTATCTTCACCTCGTTTCCGTCAATATGATGAAAGGCGATCCGGAGCAGGCGCTCGAGTGGCTCTGGCGTTACACGAGGCTCTCGGAACAGGATTTTGAGAGCAGATTGAGCCTTGCCGGGCATTATCGCCGGGAAGGCCGCTTGTCCAGGGCTGCGCTCTTGTTCAGGGAAGCGATAGAGATCGATCCTTTTATCCGATCGCTCCATCTCGAACTGGGAAAAATCCTCCACGACCTGGGAAAGAGTGATGAGGCGCTCGAGGCGCTCGATGTAGCGCTCTTGGTCCGGCCCGTTCTCGAAAATGATCCGAAGGAAGAAGGAACTGCTGCGGAAGACTATGACAGCCTGGCTGATGTTCATGCGGCCCGCGCCGCGATTCTCGCTGATCTCGGCAGAATCGATGAGGCAAGGGAAGCAGCCGAAAAAGCTCTCTCCTGCAAACCGGACCACGGCGCCGCCAAGAGCCTTCTTGAAAAACTCCGCTGATATCAGGCATTGACTGGAGGACCTGATCGGCTTACTATCGGTTTTCGTTCAGTCGGGAGCGGAGCTTGAATACACTAACAACACATATCTGGAACCAGGTCAGGGAGGGTTTCGCCCGCAGGCACGGCAATGCCCTCATGGATCTCTGGTTCAAGCATACCCGCCCCCTGAGTTTTACGCGGGGTGTTTTCATCCTCGGCGTCCCCAATTTCTTTGTCAAGGAATGGCTCGAGAAGAAGTACGTGGGCGACATCGAAGATATTTTCCAGGAGATTACGGGGAGCTCCGTCAGTGTCCTTGTGAAGATCGACGGGTACATGTACCGCTTGATGACCGAGATGAAGGACGGCCGGAAAAGGGGTTCGCAATCATCCCCCGACGGTGTCGCGGCCCAGGCTTCAAGGAAACAGGATAATCAAGGCCTGTTCGTTGTGCGGCCCGAGAACAGAGTGGCCTGTTCGGCATTCGACAAAACACTGCGAGACGCACCGGCCAGCACTTTCAATCCTCTCTACTTCTATGGCCCGATCGGCATCGGGAAAACCCACCTGATCAAGTCTTTTATCGTCCGGGCTAAAAGGACGCCTTATTATTCCGAAGTGCGGGTGATGGACGCGCTCCGTTTTGCCAGGGAATTCAATGCCGCGGCCCGTGTGGGAAACAGGGTTCGGTTCCGCGGAGGGATTTTGAGATCGGACCTTCTTGTCCTCGAAGAAGTTCATCGGCTCAGGGGGAAGGTGAAAACACAGCTCGAGCTTCTTTCTATCCTGAAATACCTGGTCGAGAGGCAGAGGCAGGTTGTCATCTCTTCGAGGCATCATCCTCGCGACATCGAAATGTTCGAGGATTCTCTGGCGTCGTTCCTTCTTTCCGGAATGGTGATATCCATATTTGGATACAGCATGGCGTCTATGACCGAAATTCTTTCCCACAAGCTCAAGGAAGGGAAAATCACGGTGCCTCCCACGCTTGTCGAGGCTGTTGCCAATATTTCTTCCATCGGGATCGAAGAGAAGCTCGCTTTGATCGAAAGGACCGTTTCCCTTGCCGTCAGTAAAAACGAGATCCCGACAGCGGCTTTCTTTAAGGAGCATTTCCCCGAATACAGCACCGGAACGGGTGGAGAAGACGGAGTCGAACAGGTCATCGATATCGTAGCAAAAGTGAAGGGCGTTGCCCGGGACCAGATCGCGTCAAATTGCAAGATCAGGAAAGCTGTCGAAGCTCGCTACCTCGTTATTTATCTCGCGGCGACACATCTCAAGACCTCTTCGAGACGAATCTGCAGGTGGCTGGGCGATATATCACCTTCCATTGTTCCTTATGCAAAGAGGAAAGTGGACATGCGCCGGAAAGATGACGCGGAATTCAACAAAATGGTTCTCGAGCTTCAGTCTGAAATCGAAGGGGGACAGCGTTACCTTTTCTAAGCGCTTTGTTTCGCACACTTTTCCCGTTGTCTCATCCACATTTTATCCACATGTCCTGAAAGCCGGACTGGACCGGCCTTTGCGATTTCAAGATTAATTTATGGCTGTAACACTTTGGTAATTATTAGGATATACAGCCATTCTGAAAGGCTCTGATTCGTGACAATTGAGGCTTTCAACACCTTTTCCACAGAGAATTCGAACAGTTGTTCGGTTAAAACCGGCCAAATCTTTTCTTTGGCAAGAAATTCAGGTTCAGAAGGGTGGTGGCAGCACTCCTCCTTTTATAGAATGTGCTTTCTATGAAAGGTTTATTCATCATTATCGAAGGATGCGACGGAACGGGCAAAACGACCCAGGCCGATCGGCTCTGCAAGATGATCCGGGATTCGGGCCGGACCGTTCTCCATCTCAGGGAACCGGGCTCGACGCGCTTGGGAGAGGAGATTCGCACAATACTTCTTCAGGCCTCAGGCGAGAAAAAGCTCGAAATTTCTCCCTGCGCGGAAGTTTTTCTCTACATGGCTTCCAGGGCCCAGCTTTTTTCCGACAAGATCGTTCCTGCTCTGGACCGGGGATGTTGTGTTGTTCTAGAACGCTCGTATTATTCGACTTATGCATATCAGGGCTTTGGTTTGGGCTTGAACGG
>CAZWHE010000130.1:0-11629 GCA_964633825.1 uncultured Phycisphaerales bacterium | reverse complement strand
AGGATGGCCCTTCTAGTTCTTGTAATGGGAGTGATCGATGGTTGAAAAGAAAGAGATCAAAGTCACGGCCCTGCGCGAAGGAACCGTCATCGACCACCTTGCCCCGGGAACGGCGCTCCAGGTTGTTCAGACGCTCGGTGTCGGCGAAGAGGGCGTTGTCCTGATAGGTCTGAACCTGGAAAGCAAAAAGCACAGCGCAAAGGGTATCATCAAGATCGAGAAAAGAGAGCTGAACCAGGATGAAATGAGCAAAGTCGCCCTTCTTTCTCCGGAAGCAACGATCTCCATCATCCGCGAGTTCAAAGTGGTCGAAAAAACAACCCCTGAATTGCCGGACCGCGTCAGGGGCTTGGTCAAGTGTTCGAACCCGTCCTGTGTGACCAATCATTACGACATGGAGACGATATTCATCGTCCTCGGCAGAAATCCGGTCAGGGTGGCCTGCCATTATTGCGAGAGGATTTACAGGAAGGACGAGATTGTTTTTATGTAGATCTCAGCTATCTCCGCCCGCCGAATCCACGGCACTGTCTCGATTTCCCCCCCCAACATCCTTTTCATCGGTGTTTTCATCTTTGAAGGCCGCGGGATCGATCTCTTCATTGACCTTGAAGTTCGTGTAGCCGAATTTCGATTCGTCATTGTTTATTTTGATGGAGAAATATTTTACGAGAGGGATCCCTCCGATTTCATGATAGCAGTATGTTTGACGGATTTCTTGTTTGCCCAAGAAGCTTTCGACTTGCTTGACGACGGTCTCTACGAGGGAAAGATCGCTTTCTTTGTATTTCTTGTATGTGTACTTCCTGGTCTCGGGCCCACCCCGGAGCGGTGTTTTGCTAATGCTTTCGATAAAACCCTCGGCATTGATTGCACACAGGATCTCCTTCGTCGATTTGGCCAACTCGGTTCCCTTCAGGGGTGTTAAGAGGATCCGATTCTCTTTCCCCTCTTCGGCAAAAGTCACCATGCATTGATCCAGGAAGAAAAACAGGGGCCGGCCGAGCTGCCGTCCGATATCATCCCAGAGCCGGACGTATTTGTTTGCAAGGAAAGAGGCTTTAACCGGCCCGGCTTTATCTATTCTTTCTTTGAAATGAACCTTGAAGTTCGCCTTGTTCGGCGCCTGAAAGTGGTAGGAAATATGCCCCAAGGTCATGGACGGAAACTTGACCGGCATGTCGAAAGAGAGGGTCTTGAGTCCGTTGTTGAGAGGGGAATAGATTTTTTGCTCTGCTTTTATCAATGCGTTGACGGCCGCGGAATTGCCCGTTTTGCTCTTTTTGGCTTGAATCGGGCCGACCGGGCTCTGTGAAAAGGCAGAGAAAGAGACGGTAAAAAGAAAAACGATGGCCAGGGAAAAGACTTTACTGCAGCGCATTTCATTATCCTTTTTTGGGTTTCCGGGAATAAGAACGAAAGAATAAAACGTCTTCATGGTGTTCCGGTCAAGAGAAAAGGATTATGGATCGGCTTATTCAGAGCCAACCGGCATCCACTGCTCTTTTCTTTTGTTCGAGGCCGTGGGATTGTTGTAAGGGCTGTGGAGGATGCGCTATAATTGCCGTCTGGGCGGTTCTCGGTGTGACGATTTTGAAGCGCAGCCCTTGGAGATTTTGTGGCGTAAGCCAATAATTTTGTGGTGATCCTTCGATGTGCGGCATAATTGGAATCATCAACCAGGGCGATGATCCTGTTTTTGAAAGCCTCTACCGGGGGCTGTTGGCAATTCAGCATAGAGGTCAAGATGCCGCCGGCATGCTGACTTATTCAAATCGGTATCATCTCGTCAAGGGTCCGGGTTTTGTTCGCGATGTGTTTCGGACCGGCGAAGCGGAAATCCTTCAGGGCGGCATGGGAATCGGCCACGTGCGTTATCCCACGGTCGGGTTGGGATCATGGGAGGATGCTCAGCCTTTTTGGACGGGAACACCCTTCGGCATCGGCATGGCCCACAACGGCAATGTCACCAATTTTTTAACCTTGAAAAAACACTTCCGAAAGGTTCGACGGATCCATATCAATTCCGACTGTGATGTTGAGGGGCTTCTCTGTTTGTTGGGAGACGAGCTTCTCAAGCAAAACGGAGAGCATCTGGAGCCGGAAGATTTTTTCAAAGCGACCGAGTCGGTTTTTATGAGGGCAAAAGGCGCCTATTCCGTGGCGGGGATGCTTGCAGGCCGCGGGATGTTTGCCTTCCGGGACCCACAGGGCATCAAGCCGATCATCATGGGGGTGCGAGAAGGAGAGAATGGAAAATCGTACTGTATTGCCTCGGAAAGCGTTGTCCTCGATTTGCTCGATTATCACGAAACATACAACCTGAAGCCCGGAGAAGCGGTCTTTATCGAGAAGAGCGGAATAATTCACAGAAAGCATATCATCTCGAAAAGGCACACTCCGTGCATCTTTGAATGGGTCTACTTTGCCCGCCCCGATTCGTTTATAGATAAAATATCCGTTTATAAAACACGTAAGCGGCTCGGTGAAAGGTTGGCCGAGAACTGGAAAAGAGCCGGACCCCGGCCGGATGTCGTTATACCGGTCCCCGAATCGGCAACTACGGCGGCCCTGGCCATGGCAAACGCTCTTGATATTCCCTACCGCGAAGCTCTGGTCAAAAACCGGTATATCGGCAGGACGTTTATCATGCCCCGCGATTCGGGACGGGGCGAATCGGTACGCATGAAGCTCAACCCGATCCAGATCGAATTCGAAGGGAAAAACGTTCTTCTTGTCGATGATTCTATCGTACGGGGCAATACATCGCGGAGCATCATCTCCATTGCTCGAACAGCGGGCGCAAAAAAGGTTTACATGGCTTCGTACTCTCCGCCCCTCAGGCATCCTTGTGTTTATGGAATCGATATGTCCACACGCAAAGAATTCATCGCCAAGAAGCGGACCGTCAAAGAGATTCAAGGCGCTATCGGCGCGGATTTCCTCCTTTACCAGGATCTCAAAGATCTCAAAGAAGGAGCGCGGGAAGGCAATGATGAGATCGAACATTTTTGTTCGGCGTGTTTTACAGGAAATTACCCCACAGGGGACGTGACTCGTGAAATGTTGAGCGCAATCGAAGAGGATCGGGATCGGAAGAAGGATATATAAGAATGATTTTTTCTCCTGCCCGGCCGAAGCGGCGCCGCCAAAAGTGGTTTGACGGGGATTGATTCGCAAGGATACAATTTCCCCGGCACGGGCCGTAAATTCACCCTAACGGCAGAGCATCACTGAAAAAAGCCGGGAAAAACAAGTGCGGAAAAACTGATATGAAGAATACGATGATATCTCTTTTGAAGTTCAAATGTGACAACAAGGATTGTCAGTTTGAGTGCTTCGTCAACCAGAACAACAATATCTTGACACATTACAACGTGAATATGTCGGCTCTGTTGGACTGGACCTGCCCCGAATGCCGGGAGGGACATCTCAGGTACGCATCTACAAATGCTAAGTTTGAGTATTCCCTTGGGAAAAAGGCCAGGGAATCGGGTGAAGAGGAGGTATCGGAACCGGGCATGGCTTGAGCTGAAAACGCGCATATCCGAACAAAAAACCGCTTTGTGAGACAAAAGCAATATCTCACAAAGCGGCTTTGTTTTTCAGTTTTGTTCGAATTCGAAAGGGCTCTCGGGCGAACGGCTAAAAAGCCGACATCTTTTCTTCTTTGGCCTCTTTCTTCTTTTTGACCTCACCCCTGTAGCGCCATTTGAATTCCACGCTGCAGCATCCAAAATCGATGAAGTCGACATAATCGCTCTTTTTCTTGTAAACAGCAGGATGCAGGGAGTAGATAATCTTGCGTCCCTGCCGGCGGTCGATAATGACACCGCCGCGCTTCAGAATGGCGAGGTGATGAGACACCTTTGGCTGGTCAATCTTGAGCGCCCGAACCATGTCGGAAACACAAAGCTCGCCCTGGAAGAGGAGCTCAAGTATCTTGAGACGGTTCAGGTCGGACAGCGCCTTTAAAGACTTCGAGCACTTACTGATAAATGTAAAATCACTCATTTCTTCTCTTCCCACCACACTTTGCGGTTAATAAGAAATAATTTCCTCTACCAAGTACAGGTCTTCCAATCATTCGTTTCCAGAGAGTCCCGAAAAACACGTAAGCCCTAATACGGACCTTTAGCACCCATTAGGATACACGCATAATATACAAATCCAATCGGGACAATCAAATAAAAACGAGCAGGGTCTTCAACTATTTTTGTAGCTGATCCTACAGGTTCTCATACCATGTTCCTGGGATTATATAAAAATAAACCAGGGAATGCAATATGGGAGCATAAAAAACATAAAAAAATCATAATATATCCCTATCGGCCGATTTGGCCCGTTTTGGCGGATCGAAATCAGGGGGTTATTTGTTCCAAATCCCTGGAATCGTCCCGGAACAAAAGGAGCACTTTCCCGAGGAAACCTGCAAGGACGCGATCCGGAATCCCATTCTTTTGATGATGGTTTTCTCACAATGCGGACACTTCGTGTTTTCACCTTCGTGTCCATAAACATTGCCGATATACGGGAATTTCAAGCCCGCGGCCCGGGCGCTTTCATAGGCTTTTTCCAGGGTTTCCACCGGTGTGGGGGGGATATCTCTGAGCTTATATGTGGGGTGAAACCTAGTGAAATGAAGCGGTATGGAGTCTCCGAGATTTTCGGTGATCCAGCCGCACATCGCTTTGATCTCCTCCAAGGAGTCGTTCTTGAAAGGGATGATCAGCACGACGATCTCGAACCAAATCCCCGACTCCTTGAGAACTTTGAGCGTGTGAAGAACGGGCTCCAACCGGCCGCTGCACAGGTCCCGGTAAAACCCTTCCGTAAAGGCCTTGAGGTCGATCTTGACGGCATCCAGGACCTTGACGAGATCGCGGAGCGGTTCATCCAGGATATAACCGTTTGAGATCATGGCGCTTTTGATTCCGGCTTTCCGGCCGGCTTTTGCACAGTCGTACATGTATTCGTAGAAAACAACAGGCTCCGTATATGTGTATGCAATGCTGGCGCATTGGCCGGCTTTTGCCAGGCGAACGACCTCCTCCGGGGTGCGGCGTCTCGAAGCGATTTGTTCGGGACGGAATTGGGAAATCTCCCAGTTCTGGCAGAATTTGCATTCTATGTTGCACCCGGCCGTGGCGATCGAGTAGGCCCTGCTTCCTGGAAGAAAGTGGAAAACAGGCTTCTTCTCGACGGGGTCGATGTGCTCGGCGCAAAGATTGGAATGAACGAGTGTGAAATAGGTCCCTTTTCGGTTCTCGCGCACGCCGCAATATCCGCGCTCGCGGTCCGCGACCTGACATTCGCGCGGGCAGAGGCGGCATATGATCTTCCGGTCTTCCTGCTTATCGTAATATCGGGCCTCGACAGGGGATTCGTCCCGAGCGGAAGAAGATGCGAAAAGCTGAGCATTCGCTCCCAAGGCGCAGATCCCGGAAAGACATGAATGCTTCAGGAACTCTCTTCTCGTCGGAACGGGCATCATTCTCCTTCGTTATCAATAATGTCGATTTTGGATGGATCGGCCTCGCCCAGACCGCAATCCGACGCTGTCTTGATGTACAGAGGCGGCCGGCCGTCCTCCTCGAGAGACGGAAGACCTTTCGACCGCCGTTTCTCCTCGATGAGGGCTGCAGCGACGGCATCGAGAGCCACGGGATCCTGCGAAGCAAGAAAGAGGCCCGGATGCCAGGTGTATTTCTTTACAAGGGCGGGCCCGCCATTGTATTGCGCCGTCATGGCATCGCACAGCGTGAGCCGCAGCTTCTCCTTGACAGGTTGTGAGTCCGCCACATGAGCGACGAAGGGGTTGCAGTGGTCGTCGTGGTATTTGTTCGGGTTATGAATCAAGCCGAATAAATTCTTTAACCCTGCGGAGACACCGGCCAGGTTGTGGTCTTTCAGCACGCCGAAGTTGATGAAGGCATCTACTTCACGGGTCAGAATGCGGCTGAAGCAGGACCCGATCGACTTGTGCAGGAAGGGACGGCTTTCATAGCCCATGCCGGGGCTGTCGTTGCCGATAATGCGGGGACCCTTGTCCCGTTGGATTGAAAAGCCCGCCTCGCGCAGCTCGCGCTCCGACCTCTCGAAGACAACGATGTCCGTTCTCTTGATCCCGGCGCCGGCAAGGCCGCCCACAAGAGCGTTCACAAGAGCCGGCTGAGGGGAAAGCCCGCGGCCGGCAAGGCAGTTGAGCTTGATGCCGACCCGTTCGCCCGGTTTGAAGATCATTCCCAATGAGCCGGCCAGGCTCTTTTTGCCCGTCAGGAGCGAAAGCGTTTCTTGAAGGATTTTCGAAGCCGCGCCTTCATCGATCTTGGCCGCATCTTCGGGCCGGCGGCGCTGCCTGAAGCGTACGACGCGGCTCCGGCGAGCTTGGGCCGGCGGGGAAGGAGGCTTTTGAACCGGATTATCGGTGTCGCCGCCGGGATGGCACATCACTGGTACGGAAGCGGCACCGGCCAGACCGAGAACAGCGGCCTTTTCCATGAATTCCCGCCGGCTGCAGGTGTTCGCTTTCTTTTTCATTCCTTTGCAGGGGATGCGTGCTCGCCAAAGACCTGGGCCGAATACCTCTCAATGACAACGTCCGGCTCCTTGTAGGCATTCTTTGGAAGGCCTGCTTTGTGGCACGTGTGTTCGAGAAAGGTGATTCTGTCCCACCCGTATTCGGTGGCGACCTGCGGGAGAAGAGTGCCGCGGTTGAGGCCTTTTGTAATGATGAGGCCGTCGCGGCCTACGACGATTTCTTTGATGTCTTTCACCCGGACAAGGGGGCTGAGGGCGGATATTTCGATCCGGATATCGGGTTCTTCCTTGAGGGCTACGGGCGGAAAGCGGACATCATGCGCCGCAGCGTTGACCGTGTTGTTCATAACGGCTTCGAAGAGGGGCCCGCGCGCTACGAGGTAGCCGATGCATCCGCGAAGGTCCCCTTTTTTCTTCAGAGTCACGAACGCGCCGAAATCGCTTTTCAGCCGGTCGGTGATATCATAAGCAGAGAGGTCGGGTTTTTTCCGTCCGGTTTCGAGCCAGCATTTCAGCGTATCCCTCGCCAACCGGAGAAGGGTTTGTTTTTCCTCTTCGGAGAGAAGACAGCCGTTGTCGAGATAAGATTCTCCGAATGTCCCGCCCGTCATTGCAATGGACATATAGGAAACCGTGTGAGAATAGTCTCCGGTTATTTCACCGGACGTGGTGTAAAAAAGCTCACTGGCGGAAACGCCTTTTTTGTCGGCCAAGCCCAAGAGAAGGGATATGGGCTTGCGTCCGCAGATCGTGGCGCCCGTTTCCGCGACATACTTGTCAAAACCTTTTCTGTCGAGATCGACGATTCTGTTTGCGGCGCCATGGTCGAGCTTCGAGAGATTCTGCGCCACGTTGTCTTCGAACGGAACATACCCGAAGCTGTGGCCGAAATGAGTAAAATCGGATGATGCAACGATGATGGTGTTCTCGTCCCAGTAGGGAAGCAGTACGCTTGTCATCTCTTCGAATTGGTCGGGAGGCGTCTCGCCGACCACGATCGGTATCATGGTGAACCCTTTTTCGAGAACACGCTGGAGGAAGGGGAGCTGGATTTCCAGGGAATGTTCGGCTCGATGGGCGGCCGGAACGGATGAAAAGAGTTCGTTTTCCAAGATCTTGTCGCAGGCCTCCCGGTCGAGAGGAATGAGGCCGAGCGGTGTGGAGTAATGGGTTACATCCGCTATGGACGCCCCCATCAGAGGATATCTGTGGCTCGGAGCGAGAACGATCACGCGTTTTACTTGTGCGCCCCGGAGTGTTTTGTAGCCCACGGCGGCGGTCGAGCCGGAATAAGTGTAGCCGGCATGGGGGCTGATCAGGGCGCGCACCGGCCCGTCGGGGACCACGGTTTTCGCCTTGTCGAGAAATCGGTCCACCTGCTTCCGGAGTCCGGCCTCGGTTCCTTCGTACCAGCTTCCGGCGAAGACGGCTTCACGGGTTTTCAAGGCTTTTTGGGGAGTTTTTGGGTCATTCATTTCCGATACATCTTTTCCTGAGGAGACCGCGGCTGTTTGAACCTCTCTGTTTGTGTCGCACCGCGTGCATGACAGAAAAACCAGGATAAACAGAGGAAGCGTCCACAACCGTTTTGTCACAGGAAACTCCGCTTTTTGGCCCGCATGCTGAAACCCAAGACATCAAAAAATCCGATACAGCCTGCGAAAGCCGGGCCGCCAAATTAACGTTCCCTGGCATGGCTGATTGGCACAAGGCCCTCATTAAGTCGATTCATGTTAACATATCTTATCGTCTTTGTCATTTCCGATCTTTTAACGGATTGAGGTTAAAGCCCGGCTTTTCCAGGATCTTGCCGGCGGGTATGATATGGGGGTTGTGATGATTTGGAGGCCCCGGTTGACAATGATAAAAAACCCTAAAACGACAAAAACAATTTTGCTCTCGACGATTGTCGCGTCTGTGGCCGTGCTCTGTTTCTTCTCGGGCGGCTGCGGCGGGAACGACGAACCGGAAGTCGTCATCTACTGCGCGCTCGATCAAAACTTTTCCGAGCCCCTTCTCAAAGAGTTCGAAAAACGAACTGGGATCGAGGTCCGCGCTCAGTATGACCTCGAAGCAACGAAAACGGTCGGTCTCTACCAGAAGATCCGCGAGGAGATGTCCAATCCGCGCTGCGATGTTTTCTGGAACAACGAGCTCATGCTCACGGTGCGCCTCAAAAAACTGGGCGCCCTGCAGCCCTATTCTTCCCCGCAGGCCGAGGGGATTCCGGCGAAGTTCAAGGACCCCGAAGGATACTGGACCGGTTTCGCGGCGAGGGCGCGCGTCTTGATCGTCAACACGGAGATCCTGTCCGATCCGTCTCAATGGCCCGGGTCTTACAAGGACCTCATCGATCCGGCCCGGAAGGGACAGGGCGGCATGGCGCGGCCATTGGCCGGCACCACGGCCACTCACGGCACGGTTCTCTTTCAGTTGCTCGGGGAGAAAGGTGCGAAAGACTTTTTCCGGAAGCTTCTCGACAACGGAACCCACCTTACGCCCGGAAACGCTTATCTCATGAGACAGGTCAGAAAAGGGGAGTATGCCTTCGGTTTTACGGACACCGACGACTTCCGCGTGGCCGAAGCAGACGGTTTTCCCGTGGCATCGGTCTATCCGGACCAGGGGGAGGGGGAGTGCGGGACGCTGCTTATTCCCAATTCGGTGGCCATGATCAAGGGAGCCCCCCATTCCGAGGCCGCTCGGAAGCTGATCGACTATATTCTAAGCCCCGAGGTGGAGGAGAAGCTCGCCTTTTCCGACTCGGCCCAGATCCCGGTTCGCAGCGGAGTGAAAAGACCGGACTACGTCAAGGTTCCGGGAAAAGATTTCAGGGCCATGATCGTAGACTTCGACAAGGCGGCCGGGGAGTATGAAAAGAGGCAGGAATTTTTCAGAGAAATTTTTCTGAGATAAAAAGGAAAACGCTTTTCCCCAGCCCGGACAGGCGTCCCGTCGAATAAAGGATAAATTGTATTGCTCGGGTTTTACCCTCGGGTAAGAATGTGAAACTCCGCGCCGAAAATATTTATTTGGAATCAATGAAATGGACAACCTCGTTTACCTCGACAACGCAGCAACCACATGGCCGAAACCGAGGGAGGTTCTTGAGTTTGCAGTCGATTTCTACCACAAGGCGGGCGTGAATCCCGGGCGCTCCAGCTTCGATCTCGCGCTCGAAGCGGAGGAGATGTTGATCAAGACCCGCCGCCGCATGCAGGCTTTTTTCAACGGGAAGGGGGACTTCAACCGGCTCATCTTCAGCTACAACGCAACGGATGCGCTCAACACGATCATCCAGGGCCTTGTGGGGGAAGGCGATCATGTGATCACCACAACGGTGGAACACAACTCGGTGCTCCGCCCGGTTTACGTGCTCCGCGAGAAGGGCGTCATCGAGGCGGACCATGTCGAGTTCGACGGGAAGGGCTTTGTCGATCCCGACGACTTTCGGAAGAAGATCAAGCCGAACACGAAGCTCATCGTCATGAACCACGGATCGAACGTGATCGGCACGATCCAACCGGTGGGAGAGGTGGGCCGCATCTGTCGCGAGAAGGGCGTTCTCTTCGCTATCGACGCGTCGCAGACGGCGGGCATGATCCCCATCGACATGGAAGAGATGTTCATAGACGCCGTTGCCTTCACGGGCCACAAGTCCCTGCTCGCTCCCACCGGGATCGGCGGGCTTTTCGTCAGGGAGGGCGTGGGAATCAAGCCATCCCGGTACGGCGGAACGGGTGTTCAGTCGGCCGTGCGCGGCCAGCCCGATCTCTTCCCGCACCGTCTCGAATCGGGCACGGTCAACCTGACCGGCGTGGCCGGTCTCTATGCGGCGCAGGACTATATCGAAAAGAGGGGGCTCGATAACATCGCAGCCCACGAGCGAAAGCTCGCCGAAACCATGAGAGAGGGGCTCGCCTCGATCAAGGGCGTGACCCTCTACTGCGCCGACTCGATGGAGAACCACCTGCCCGTGTTTTCATTCAACATGAAGGGCTATAAGCCCTTCGATGCCGGCGCGCTTCTCGACGTGGACCACGATGTCGCTGTTCGAACGGGCCTTCACTGCGCCCCCCTCGTTCACGTGGGGCTAGGCACGGCCGAAAGCGGCGGGGCGATTCGTGCGTCGCTCGGTCCGTTCAGCACGGAAGAGGACGTGCGGCGCGGCGTCGAGGCTTTCGAAGAGATGGCGGCCGAGCGGGCCGGGTAAGGAAAGGGAGACGACATGAACGATCTGAAAGACCGGGTGGCCGTGGTAACCGGTTCCGCGAGGGGAATCGGCCGTGCGATCGCCGAGAAGCTCGCCCGCGCCGGCGCTGACGTTGTGATCACCGACGTTCTGGCCGACGAGGCGGGGAAGACCGCCGCCGAGATCGAAAAGCTCGGTGTCCGGACCATGGCGCACGGGGCGGACATCTCGAAGGCGGAAGAGGTAGACGGCCTGATGGGAGCGGTCATGGAGAAAATGGGGAGGATCGACATTCTCGTGAACAACGCGGGTGTGACGCGCGACGGCTTTTTCATGAGGATGAAGGACAAAGACTGGGACCTCGTTCTCAACGTCAATCTCCGCGGCACGGCGCTCTGCTCCCGTGGGGCCGTCAAAATCATGTTCAAGGCGCGCTCGGGACGGATCATCAATGTTTCGTCGGTGATCGGCTTGATCGGAAATCCGGGCCAGGCAAATTATGCAGCGTCCAAGGCGGGGGTGATCGGCCTGACCCGCGCTCTCGCCAAAGAGCTGGGCGGGCGCGGGGTGACGGTGAACGCCGTGGCCCCGGGGTTCATTGAAACGGCCATGACGGAAGAGCTCCCGGACGACATCAAGGGGGCGTACATTAAAACAATCCCCACGGGAAGGTTCGGCACGCCCGATGATGTGGCGGGGGCGGTTCTTTTCCTGGCTTCTCCCGGCGCGTCCTACATTTCAGGCCAGGTCATCGCCGTTGACGGGGGGATGACTTGCTGTTAACGGATCGTTGTTAATTCGCAGCAAGCGTGATCGACAGGGACGGCGGGGCGCCGCTTTCAGGAACAGTGAAGGGAACGGTTCGGGCCGCAAATCCGTCTGCCAGGATGTGAACGC
>CAZWHE010000129.1:0-12020 GCA_964633825.1 uncultured Phycisphaerales bacterium | reverse complement strand
CAGGAGGCTGTGTGCGCGGCTCAGGAAGCGATCCAGGCCGGCGATCGTTTCCACCATGCCGATGCCGTGGCCCATCATCAGAACCGTATCGTATCGCTTGCCGGGTAATTCGAAGATATCGGCGCAAAGCACATCCTTGATCCCGCGTTTTTTCATGATTTCCACGGCCTGAGGGTCGATGTCGATCGACGTGACGGGCAGGCCTTTCTTTTGAAGGACAAGGCTGTGAAGCCCCGTTCCGGCCCCGGCGTCGAGAACACGGCCTTTGCAAAGGTCGAGGGCGGTGGTTTCGATCGGTGTGAAATTGGAAACGTCGCGAAAGAAATGGCCGACGGGAAGAGGAATTTCCATACCGTCGTCCCTGCGGATGATCAGGACGGCTTCCGTGTCGCCGTTGAAGAAAGCCTTGAGCGCCGCACCGAAGGGTTCCATGGTATTAGGATCCATGTTGTTTACCGATTTCGTTTAAAAAGGATATAAACTTCAAAAAGCATCTTCGGCATTGCAGGTTATCGCCAAGCCATTCACCAAAACCTTGTGTGGCGATCATTACTTCATTCCTGTCCATCAGTTCCATGAGAGGTTCACATCGTATGGTTAACCGATACGTGTCTTTCTCTTCTTCAAGGCTCTTCCTGCATTTTATCGTCGTCCTTACACGACTGCCGAATCCCAGAAAGTCCATGAACGGGATGAGCCCGAATACAAATGCAATGAATTTGTTTCCGCGAATAGCCTCTATTTTTATTTCTTTTTCTATGAGCGTTTTCCTGTTAATCGCGTAGTTCGATCGTTCGAGAAAATCAACGATATCATCTCGAAATTTCCTTAAGTCCGTCGGATAAACGGTAAATGCTCCAAAGCTGCCTTGCGCCATTATTCAATTACCTTTTGTTCGAATGGGTTGTGTCGTTGTGGCACGAGTCGGGCCTCATTTCTTTTCCTTCGATCTGAGAACAACGACGGCTTCGTTCCCGCTGCTTGTCTCTAAGCGGACCATCTTGAGCTTATACCCGTCGTAGCCCGGGTAGCGGTGCTTTCCCCCGTCTTTCATCTCGAAGGAAATCTCGTTCATTGCCGATCTCTCTTCGATAATCTTCGCCGGCCATTCGTCCTTGAATCGACCGAGGAAGACGAAGCCCTTTTCCTCCTGGTCTTTCAAGAATTCATCGTAGCTGTCGAACGATGCGCACGTGTCGCCGCAGGACAAGAGGAAACATGAGAGGAAGAGCGTGAGTAGGATCTTTGTTTTCATTTGTCTCTCCATTCTACCGCGGCGCAAAGGATTCATGCCGCACCAGTATCTTCCAGTCACCGTTGCAGCGGACATATACCGCGGTCCAGACGCCTTGCAGGTCCGTCTTCTCGTTTTTTGTGTCGGTGAAGCTGTAACGAAATGCAGCGGTCACGACAGCAGCGTTTGCATTGATGACGTTGATGTGCATATCGTCCCAGGCCGCCAGGTTGACTTCCTTTAAAATATCGTAATAATCCGCCACATCCTCGGCAAGAGCCTCGTATGAGGGGAAGAGCTTGGTATTGCTCGCGGCAACCACGTTTTTTGTGAAATGGCCGAGAGCCGTGGCCGTGTCTTTCGCATTGAGGTGATCAACGGCCGCTTGTTTTACCTCTGCGACGATTTGGGCGATTTGGCTTTGCGAGAGGCGGACGGGATATCGGTTCGAAGCCGTCAAGAATCCTCCTTTGGCCCGAAAGGCCAGCGCTCAAAAACAACCCGGCTGTCGACCCAGTGGATGTCGGCCCGATCGTCGAGCTTCCATCCCGCCGGTCTGCTGAAAAAGAAACAATTCCCGTCAGGGGAGAGATAGGATCCGTATTCGATGGCTTTGGTGTTGATCACGGGTCCCAGGTTTCGGGGCTCGCTCCAACCGCCGCTTCGAGCTCGATAGGCGATGTATTGATCGACGCTTCCGAACCCGTCGGGACGGTCCGAGCTGAACAGCATGTAGCTTTCGTCAGGGGCGATGAAGGGATCCCACGCGCCGCAGGGCGAGTTGATCGTCGCACCGAGCTTTTCGACGGTGGTATAACCGCCGTCTATTGGCATGGAGCGATAGATGTTGTATCCGCCTTCAGGCTTTCCGCGGGAGGAGCAGAAGTAAAGGGTTCCGTCGAGAGTCGCCGTGGGATGCCACTCCTCGGCCGTGGTGTTGACGGGCTCTCCCAGCTGAACGGGGTTCGACCACTGCCCCGAGCGGGAATGGGAGACCCAGATGTCGGCCCGGCGAACAAAGAAAAACATCTTCCCGTCGGGTGAGAAGAAGGGTTCCCCGCCGCGGCCGTTCCCCAGGAAAGAGGGCGCGGCCGGCGCCGGCCAGCGGCCGTTCTCGAACTTCGAATAGAGGAGACGGTTCTCGACCTGTATGAAACATTCGTTGCCGCCCGGCGAGAAGACGATCTTGGTTTCCCGGCGGTCGGGAAGCGACACCGTCCCGGGGGCGAAGATTTCGGGAACACTGCCGGGCGCTTTCAGACCCAAGTAGCCTCGGGGAGGAGCGTGCTGCGACACGCACGAGAGCGGGAGAAGGGCGGCCAGGCATAAAACGCTGCGGCAGAGCATGCGCTTCATATCGCAAATCTCCACTTCCTACCTTGCTTTTCACGCCCTGGATGTGAAGGGGAAAACAGGCCTATCGATCGGAAACGCGCCGATCACGAAAGGGTTGTTGCCGCAAAGCGGCTTGGTTTTGATCCCGTCGATCCCGAGCTTGTCCGCATGGAAATGAAACTCGATGATTTCATCGCTTTCATCGGCAATGTATGGGTGGAGTTCCTCCAGGAGCGGAACCCTTTCGCCCACGATGTCGAATATCTTCAAGCACCCTTCCTCTCTTTTGAAAAAGACGAGGCAGTCGAGGTCGGGTATTTCGTAAACATCGTTTCTCAGCAGGTACATGGCATGGAACATGAGCAGCTTGGCGTTCAAAACAGAGAACCTGTCCGAAATCGGCGCCCGCCCCTCGGCATATTTGTAGATTTTATCGAGATCGTGCTTCTCTCCGGGGTCGAGCTTGACTGCGCCGTCCGTTCTTGTTGCGGCCGGCGCCTCTGCAAATTCTACATATTCGTCGATCGGCCTGAAGCCGCACGCATTGTAAAAATGAATCGCTTCCGTGTCGGCGAAGAGAAAGACGCCTTTGTGAGTCTTGCGCGCCCATTCGAGCCCGGCGTCGGTCAATCGCCTGTTCAGTCCCTCGAGCCGCCGCTCGGGCAGCGTGCCCACGCTCGATATCTGCGCTAAACGTCCCGCCTCTCCATCGATAACGGCCTCGAGCGAATAGACACAGACGCTCGATACGATTTCGTCCCCGTCGAAAAAGGAAAAGGGGGTGTACCCTTCGTCCCAGTAACCGCCCGACTCCCACTCGGAGAGATCGAGACCGTGGATGTCGATCAAAAACCTCTTGAAGGCGCCCCGGGCCTTAGGGTCATCCCAGTATTCGGTTCTTAATTTCAGGCTCATTCGCCTTTTCCCGTCCGGGCCGCGCGATGGGATTTGTTGTGCAGCCAAATGTCGATACCGATCTTGAAAGCAACAAGAATGATGAGCAGCGGAATGGGGGAGCCGAGCATCATGACCGGCGCGCCCCCGGCGACGATCGCCACGTGCATGAGAATGATTCTCGAATACGGCTGCAACATCACTTGATGTATCGTTAGAGAAGCGTATTCCTTTCCCGCCAGGTAGTTTTGTGCGAAGGAGACGCCGTGGCTGACGAGGAGGCCGAGAAAGGCCCACACCATTCCTACCGGTCCGCTCTGCCAGAAGCGGGTGACTGCGGCGTTGAGCATTTCCGTGAATGGGAGCGATTCCGTTCCGTTTCCAGCCATGATTAATATGAGGAGAAAGAGACCGTGGGCCGCACAGAATCCGCCGAAATGAAAACAGAAGAAAAAGATCACGACCAGCTTGCCGAGATGCTCGACGGGACGCTTCATTTTCAGGCAGGCCATTTTCAATATGTTGTAAAACCCGACGATCAGGTTTTCCGTCCAGTAGATCAGCATGATGGCGGCGGCGTCCCAGCCGAAAAAAAGGACGCCGGCCAGGGGCACGGCGTTGGCCGCCGTGAGGAACGTTATGGAGAGGGTGTCTTTTCGTTGATCACGGGCGGGCTGCGATGCGAGGGGCGCCGTCATTTTTCGATATCCCTTTTTTTGCCGATTCTGTAAGCGTCGACAGTCCCGGCGATCCAGCAGAGAATGATCAATAACAGAGCGAGATTGAATGTGAGGGTTCCCGATGAGGCGGCGGCCTCGTGGGCCGCGTTCGAGATGGCGCTCATGGTGATTTCCCCGCCCTCCGACTCGATCTTCTCCAGGATCACAAGGGCGTGCTGCACCGCTTTCACCACAACGATTATCAGGCAGGCCAATACGATGAGCATTATGGCGGCGCCCCGTTTGTAGCGCCTGAGAACGATCTGGCCCAGGCCCGGGAAGACCAGGCCCGACAAGAGGGCGCCCTTGAGTGAGTTTTTCATTCCGCTTTTTCCTGACCGGGCGAAAACATCATTGCCAATTGCTCACGGCCTTTAGCAAGGCTTGTTGGATGCCGGGATCGCTCGAAATGTGCTCTCCGTCCTTGACGAATGTTATAGTCGAGTTGGCCAGCCGCTTGTGGAGCCGCCAAGCGAATGCGGGCGGACAGATGACGTCATGGGTTCCGTGCACGATGGTGATGGGTATCTCCTTTATGGAATCCGTGTTTTTCAGGATCTGCTCGTCTTCCAGGAAAAAGCGGTTGGCCTGGTAGTGCGAGTTGATTCTCATTTCAGGAAAGGTCGATTCAAAGCTCGACGCATCCTTCTCGAGATCTTCGGGAGAGACGCCGAAAAAGCTGTATTCATACTCGGTTTGGACGGCGCACCATTTTCTTTTGCCTTCCTTGTCGGATTCTTCGATCAGGCGGTGGAGGCGCTCCTGGATTCTGTCGTCTCCGGCCGGAAGCTTGGCAATGAACGCATCCCACGCTTCCGGAGAGAATCGCGCGGCGCCTGTTGCGGAATAGAAATAGTCCTGGTCTTCCCAGCCGCACGTGAAAATTCCCCGGAGAATCATTCTGGAAACGTGATCGGGGTAGGCCTGGGCGTACAAGAGAGCCAGCGTGGTTCCCCACGAGCCGGCGAATATCGAGACGGGCCCTGCAATACCCAGGTGTTTTCGCAGTTTTTCGACGTCCTCGATGAGGTCGTGCGGGGTGTTGTCCCTGATTTCGGCCCGGGGAGCGCTCTTGCCGCTGCCTCTCTGATCGTGCGTGACGATCAGGTACTTTCCGGGGTCGAACCATCGTGCGTCATCGTCGCTGCAGCCGGCGCCCGGCCCGCCGTGCAGGAAGAAAACTGGAATGCCGTCGGAGTTTCCGTAGAGAGCGTAATGGATCTTGTGGATTTCGCTCACAGAGAGACGGTCTTCCTTGAACGGCGATGCAGCGGGCCAAAGCCGAGGCCTGTCCGCAGAGGAGTTGTTCATTTTCATTTCCTCTCGTTCACTTCATCGAAATCGTTCGCTTCATCAAAGATATTCATAAGACATCGCGACGCGGGCCGTTTGTGCAAGGCAATCAGTATCCATGGAAAGATCAAACCCCAGAAAATGATCATGGGCAGTCCCACTGTCGTGATCAGATAATTCGAGGGATAGAGATTCATCGGAAAGATATACCACCCGAAAGAGAGTGCGATCATCACAATCCCGAGAAGGCCGCCTATTCCGAGGCAGAGGTATATGGAGTACTTCGCCCATGTCCAGTATGAAACCTCGTATCGGATCTCCCGCGCATCGCCGTCGATGCGAAGGCGGACGTCGTTCAGTCCGATGTTTATTCCCGTCAAAAGGCCGCGGGAACGAAAACGGAGGGAGTCGTCCGTCCGCTCGACAACCTCGTAACGGTTGCGGCTCGGCGGCGCCAGGGGAAAAAGTCCGGAAGCGATCCGCTCGGCAATCTTGTCCAGGAAATCGTCCGGCATGGATTCCGGATGGTACACACCGTTGAAGCTGGGATGAAATGTCGAGTTCATTTGGTTTGCTCCCGGCGAAGGCGTCGGATGATTATCAGGGTCCAGACGATTTCAAAAACGAATACGGCGAAAAACAGGGCGTTCAGACCCAGGATCAGGCCCGGCTTTTCGAACATCTCCTCGGTCATTGCGCACATCGCGAAAAGCGGGAAATCGTACAGTCCGTGAAGCAGTACGGCCGCAAGCAATCCGAGCCATCACTGGGCTTTCCTATTGAAACGGGCTTGGCCCACATAGTAACCGAGGATGTCCCCGAGGCATGCGTGGCAGGGCACCGAGGTGAGCGCCCGCATCACGGCGACCGTCCACCCCCCGTTCAGGACATAGACGATGTTTTCGAGAGTGGCGAAGCCGAGCGATGCGGTGGCGCCGTACACCACGCCGTCCATCGGCTCGTCGAACGCGGGGTTTCGGGCGCTGTATCGGGTGACAACGAGAAACTTGAAGAACTCTTCGGGGACGGCGGCGCACAGAAATGCGAAGTAGAGCCCGGCGAGCAGGGGATTGCCCGGATGTATTCCGGACAATCCCAGAGGCAGTGTGATCAGCGAGACGGGCAGGACGATCAAGATGCCGAGCAGGAATGTCTTGATCAGCACGCGGCGCGGTTCGGGATTGAGGTCGCGCTTGTAGAAGTACCAGAGCAGCAGCAGCGACGGCACAACAGCGCAGATTATGGTGAAGACAAGGGTCACGAACGGCTCTCCATTCGTTTTTTGATCCGCCGGAATTCGCTGTTTTTACCTTCTCCGATTACCATTCGACGAGAATGTCGTACCATGCCGCTCCGGAGGCGCCATTGTCGTTCAGGAAGATCGAGAGTCTGTATTCATTGTCCGGGCCCGGAGCCTGGTCGATCGTGACCGGACCCCTCCCCTTTGTCTTTGTGAGCGTGATCCCGTCGGCTCCCGCTTTCGGAAATGCAGGGCGGACCTTCTGATAGATGTTGGATACCTTTCCGCGCCATTTGGGCTTCCAGGGCTCTCCGTTGATGTACGTCGGCTCGTCGAAGCGCCCCTGCCATTTGCCCGGCAGGTCCCACTTGTGGTGCTCATACCAGAGCTCGTTTCCTTTAACGAAGATCATGTCCGAACCGTCGATGAAGGCCTTGATATGCAGGGCGCCGTGGCGCGGCGTCCAAAACTGCAGATGCGAACATCCGGCGGCCGTGGACAGAATCAGTGCCAGGCAAGCGATAAGCAATAAATTGATTCTCATGGCGGCTGCCTCCTCGTTATGTCTTTTTCTTTTGTGATCGGCCCTTCGGGGTTCGAGTGTCCTGTCCGCCAATTCATATACCGATTCAATAATAGTAATGGAGGAATCGGCTGAAGACAAGGGTGGAGCCGCGAGGTTCCGCCCTGTCAGGTGCCGGATCCGTTCGAGCGGTTCTTCCTATCTCCTGTACACGGCATTTCTGACTTGCTTCAGCATTTCCCGGAGCTCCATCGCATCGGCCTCTTCGGTATTGTGTTTCTTTATTATTGAAAGAAAGCCCAATGTTTTCCTTGTCGGCCCGGTACGACCGCGACAAGCTCCTTCCGGACTTCACCGAGTGTTTTGTTTGCAGATGTGACGTCGTCGAGCTCGATAACACGCCAGTTCGGTTCGAAGTTCACAAGCCGCTGAAGATAGATCCAATAACCGGCATCCTCCCGCGGCACGACGAACTTGAGTTGCCAGTGAGAACCCGCTATCTTTTTCAGAATCCGCTCGGCCCCTTTTAAATCCTGGATTTCAATTACTTTGTAGGGAACGACGAAGTCCTCCTCGCGCGGTTCCGAATAGAAAGAAATGCAAAAAATCGAAAACACGATAAGAGAAGAATAAATAACAGGTCTTACCATCGTCGTACTCCTTACAGCCGTCGCCGTGCCTTATTATTTATGACGCCCCTCACTTGCCCTGCTTGCCGATGTCCTTCTTCAGTATGTTCTTGAACCGTCCCCGGCTCACGTAATGGTCCGCCAGGAGCCGCCCGTTCCAGAGGAGACCGTAAACACCGTAGTAGGACGGCGCGTTTTGCGCATCGCGGGCGTTTTTCAGCACGGTGACCTTCACCTTCAGGCCATGATCCTTCGCCATGGCCGAGACGTCGTCCGCCGACTTCGGCAGGTACGGGCATTGGGCCGAGTAGACGATGTGGAGTCCGCGGTGCTTTTTCCATTTCGGGCTGATGTCGCGAAAGCGCGGCGCCGGGCCTTTCTTGAGGCGGTGTATAACCAACTGGAATCGATCGGCTTCGGCAATTTGCTCGAAGCCGTTTTTGAAAAGAACCTCCTTCCCCGTCATCCAGGGCCCGTCGCTTACCATGGCCGCCACGCCGCGGGCTTTCGTTTTTTTCGCTTCTTTGACGCAGGCCTGGATCAACCGGCTCCCCAACCCGCCCACGGCCTGCCCCTTGGGATAGACCCACAGGCAGTGAACGAAAAGCCAGCCTTTGGCGTCCACAGGCCGCCAGGCGTGTTCGCCGGGCACGTATTCGAGGAAGGCCAGCGGCTTGCCTTTGCCGTCGCGGTAGAGGAGAAATCTCAAGCCCTCTTTGAAACGCTTTCGGAGCCATTCGACCTTGGGCTCATGGCCTTGATGCTTCGGGTTCGTGACGCAGCCGATGCCGCAGTCCGACAGGTTTTCGGGGCCGATCTTTTCAAGTATTACGTCGGGCATTGAGTGGTTTCTCCATATGCGGGAGATAACGATCGAATTGGTTCTCGTGGTTCAATGGTCCATGATTGGCAGATAGAGATCAAACACCATCTCATCATGCGGAGCCGTGGGATCATGCGCTTTCTCGAGCTCGTTCGTCTTGCGCCACTCATAGCGGCTGGACTGCACCCAGTCCCATAGGCGCTTCCAAACCTCGGGATTGGGGAGACCGTCATGCGTCGTGACGGCATAGCGTCCTCCCGGGAAGTCCTTTATTTCGAATTCACCTTCTGATTCCGTATCAGAGGGGACGCGAATCCAGAATTCGTATCCGTATTCCTTTCGGCCGGGCGACGGATTGGGATTATTGAAGCCGAATATGGGATGTTCCTCCACATTTCCGAGGTATCCCCTGGCGCCCGCCCACGATTTGAGTTTCTCCCATGCATCATTTTCCGGGCATTCGCCCACAGCCCTGAAGCTCGCAACGCGCATGGGCTCCAGCTCTTCGATACGGACATCAAGATCAGGCATCTTGTTCTCCTTTCACGGTCGGCTCGGCCGCCGAACCGCCGGTGGAGCAGGCCGATCGCGAAGAGGGCGGACAGCGAGCCGATGACGGCGGCCCAAAAGACAATCCGATGGAACGATCTGTGCTCGTCGGATTTCGTGGCCTAAATCTGATACACAAAAACCCGATTAATTCTGTTTTACCCGGCTTCGTCTGCTGCGCCAGTCTGCAATTCCGCCGAAAGTCATGAGTGCCAAAAACACCAGCTCCCCGTACATAATAAAATCGCCGGACTGAAAGTTATCCACGGCCAAGGACATTGTAAAGAGACCGGCAAAAACCGCAAAAGCTCCCTGCGCAGCCAAAGTGAAAGGAGAGAAAACCAATGAACGGGTTTCCGCGGTGTTTCGCAGATTCCACAATGTCCAATAATCTACAATCGCCAAGACAAAGAGAACGATTGAGCATGATAACCAAAACCAGTTTGTCATGATCGGAACTCCTCGGAATCACTGAACCTCTCAGCCCGATCAACCGCCGCCTCGAATGCAGTTTTCGACGACAAGCCCATCGGTGGTGACCCACAGTCCGAGCACCGTGGCTTCGGGAAACCATTCAGCAACACGGTCGGCCGAGACGGCAAGCTCGCGGAGCTGCCGCTCATCGCTGACCGGGTTGCCTGCGCAGTCCGCGTGGGCCGCGATCGCGATCACTCTCGATCCATGCTTCTCGAAGGATATTCTGACCCGGCTGAGTATCGAAGCCTTGATCTCCGAATCGGCCGGGTCGGCAAGAGCCCGAACAGGACCCGCTTCGGTGACAACGTCCACATAGAGAACGCTAAAACGATCCTGCAGATACCGGATGATCGGCAGCTGAGCTCTCCCATCGATGCAGTTGATTGCGGTGCAGAACGACACGTTTGTATTCACTCCTTACGTTTTTGCTGATTCGAGGCCGCGGCCGCTGGGGCTGTTGTCACGACTATCATAATAACAAGAAGTGTTTCCCTATTCTCATCTTTCCCTGCGCAACATTCTCCTGCACGATCTCCGAATCGCGCTGCTGAGCGGGGCGAACCGCCGAACCACGTCTCCGAAACCCTTGTTCCCGTTTGTCACCATGGAAACGGCCGCGCCTGTTTGGCGGTCGGCGAAAGCCACGACGCAAAAACCGCCGCCATGGCCGACGCATTTCCGTGTGTTCCACCATCCGTACGGGTGGGGTCCCAGCCAGCCGAGCAGAAAGCCTCTTCCGATTGTCAGGTATGAACGCAGCACCCGGTCGAAACCTGCGGCGTTCGGCCTCAGATAACGCTCCAGCGTTTCCGAACCGATGAGGCGCGCACCGTCGGGCGTGACTCCTCCAGCCAGTATCATCTCGTAAAAATAAGCCAGCGCCGAGGCGGTGGTCGTCATGGACGCTCCCGGAACAAGGCTCGTCAATGTCGACGGGGCGTTCATCCTTTCTTCGAATCCCCGGGCGACGTCATAGCCGGCAAGACGCAGGCGCTTCGGCCCCAACCAGTATGTGCGGGCCACAAGGGGCGCGGCGCTGTGATCGGTTTGCAGGCGGAGCGATTTCAGTTGTTTCGGTAGAATCTCGTCCAGGAACTCGGGCAGGTGCCGGCCTGCGACGCGGTGCACGAGCTCGCCCAGGATCCAGCCGAATTCCCAGGGATGGTAAGCGGGGGTGCCTTTGCGGTAGAGCGGCCGCGCTTTCCGGATCTCCTCTTGAACGCGGTCCCAGTCGCTCCAGATCTCGGGGGCATCCCAAAGGCCGGGCACGAGAACTCCGCTCCGGTGCGTGAGGACATCGAGCACCGTGATATCGCCCTTTCCCTGGTGTGCGAACCGGGGGATGTAGTGGGACACGGGGCGATCGACTTCCAGGAGGCCGCGGTCCTCGAGGATCGCCACGGCCAGGGCGACCACGGGCTTCGACGCCGACATGACTTGAAAGGGGGTCGTGTCCGTGACCGGGACCTGCTTCCCCTCTTCTGATCTGAGTCCGCTTGCGATCCCGACGGAGATGTTCAGCATCTCCTCGCCGCGCGCGCGAACGACCAACTGGCCGCCGGGAAATGCGCCGCGTTCCTGCTGCCGGCGGAATAACCTTTCCACATTACCGAACATGTTGTCGCTTCAGGTTCCCGCGAGCAGCCGCGCCGAGAGATTTGGATGCGTTCATGGTTCGTCGTTCCTTGATTCCTCCTTAATAATTACCGAAGCCATTGTGCTTCGCGCCAGACGCCGATGCAACGGAGATCTCCAACAGGGCCCGGCGTGCGGCGCGGCTTTCACCGGTACGGTACGCTCGACTCGTAGTGCATCCCTCACAGTATCAGTGTGGCCAGGCATGTGGGAACGACCTGCATTGTCAGGTTGTCCCATCCGTGGGGAGATACCGCTTCGGCGGCTGCACAAACGAGGCCGAGCAGCGGTATCATCAGTATCGATTGCCGGGTGAAGCCGAGCTCCGGGGCCAGCGCCACGCCGATCACCACGGCAACAGTGCACATCGCCAGAACCGCGCCCGATCCTTCCCAGCTGCGAACGGCCTTGACCGACGTGAGCGACGGGACCTTGTACTCATGTCTCCCGAACCTCGTGCCGAAGGGTTCTCCCACGGCATCGCCCAGTCCGGTGACCAGGTAGCCGACTATGGCGACGGGGCCGAAGAGGATGTTGCCGGCGAGCCCGCCGATGAGAGTCGCGAAATAGGGAACGATGATGTAATGGGTCCGGCGCGGTTCGTCTTTTTCACGGGCCATGGCCTCATACAACAGGTTGCCGGGGCCGAGAAAAACGGCAAGGAAGACA
>CAZWHE010000128.1:0-12312 GCA_964633825.1 uncultured Phycisphaerales bacterium | reverse complement strand
CCGTGAGCTTCGCGCGGCCCGGGGCCGGAGGCGATAACCGATCGGGACGAACCGCCCGCACCGATAAAAGAGGGCACTACCGGATCGCCAACATCAAGGAGAGCGGGTTCTTCATCAGCGCCGCGGCACGGGGCTTCGAGCGGAAGACGTTGAGCAACAACCAGCCTTTCTCCGGAAAGAACGACCTCGAGTTCGATTTTACACTGGGACCGGGAATGACGATCAGCGGCGAAGTCCGGGACGAGTGGGACAATCCCGTGGAAGGGGCCGTCGTCCGGGCGCGCCTCTCGCGCGGCGTCGACCGCTTCCCCGAGACCGCCCGGAGCCAGGCGGACGGGGCCTTCGCGATCCAAGGGCTAGGCAACAAACCCTACCGCCTCGTCGTGACCCACGACCACTTTTCGACGGCATCGAAAGACCCCGTGACACCCGGCGGCAGCGACCTTCTTTTCAAGCTCGAGAGCCGCACCGGCCTGTCGGGCCGGGTCCTTTCCCCCCGGGGAGAGCCGGTCGAGAAGTTCTGGATCAATCTCAGAAGGGTCCCCAAGCCGGGCAGCATCGTCGAAACGGGCGTGCACAGGAAATACACGCACAGCGAGGGACGCTTCGTTGTGGACGGCCTCGACCCGGCCGCCTATGTTCTCGAGATCATGGCCGGCGATTACGCGGCGACCCTGTCGAACGAGATCGAGGTGACGCACGAGGGCTACGCCGACGCCGGCGCCGTTGTTCTGCTGAACGGGGGTTCGATCGAGGGCGTCGTTTTCGATCCGGCGGGCTCGCCCCTGGCCGGGGCGACCGTGTCGCTCCGCCCCGACGGTTACAGGCCCAGCCTGATCGAGGAAACCTTCGGGACCTCCTTCTCGATCCGGACGAGACCGGTCAGGAGCGGCCCCGACGGTTTTTTCCGGATGAGAGCGGTCACGCCCGACACCTACCAGATCGAGGTCCGGCACAACGCCTACCCCCCGCTGCGCGTCAACGGCGTCGCCATCATGGACAATGTTCTTTTCGAAGCTCCAAGCCTGACGATGAGCTCGGGCGCCGCGCTGAAAGGCGTGGTCCGGACCTCGGGGGGCGCGCCGGCGCCGGGCGCCAAGATCCGGATCACCAACAAGGAGCTGACTTTCGTCGCCACCGTCACCGCAGACAGGAACGGCTCTTTTCATATCCATCCCGTACCGGCCGGCAACTACACCCTCGCCCCGGAACCCGCGGTCTCGGACGACGACAACTTCTTCATGCTCCCCCCCCTTTCCGAAGAGAGCGTTCTCAGCGACATCATCGTACAAGACGGCGACACCCGCACCGTCTCCCTCTTCCTATAACGTGTTGGAGCCCCAACATGATGAACGACGATCTGCTGATTTTCGAGAACAGCCACTTCAGGGTCGAGCAATCATCGAGCGTTCCCATACCCGGATACCTTATCGTGATCCCAAAGAACCGGATGGATCGGTTTTCGAATATGGCGGCGTCCACAGCGGACGCGCTTGGCCGGACGCTCTTTGAAGCCTGCCGTGCCGTTGAAGCCGTGATCGAATCCGACCGCGTATACGTCGCTCGATTTGGCGAAGAAACAAAAGATGTTCACTTTCACATTTTCCCTCGCACCGCATGGTTGCTCGCTGAGTTCAGGGACGCCCACCGGCTGCCCTCGAGCCCGATCAGCGGCCCCCTGCTTTTCGATTGGGCGAGAGAGGTGTTCAAGCGCGACAGCGGCAAGACGGCCCCCGGGATCGATCTCGAGGAAGCTGTCGGCCGAATGAGACTCTTTGTCGAGTCCGGACGGACCGGTGAGTCGAGCTGAGAAAGTGCGGCAATCGAATCCGTAGCCGATTGCTGCTCAAACGATCAGGGCGAGATCGCTTCCGGCGGCTATCTCACCCTGATCACCTGGTACTGCCCCCCCGTGATGTCGGCCAGCTTCTTGAGGAAGTGCGTGTCCGCCGCCCCGCCGAGCGCGAAGGTGTGAATCTTGACCCCGTGAATGCGGTTTCGCTCCTTGATGGTGCGCAGAATCATGTCCACGTCGGTCACGGGTCCGGCCGTGGGGTTTCCGTCGGAGAGGAGGAACATCGTGTCCATGACCGATTCATACTTCTGCTTCTGGAACCCGGCGTCCACTGTGTCGAAAGCCGTCATCAGCGTGTCGTAGATATTGGTTGCGCTTTTGTTGGGAATCTTGATTTCCCAAATGTACTTCTCGGCTTTCTTGACCGTCCCCTTCGTTGCGGTCACGATGCTCTTTTTCCATGACTCCACCTCCGTGTGGAAGGTGATGATGTTGAACATGATGTTCCTGTCGAAAGCCCGGAGGAGCCTCACAATCTCCATTTGGGCCACTTTGATCTTCTTTTTCCTGAGATCTCCCTTGTTGTAAGTCTTGCCCGCGATCCTCTCCACGTCGATCACGTCGTTCATGCTGCTCGACACGTCGAGGAGAAAGACGAACTTCTTGGAACAGGTCTCCACGTCGTGGTACTGGACGGCGTACCTCATCTTCTGCGTGTTTTTGACCTTGCCCGGCTTGAACTCGAAAGAGTCGCCGTAGTTGTCCCACCACCACTGCCACCTCTCCTGGTTGAGAAAGAAGTCCTGGTGCGTTTTTTTCACCAGGAGATCGTGGATGTCCTCGCGCAGCCGCCCCCCCTCCCTTCCGAGCTGGGTGATCAGGGAAGGGATCATACGCCTGTCGTCGACCTTGTGCATCGCCCGGATGGCGCCGAGGCGCACGGCCCAGATCGGATCGCGCAGGAGCTTGATCAGCTGGGTCAATGCATCGTCCCGCTCGTAGTTCCAGAGGGCGAGCGCCGTCTCCACCCTCACCTCGGGGTCCCGGTCGTCGGCCCGGGCCGCGAGAGGAAGGTAGGCTTCCTCGGGATGCAGCTCCCCGAGCGCCCGAACCGCCCCGGCCCGAACACCGGCCTTGTGATCGTCGAGCAGCTTGAGCAGAAGGGGAATGCTCACGTCGGCCATCTCCGGGAAGGAGCCCATGGCGATGGCCGAGTTGCGGCGCGCCATTTCGGAGGCGTGGGTGAGCCCTTTCTCGATGACATAGAGGGCCGCCTCCCTGTTCTTGAACTTCTTGAGCGCCTCGAGGGCCGATGCCCGGACCAGGACATTGTCCTCGGTGAAAGCCTGTATGACCCGCTCCGCAGCCTCGAGATTGTCGCAATACTGCAGGTAGTAGGCCGCCGAGGCGCGCGTCTCGAGATCGGGGTGGCTGCGCGAGCGGTCGAACTCGAAGACGAACCGCTCCTCCCTTGTCATCTCTTCCTCTTCGCCGCCGCCGAGAAGGCTTTTCCGCCACTTGTGCTCGAGGGTCAGCTCGGACCAGTCGTAGGCGTTCAGGAGAGCGTCGCGGGGCCGCATGCGGCGCCGCAGGTTGTCCCAGTATTTCCTCAGCTTCTCCCTCGCCTCTTTTTTGACGAGAAAGCTCACGTAGCTCCAGGAGAGGAGGTGCTCCTTGTATCCCAGGTCGGCGAAATCCTTCTTGGAGAGGACGGGAAAAGTGATGCAGTTCGAGCGCCGCGACTCGGAGACGGCCCTCTTGTCCCAGCCGTGTATGATCCAATCCTGGGCGAGCCCCTTGATCTCGATGTTGGTGAGATAGTAGCTGCACTGTTCGAGCATCTCCCATTCGAGGTAGTGGGGAAATCCCACCTTGAGCCAGCCCGGCGGATTCTTCCCCCCGCCGGCGTTGAAATAGCGCTCGAGCAGACAGCGCCCCGTGAGATGGATCACGCCGTCGTAGAAGTTCTTGTCGCCGCTCAGGGTCGGACCGTAGGCTTTCTTGTGGCGCCCCCCGGCGGGGCTTCCCTTCTGTGAAAGGACGAACCTCCCCGACGCGCCCGAAACGAGCGCAGCGCCGTTGTTCCGGGCGCGCCAGGCGCTGGCGTGCTTGACCGGACCGACGAGGAAGACCTCGGTCACGCCGCCCGAATAGTGCACGCCCCGGTCTTCCTCGACGGTCATGCCGATGGCCTTACAGTACTCGGCATAGATCTTCTCGAGCCTCAGGATATAGAGGTGGAGCATGGCGTGGGGCGAAAGCTGCTGGGCGTTCCGGAAGATCCAGGGGAAGGCCGTTCTCAGCTCCTTGAACTCGTCCGCCATCTCGTGGACGTCGCCCGGAGAGAACTTGACCCCTTCCATGGTGCTCATGAGAAGGAAGTGCTCCGAGACGGCGTACATGGGATCCACCCCCATCGCCTCGACGAGCCCGCTCTGGGCATCGATGTGTCCCTCGAACTGCTCGTAGCCCCAGTCCTCGACGATGTTGTCCCAGTCGCGATCGACGCACCGGCAGGGAGTGAGCCCCCTCCCCCGGCAGCAGGGACGCTTCTCGATACACTCGGAGCAGAAAAAGAAATTCTCCTCGCACCACTCCTTGGAAACAACGTGCTCCTTGCAGGGAACGACCCCGGCATCGAAGCAGGTGTAGCAGTCGGTTTTGGGTGTGTAATTGGCCGCGGCTGCGGCGGACAACACGAAGAGAGCCGGGACGAGGCAAAGGGCGGCTGTCGCCTTGAATCCTCTCGGAAACAGAGAAGCAATAGTCATCCAGTGTTCTCCTTAATCCCCGGCGTTCAGCGGCCGGCGGAGCTTTTCTTGCCGGACGCTCCATAAATCCGCCCGGCGTTCAGCGGCCGGCGGAGTTTTTCTTGCCGGACGCTCCATAAACCCGCCCGGCGTTCAGCGGCCGGCGGAGCCGGTCCGCTGCAACGCCCTTCTCCACACTTCACCCAATTGTAACTTCAAGCGGCGTGCTGACAATTATTTAAACGATACCGGTCAATACTTGCTGGAGAGGAACCGGGTCTTCCTGTAAAATCATTCCCTTTTGTTTGCAATCATTGAAGGCCGCAAGAACAGGAGCTCTCTCCAAGTGAACGCCCCGTCCCGAGTTTTGTTCGTCTACCCGAACCTGAACACGCAGGAGGGGTTCAACCACGGGATCGCCGCCCTATCGGGCGCGCTCAAGGCCCGGGGTGCGGAAACGAAGCTCATCAACCTGAACAACACACTCTACGACGTCCCGGCAACGGACGAGATCCTGGACAGGATCGCGGCCTACGACCCGGACCTGATCTGCTTCTCCGTCATGACGCAGCAGTACAAGTACGCCCTCCGCCTGGTCCGCGCGATCAAGGAGCGCTTCTCCTTCCCTATCGCAATCGGCGGCGTTCACGCCTCCATGGTGCCCGAAGAAATCGCAAAAGAACGGCTCTTCGACTTTATCTGCATCGGCGAGTGCGACCACGCTCTCCCCGCCCTGCTCACGGCAATCAAGGAGGAGCGGGACACGGCCGCCATCCCCAACATCTGGGCGCTCCGCGACGGAGAGTACGCCCGAAACGGTGTGGGGCCCTTCCCGTCCCTCGAAGAGATCGCGCCCAAGGATTTCGAGATTTTCGATCTCGATCACATGCTCGAAAAGATGAACGGGTGGATGTCGCTCCTCACGTCGCGGGGCTGCCCCTTCCGCTGCACTTACTGCTTCAACCACAGGATCATGAAGCGGTACAAGGCCGAAGCGGGCGCGCGTCCTTCGTCCTACCTCAGGAGGCATTCCCTCGACCGCGTCCTGGGCGAGGCCGAAACTCTCTGCAAGACCCACCCCGGCGTCAAGACCTTCATCTTCGACGACGACCTCTTCACCCTCGACGAGAAGACGGTCATCGATTTCTGCGCAGGATACGGGGCGCTCGGCCTCGGCGTCCCTTTCGTGGTCAACGCCCACGTCCAGAGCTTCACGCGGCCCATGGCCGAAGCCCTGAAGGAAGCGGGGTGCATGATCCTCAAGTTCGGGCTCGAATCGGGCTCGGAGCGCATCAGAAAAGACGTTCTCAAGAGGCCGATGAGCAACGACCGGATCGCGCGCGCCTTCGCGATCGCCCGCGAGGCCGGCCTCCACACGTCGGCGTTCCTCATGTTCGGCCTTCCCCTCGAAGAGCGCGAAGACCTGGAGGCCACGATCGACCTGATCGCGTCGATCAGGCCGGGCCGCTTCCGCTGGTCCGTTTTCTATCCCTTCCCGGGGACGGACATCCATGACCTCTGCGTCGAAAAAGACCTCATCGACCGCGGGAAGGCTGACAAGACCGACACCTTCTACGAGGCGTCGTGCCTCCGCTTCGGCCCAGGGATGGACCTCTTCATCGGGAAGCTCCAGCGCTCCTTCCACTGGTACGTCAACGCCCGAGCGGGCTTTCCGGCAAGCGATCGATACGCAAAGCTCGTCGAACAGATCGAAAGCCTTTCCGCAGAGGAATGGGAAGAGAGAAGCCCGGGTTTTCTCGACGAGGACCGGAAGCTCTCCGAATCGCTCCGGCGCGAAGACGGGAAGCCCGACCTCCACTACTCGATCCGATACACCCAGGTCATGGCCGTGCGCTCCGATTTCGAGGAGGAAAACGAGTGCGCAGCCCGGCCGGCCAGGGAGTGGAGAAGCACGACATGAGACTGACGCGGTTTCTCAGCGAAGACCTCATCGATCTCGACTTCGAGATCGCGCCTCTTCCCGAAGAGGACGAGCCCTGCGCTGAGGAGAAGATTCTCACTCTCTGCCGGGAAAGGGTTATGGCATCCGTCGCCGACCTGCTCGATCTGTCGGGAAACATCTCGAACCGCAACAAGCTCTACAACGATCTCCTGAACCGGGAGAAAAAAGCATCCACCGCCATCGGCAAAGCCGTGGCGATTCCGCACGTGCGGACCCTCCAGGCGAAGACGACGGTCATGGGCTTTCTCCGCACCCCTTCGGGAGTGCCTTTCGGCGCGCCCGATGGAAATGAGGTCCGGATCTTCATCCCCATCGTGGGACCGCCCTACGACGACAAGATCTACCTCCAGATCTACCGCCGTCTCGGCGAGCTCCTTCTCGGCGAAGGCGTGACCGAGCAGCTCCTGACAGTCGAGGAAAAGGGCGAGGTGATCCGCATATTCGGAAGCACTTTTTAACGGAGAGACGACTGAAGATGCGGACACTCATGTCGGGCAATGAAGCCGTTGCCCTCGGGGCCTTCGAAGCCGGCGTCGCCGTGGCGTCCGCCTACCCGGGCACGCCGAGCACGGAGATCCTGGAAAACACGGCGCAGTACGGCGAGATCTACTCCGAGTGGGCGCCCAACGAAAAAGCCGCCGTGGAAGTGGCGCTCGGTGCGTCCTTCACGGGAAAGCGCGCCCTCGCCGCTATGAAGCACGTAGGTCTCAACGTGGCCGCCGATCCTCTTTTCAGCGCGGCCCACATCGGCGCCCTCGGCGGGCTCGTGATCGTCACCTGCGACGATCCCGGCATGCACTCGTCGCAGAACGAGCAGGATAACCGCAACTACGGAAAGTTCGCCCGCCTCCTCGTGATCGAGCCCTCCGATTCGCAGGAGGCGAAGGACTTTCTCGTCAGGGCCTTCGAGATCTCCGAGGAGTTCGGTTCGCCCGTCCTTTTCAGGATGACGACGCGCGTCTGCCACGCCCTGACCCCCGTCGAACGGGGGGAGCGGAAAGAGCCGGCCGAGGCGAAGTACGAAAAAGACATCGAGAAGCGCGTGCTCGTTCCCGCCCACGCCCGGTTCCGCCACGTCGATCTGGAGGAGCGCATGCTCGAGCTCGAAACCTTCTCCGAAAAGAGCGATCTCAACCGGGAAGAGATGAACGACACGGCCATGGGCATCGTCACATCGGGCATCTCCTACAGCTACGCGCGCGAGGCATTTCCCGACGCCTCCTTTCTCAAGCTCGGCATCTGCCACCCCTTCCCGTCCGAAAAGGTGAAGGCCTTCGCGGCGAAGGTGGACAAGGTCTTTGTCGTCGAGGAGGGAGATCCCTTTATCGAGGAGCAGGCCCGCCTCGCCGGCGTCGCCGTTGTCGGCAAGGAGAGGATCCCGCTCTGCGGCGAGCTGAGCCAAAAGATCGTGCGCGAATCCCTCACGGGCGACAAGAGCCCCGTCGAGTCCGCCCGGGTCCCCAACAGGCCGCCCGTGCTCTGTTCCGGATGTCCCCACCGGGCCGCATTCATGGCGATCCGGAAGCTCAGGCTCTACGCCGCGGGCGACATCGGGTGCTACACACTCGGCACGCTTCCGCCGCTCAACGCCATGGACACGTGCATCTGCATGGGCGCCAGCATCACGGCCGCCCACGGCATGGAGAAGGCTTTCGGCTCCGATTCGGACGAGGCGCGCAAGATCGTTTCCGTGATCGGTGATTCCACCTTCGTCCACACGGGGATCACGGGAATGATCAACGTGGCCTACAACAAGGGAACGTCGTGCATGATCGTGCTCGACAACTCGATCACGGCCATGACCGGCCACCAGGAGCACCCCGGCACGGGCCGGACGCTCGGCGGCGAGGAGACGGTGACCGTCGACTACGAGAGCCTGGCGAAAGCGGTCGGGATCAGTAACTTCTCGCGCGTCGACGCCTATGACGTGAAGGCCGTCCGCGAGACGATCAAAAAAGCCGCCGCCGCTGACGAGGCTTCACTCGTCGTCGTCGAGGGGCCGTGCATCCTTCGCAACCCCGAGGCGGGCCGGGAGCCGCGCTTCGTGGACGAGGAGCTCTGCATCAACTGCGGCCTCTGCCGCAAGACGGGCTGCCCGGCGATCTCCAAGTCTCCTGCGGAGAAATCCCACATCACCAGTCTGCTCTGCGCGGGCGGTGTTTGCAATGTCTGCACCCAGGTCTGCCCCAAGGACGCCATCAAGCCGGTGGAGAATTGAAGGAATGATCGACAAGACGACGAACGTTTTCATCTGCGGCGTGGGCGGCCAGGGGATTCTGCTCTCGAGCAAGATCCTGTCGGCCCTGGCTCTCGAAAAAGGCTTCGACGTGAAGAAGAGCGAGGTGCACGGCATGGCCCAGCGGGGCGGATCGGTGGTGAGCCACGTCCGCTTCGGCAAAGAGGTCCACTCGCCCCTGATCGAAGAGGGGCGCGCCGACTTCATCCTCGCCTTCGAGAAGATGGAAGCCCTCCGCTGGCTCCATTATCTCAAGCCGGGCGGCGTCGCCGTGGCGAACAGACTCGAGCTCCTCCCTTCGGGAACGGAAGACTACCCCGAAAACCTCGACAAACAGATCGAGGAGGGAGCCGGGCGGGCGATCATTCTCGACGCGGACAGCCTCGCAGTCGAGGCGGGCTCGGGCCGGGCGGTGAACATCGTTCTCCTCGGCGTGCTCTCCAACTTTCTTGAATTCGACCGCAGCGCCTGGGAAGAGATGATCCGCAAATCGGTCAAGCCGAAGACGGTCGAGACCAACATGAAGGCTTTCGACAAGGGGGTGTCATGCCTTTCCGATTGAAAGAGATCTTCTCGAAGGAAAAAAGGATCCTCATCGGAACGGTCCACCTCCGGCCTCTTCCCGGAAGCCCGGGGAACGGTCCGGGAAGCCCGGGAGTCCGTCCGGGAAGCCCGGGAGTCCGTCCGGGAAGCCCGGGAAACGGTCCGGACATGGACGCCGTCCTCGAGGCCGCCCTGGCCGATGCATCCGCCTGGGCGCGGGGCGGCGCCGACGGATTGATCGTCGAGAACTTCGGCGACGCGCCTTTCTATCCCGGCCGCGTGCCTCCCCACACCACGGCGTTCATGGCCCTCATCGCCAATGAGGTTCGTGAAAAAACGGCCCTTCCCCTGGGAATCAACGTTCTCAGAAACGACGGGATGTCGGCCCTCGGCGCGGCCCTGGCCGCAGGCGCGTCCTTTATCCGCGTCAATGTTTTCACCGGCGCAGTGGCGACGGACCAGGGCATCATCGAGGGGGAAGCCCACCGCCTCATCCGGTACAGGGATGAGATCGGATCGAGCGCCGCCATCCTGGCCGACGTCCACGTGAAGCACGGCCGCCCCCTCCACTCGGACGACATCGCCCGGTCGGCGCGCGAGGCCGCCGAGCGCGGACGCGCCGACGGACTGATCGTCACGGGAACGGCCTCGGGCGCCCCGCCCGCTGCCGCTGATCTCGAAGCGGTGCGGAACGCCGTGCCCGGGATTCCCCTCATCGCCGGGAGCGGCCTCGATCCCGGCAACGCCGCTGCGATCATGGACACGGCCGACGCCGCCATCGTGGGAACGTGGTGCAAGAAGGGGGGAGACATATCGGCACCGGTGGACGAAAAACGCGTTGCCGAGCTCGTCCGGGCCGTGCGCGCAGAGAAATAACGGCAACCCCCGGCAGTTCATGAAGGAGACAAGGTCATGCCCCGCAAAGAACTCCCCTGCCTCGGAACAGCGACGCCCTGGCTCAAGAAGGTGGACAAGAAGAGGAAGCGCGCCCTCATGTCGGGAGAGCGCATCCTGCCCAAGGGCATCACGGGCCGCGAGAGCCTCTCCTCCCTCATCGAAAAGTCCTTCCTCGCCTACAACGGCCGCCAGATCCGCGACGCCTGCCGCCTCTTCCAGCGCAAGATGCTCAAGAAAAACGTCACCGTCGCCCTGAGCCTCACCGGCGCCCTGACGCCGGCCGGGCTCGGCGCCTCGTGCATCGTTCCCCTGATCAAGGCCGGGTTCGTCGACTGGATCGTGTCGACGGGCGCCAACCTCTATCACGACCTTCACTTCGCCTTCGACTGCGCCCTCCACGCCGGGACCCCGCTGGCCGACGACGAGGAGCTCCGCGACCAGGACATCGTGCGCATCTACGATCTCTTCCTCGGCTACACCGACTGCCTGCTCAAGACGGACAACATCTTCCAGAAGATCGTGGAGAAGCCGGGGTTCAGGAAGGAGATGGGCACGGCCGAGTTCCACAACCTCCTCGGCCGGTACGCCGCGGAATGGGAAAAAAAGACGGGCCAAAGGAACGTCTCAGTCCTGGCCGCCGCGTATCGCGCATCCGTTCCCGTCTTCGCCCCGTCGCCCGGCGATTCCACGATCGGTATGAACATCGCAATGCTCGAGCTGGCCGGCCACGAGCTCCGCATCAATCCCTCGCTCGACGTGAACGAATCGACGTCGATCGTGCTCGACGCCAAGCGGAAGGGAAAGACGGGCGTTCTCATCCTTGGCGGCGGAAGCCCCAAGAACTTCGTTCTCCAGACGGAGCCCCACATCCAGGAGATCCTCGGGATCGAGGACATGGGGCACGACTACTTCATCCAGATCACCGACGCGAGGCCCGACACGGGCGGGCTCTCGGGCGCCACGCCGAGCGAGGCCGTCTCGTGGGGCAAGGTCAATCCGGGCGAGCTCCCCAACGCCGTCGTCGCCTACCTCGATATCACGGCCGCCCTCCCCATCGTGACGCACTACGCCCTCTCGAAAGCGAAGAGACGCCCCCACAAAAAACTCTATTGCCGCCGAAAGGAGATGCTCGATTATCTGGAGAGGGAGTTCAGGAAGGCGAATCTTCGGTCCTAGACGGCCTCCGGTCTCAGAGCGGTTCCGTTCCTTCGTTGAGAATCGCCATGTACCGATCGTAGGAGTATAGCCTGTTTCTCTGTCTTCCTGTTAATTCCCGTGCAATACCAAGCTTTACTAGGAGCATAAGGGATGAGGACACCGTCGGAACCGAAAGCCCCGTCCATTTCGCCGCCTCGCCCATTGAAGCAACCGGTCGTTTTATCATTGCCTCATGGACGCGGAGCGCGGAACCGGCAGCGCGCCCCTTTTCCTGAATCCGGGCCCGGTCTTTGTCGAACATTTTGACAAGACGCTGTGCCGTCTTCACCGCTCCGTCCGCCGTCTCGCACACACCATCAAGGAAGAACCTCACCCAGGCCTCCCAGTCTCCGTCCTTGCGGACCCGGTTCAACAGCCGGTAGTAGTCGTCCCGGTTTTGTTTGAAATAGAGACTGAGATAGAGGAGGGGCTCGCGCAGGACTCCCTCGGCACAGAGCAACAACGTGATTAGAAGGCGGCCCACCCTCCCGTTTCCGTCGAGAAAAGGATGGATCGTTTCGAACTGCACGTGGGCCAGGGCGGCCTTGAGAAGGATCGGCGGTGCATCTTTTTTACTATGGATGAACCGCTCCAGATTCCCCATGCAATCCGCAACGAGAGCGTGAGGCGGTGGTACAAACAGGGCACGGCCCGGACGGGATCCTCCTATCCAGTTTTGAGATCGGCGGAAATTCCCCGGTTCCCGGCCGCTTCCACGGCCGCGGGAGAGCAATACCTTGTGGATCTCGCGCAACAGCCGATTGCTGACGGGAAAATCTTCCCCCAGCCGTTTGAGTCCGTGGTTCAGAGCTGCGACATAGAGAGAGACTTCCTCCACGTCGTTCCGGGGCACACCCGGGACAATATCCATTTCGAATAACATGAGATCTGAAAGAGAAGACTGCGTCCCCTCGATCTGGGACGAGAGCAC
>CAZWHE010000127.1:0-12313 GCA_964633825.1 uncultured Phycisphaerales bacterium | reverse complement strand
ACGGATTCGGCGGATTCGGCGGCGGGATCTTCACCTACTACTGCGATTCCGTCACACTCAACGACAACCGCATCCTAAGCAATGTGTCCGGCGATGACGGCGCCGGCGCCGCGCTCTGGTACTCGGAAGCCGAGATGCTCAACAACATCATCTGCGGCAACCACTCGATGGCGTGCGCCGGCGGGGTCGACCTCTGGCACAACAGCCCCCATATGATCAACAACACGATCACCGAAAACTCGGCGGGCTACAACGGCTGGGGAGGCGGGCTCCGGTGCGTCTATGCCAATCCCGTTGTTTACAACTGCATCTTCTGGAACAACACGGCCACCTATGATCCCGAGATCAGCGACATCTCGTTCGGCGGCTTTGCGGACGTCAACTACTGCGACATCACGTTCCCCTGGCCGACCGGCGTGGGCAACTTCACCGCCGTACCGGGCTTTGTCAGCCCCGGCGACTACCACCTGACCGCGAGCTCGCCCTGCAGGGACACGGGCTCGAGCACGGCGCCGAGCCTGCCGGCCGAGGATTTCGAGGGCGATCCCCGCATCGCGGATCTGTCCGCCGACGTGGGCGCCGACGAGTATCACCTTCACCTCTACCTCTGGGGTACCCCCAGTCCCGGCAGCACGGTCGATTTCCGCGTGATCGGCACGCCGGGAGTGACTCCTGTCACGCTCTACAGGGGCTCGGGCGTCCGCACAACACCCATGACGACCATGTACGGGCTCTTCTACATGACGCTGCCCATACGCGGCACCTATAACCTGGGCGCCGTCCCCGCGAACGGCGTGGTCACGTGGACCGTTACGATCCCGGCCGGCGCGCCCTGGGCCAACCTCTTCCCCTTCCAGGCCCTGCACGGTCCCACGGGTAACCCCGCTTCCGAACTGTCCAACCTTCTGAAGCTCGTTATCGAATGAGCAGGGGTAATCTCCTGAAGAGGGGCCGGTCAAAGTGACCGGCCCTTCGTTTTTCAGGGGACTCGAGGTAAGAGTGCGCAGAGAGGCGCGGGATCAGTCTTTTCGTTTTTCCAGAAAACGAAAAAAACAATCCCGCGTCGCTTCAATGATATAGGCAGTCTCGACAGGCGGAACCTTTTTCACGTATTCCTCTTCAGCCCGAGCGAAGAAGATCCGAGCCGTCTCCTCATCGGTTTTCCCGTCAACAGCCGTGCGAGCGAGCTGGAAATGCGCCATCGCCAGAACATGTCCCGGGCATCCTCGGACCAGTGATACTCCCTCACGTCGGAAGGCCACTTTTCTCTTGCCGATAGGGCTTTCCGGAAATTCTCAACAGCAACCCCGTATTCTCCGCGAAGATAAGCCGCCGCGCCTCGGGCGCTGTGGCTCAAGGGTGAGTCTTTATCCTCGAACCGAGCGTTGTAGCCGGCCTTTTCCGCCAGGTTCGTTGCCAGGCCCGTCCAATGATTGCGTTGTATTTCATCGGGAAAGGTCGCAATGAGCAGGCAGGCCAGGCTCAGATCGCGTGGAGAGGGGGGAATGGGTTTTATATCGAGACAACCCAACTGCCTGACCGCCTCTAAATACTTATTTTGTTCGAGGTGTATGCGGGCGCTCATGAGATACACCGACGCAACACCGCGAGAGGGTGTATTCGAAACAAGGTCCAGGGCCCAGGTCAAATCCTCCGATGCCCTATCCACCTCACCCCGTAGAAGGTGGAGCTCGGCCATCGCCATCTTGACATGAATGTCCCGCTGCCTCTTCAGCGCCTCCGCGTAGTGCTCGAGCGCCTTTTCGGTTTCTCCCTTTCTGACATAGACTTTTCCGATGCCGCCAAAAGCATTTTGAATGTGATCGTCATCACCTCCCGCTTCGAGAGCCTTGTTGAAGTATTCCAATGCCTTGTCGTTATCACCCCGAAGCAGCCGGACCTGTCCGAGCGTCGAGTAGATCATTTGGTGCGGCTCATCTCCAGCGGCTGCGAGCGCCCGCAGTTGGTATTCTTCGGCCCTCTCCAACAGACCGAGAAAGTTATAGTAACGCGCAAAGAAATAGTACGTCCGCCCCAGAAATGTCAGCGCTATTACATTGTCGGGACGGGCATCCAGAGTGTTTTTGAAGTGCTCGATCGCTTTCTCGAATTCTCTTTTTTTCCCTCCCTTGTAAAGATTGTCGAAGATGGAGATGCCGAGGTAGAGCTGAACCAGAAAGTGATCCCTGTTCAGCTTCAGGGTTTTGAGACCGAACCGTGCCCGGCCCGTAGAGATCGATGAGAGATCCGGCTCGCGCAGCACGAGCGCCTCTTCGGAAAGAGGGTCGAACGGACCGGCTCTTCTCAGCTCGAAATCGGCTTTTTCGAGGAGGATCCCCTTTTTCCGGGGATCGCCGACGCACTCTTCCGACAGTTCGAGTGTGACGAGCCCCAGCAGG
Source organism: uncultured Phycisphaerales bacterium (assembly GCA_964633825.1). Classification (GTDB taxonomy): domain Bacteria; phylum Planctomycetota; class B15-G4; order B15-G4; family CAYZWU01; genus CAZWHE01. The sequence goes on along the minus strand of CAZWHE010000127.1, from coordinate 9,914 downwards.
TAGTGAGCATCATTTTCCAGACTCTTTTCCTTGAGCCCCACGCATCTTTCGATACATCTTCCGAGATTTCCCGCGGCATCGGCCAGCGCGCCTTCTCCGATGTCGACTGTCGCCTCCAGCAGGTAAGGGCCGGGATAGTGGGGCGCTATACGCTGACACCAACCCCATGGTCTAGCATAGGATCCGACTCCGGGCCACTCCAACGCCTTTTTGACCGGCACAAACCGCCTCATCGCGCTGTCGAGCTGCTCCTGTCTCTGCACGGACAGGACAAGGACCAGAATCGCCGCAGCAGCGGCCATGAAAAACACGGCCGCACCGGCGAGAGACGCGAATTTGTGGCGATCGATCCACTTGATCGATCTGCGGGCCCACCCGGCCGGCCTCGCCTTGACAGGCTGGCCTGCAATAAGCCGCTCCAGGTCTTCGGCAAAACCGGCCATGGTTTGATACCGACGCTTCGGGTCCTTCTCCATGGCTTTGGCGATCACGGTTTCGAGGCCCCTCGACACCAACCGATTCAACCGCCGCGGAGGGACAGGCTCCTCATCCAGAATCTTGAGAAAAACCTGCTCCGTCGTTTTGCCCTGAAAGGGCACGCGGCCCGTTACGGCCTCGTAGAGGGTGACACCGAGGGAGTAGATGTCTGTCCGGGCGTCGATCTCCCGGCGCCTCGCCTTGATCTGCTCCGGCGAGGCATAGTGGGGCGTACCCCGGAAATCCCCGGTGAGCGTCATTGTGGACAGCATGCTTTGACGGGCCACGCTGAAGTCCATGAGCTTGGCGCTTCCCTCAGGAGTGATCCTGATGTTCGACGGTTTCACATCCCGGTGGATGATCCCAGCCCGGTGGGCGCTGTCCAGGGCCCGGGCGATCTCCAGGCTCCAGCCGAGAATCCTCGGCAAGGGTACCTTTTCCTCCCCAGAGGAAACTTCATCCAGCACCGCATCGAGGCCCCTGCCGGGTACGAACTCCATGGCAAAGTAATGGATCCCATTCTCTTCACCGCTCCTAAAGAGGGTGACGATGTTGGGATGGCGCAATCGAGCGACAGCGTCGATCTCTCGCCTGAACCGGGTCTCCGCCTCGATGGAACCAATCCATTCCGGCCGGATGACCTTCAGCGCAACCTCCCGGTTCAGGGGCTCCTGAATAGCGATGTAGACCACCCCCATTCCGCCTTCACCGAGCCGTTTGATCAGTCTGAATTCGCCGAGCCGCTCAAAAGGCAGGCACGGCTCGGTGCCGGGCCATGTCGCGCCGTAGGGATTTTCCGGCCCGGAACGAACCGGATCCGGCTGCTCGGGCTTGTCGAGAAAGTCGGGCACCGTCTCAAAGGCATCGAGGAGCGACACCACCTCCTCTTTGAGCGATTGATCTCCGGCACAAGCCTCGGAAAGAAAAACCTCCCGCTTTTGCCGCCCGCACTTCAGCGCAGAATTGAAGAGCTCCCTGATTCTCTCGGTACGGTTTTCACTCATCGCGCTCTATTCTGTTCATCTCTCTGAGAAGCCAGGCTTTCGTGTAGGTCCAGTCGTTTTTGACCGTTCCCTTCGAAACACCGAGCTCTCTCGCCGTCTCTTCCATTGTCAGGTTCCCGAAAAGGTGCAGATCGACCACCCGGCACATCCTCCTGTGGCTTTCAGCCGCCCTGAATCTTTTCAGGGCCCGGTCCAGCGTTTGGAGATCATCGATTGCCGCTGCATGGTCATCTGGAAGCCGCTGTTCCCTGGCGGCAAACAAGAGCGCAACCTTCCGTTTTCCTCCCCGCTTGAGGGCCTTCCGGCGGCGTGCTTCACTGACCAGAATACGCTTCATCGCCATGGCGGCTGCGTTGAAGAAGTGCGATCGGCTCTCCCATTGGATACGTTTCTTTCGAAGGAGGCGCAGATAGAGCTCGTTGACAAGCGCCGTGGCCTGCAGAGTGTGGCTGCGGCGTTCCTTTTTCATGGCAGCGCGGGCAAGAGCGTGGAGCTCGTGGTAGACAAGGGAAAAGAGGCTGTCTTCCGCACCGCGATCGCCGGAAAATACGGCCGTGAGCAGGGTTGTAACACCATGGGGAGTGTCAGGCGCTAAAGTATTCTTCTTAAGTGTCCCTTCCAGCATCGTTTATACCCATGCCTCCGTGATCCGGGCTGTTCGTACCTCTCACAGCCATTGTCCTCATGCTGCATTTCACTGACATGGTCACCCCCGTCTATTAAGGAACGATTCTTTACCCACCTCTTTTCACAAAATTTTCAAATCTTTTATGCAAATTCCCTTGGCCTTTTCTTCCTCGTTTGCGCAACGGATTCTGGAAAACGAAAGAAGACGAAGAATCGAATGATACAACGAATCAGATGCAAGGAGGTTGTCATGAAGAATTTATCGAGATTCGCCATATTTGTAACAGCGGTTTTTGTCTGTGTCTGCCTCCCTGCCCTGGGCCAGGGAGTCAACACCTTCATTAAAGGCCTGGCCCCTGATTGGGGCCAACCTCTCGACTATCCCGACACCTTCGATCCAACAGGCCCGCCCCCACTGGACACGTACTGGAACGCCTGGTGCGCTCCCACATCAGCCGCCATGCTGATCGGACACTGGGAAGACGTGAAGGGTTGGACCGGTCTGGCCGACGGGTCGGCCGACGGCAACCAATCCATCCCTTTCGGGTACGCCGGCCCTCTCTACGGCCTCGGCGCCGCCTGGCACGACCGTACGGCGGACGGCAATCCTTCCGGCCTGGGGGGACACCCCATGCGCGGCCTTAGAACCGTCAACGACCTCGGATGGCACCTGGACACCAACGGCAGCGGCGTCAACGGTGTTCCTCATATTGGAACCTTTTATGGAGATATGGCCCCTGGGCTGAACTCTTTCTTTACAGCCGTGAACGTAAACTCACCCCCGGGCGGGATTCGCGGGGAACTGAAAGCCAAAACATTGGGTATCGACCCCGTTTTCGGAGGATATTCCAATCAACAGCTGGCGGATATCTTGAAAAACACAATAGACAGAAACAACACGGCCATTGCCCACTTCTCGTACTGGAATCTTCTTCTCAGCGGGCCTCCGGCCTCCCCGGGCGACGGGACGGAAGACGAGGAAGATCAATTCGATATCGAGGAGTATCACTTCTGGTTCTGGTGGCCCTTTGGTCCCCACAACGGATACTGTAACGGTGTGGAAGATGAAGGGGGACTCGGCCACGCCGTCCTGGTGGTCGGCTACACCCAGAACGTGTGGGGGATGGTGACACACCTGATCGTTCACGACAACGACACCACGACGCAGCGCAACGTGAAAGTGCCGGTCGGCCCCGAGCTGGTGGCGATCACGCTCGTTTCGTTTCAGCTCAAGAAGTACACATTGGAGCACTGGGATCAGAAGGTCGAAGGCCCCATTCCCCCGGCGCCATAACCCGTTCAAAGCGGATTGCGGCAACAGCTCGCCTCATGCGGGCTGTTGCCCGGACCGGCGGGCCCTTCAAAAGAGGGCGATGAACTGGACGTTCCCCCCGCCCCAGTTCATCTGGTCGAGGTCGATGTTGGGATTGATGACGAGGCGGACCTTGCGGGAGAAGCGGATCTCGGCCATCCCGCTCAGCTTGGCCTGGATGCCGCTGGAACGGTCGTTCTTGACGGGCTGCTTGGGATACCGCTCGATCTGGCTCACATAGTCGACATAGAGCGCGGGCTTCAGGAAAACCTTCTCCCACATCTCGAAAGAGACCCCTCCATACATGGTGAACTCGTCCCTTTCGTGGATCTCGCCCAGCAGAGCGCTGTCGGGAAAGAGGCTGCGCTCCCGGAAATGAAAGAACTCGCACCCGGCGCGCCAGCCGGCGAGATCTTCCCGGCCGACACCGACCGCAAGGGGAAGCCGCGAGCGCCACTGGCATTCGGCGCCCGCCCGGAAGGTGTTCCGGTGCAGCCTCTGATCCGAAGGGGGCGGGGTGATATAGTCGCTCTCCTTCCCGGTGTCGCCTGCCGACAGGAAGAAGCGGAGCCTCGATTCATCGCCGATGCGCCACCCCAGCCAGCCCTCGTAGATGCCCTTTCTGAAGCGGAACTCCACGTCTTCCCCGGGATCGATGAGCTTCATCGGCATCTGCAGCTCCACGCCGGCGCCGATATAGATCTTTTCGGAGAGCGAGATCTCGTTCCGGAGGAGCGCCCCGTAGGCGTCCCTTCTGAAGCGCCTGTTCTCCTTCCCCTTGGCCTCGTTGAAATCGACGGCCGTCAGCTGCAGCTCGCACCAGTCGTGAACTCCCGCGCGAAAGACGACGCCGGCCCCCACGTCGTTGTCCTCCTTGAGCGACGTCCCCTCCCCGAAGGCGTAACCGCTCCAGGTCTCGTTGAAGGCGTAAACCAGGCCCGCGCGGTGGCGCAGGAAGCGCGTGTCGAAGTCCTCGTCCTGGAGGAGGTCGTAATGAAACCTGAGCCCGTCTGTCACGTCGAGATGGAGCTTCAGTTCCTGGCGGATATAGAACTCGTCGCTGCGCACGCTCCCCACGGTGAGGAGATAGCTCTTGTCGCTTTCGTTCCAGAGGTCTTCCCAGTCCGGCGCGAGGCGGTAGGACATGAGGTTCAGAAAGTACTCCTCGTTGAAATCATAATCGCGCGGTTCGATCTCGTCCCCCCGGAAGACGGCCCTGTTCCACGACTGGGCTTGAAGGAGCCCGTCCGAAAGAATCCCGCCCGAAAGAATGAGAAAGAAAAAGAGAAAGGCCTTCCCGAAAGAACGTTGGATGGTGCTCGATGATCGTGACGACATGGCCGTTTCTTTCTTCTATATGCGTATATCCGCAGCGCGGAGGAACCGGGCTACTCGGAGTAGTCGCGCTTCTTGACGGCCCGGTACCGCTTCCCGCTCCTGCGCATTCCGTCGAAAAGCCTGAACCTGCCGTCCCCGGGAAGAAGCTCTCGGGCTTCATTCCATTGCTCGTTCAGGGCGAGCCTGTTGGCCCTGACGAACACCTCCAGCCTTTCCCGGAACGACTCGCCCACCCCCGCCGCCTCCAGGTTTGTGAGCCGCGGCCAGGGGCTCTCGGCGATCTCGGCGAACATGGTGTGATGGCTCATGGGAGACACAGAGAACCGGGTCTGGTACTGGGTGAGAGGATGGTCGTCCGTGTTGATCGGCAAGCCATCGGTCCACTCTCTCAGGGTTTCTTCGCCGCAGACAAAGTGCCGGAGCAGCTTCAGCGCTGTTTCCATCTCGAATGGAGCGAGGTCGGTCCGCACCGCCGGCGCGGAGAGCCTTCTAAAGAGAAGGCCCATGTCCACGGCGAACTCCGGTTTCATGGCCGCCATGAGCGTGTGCCCCCAGAGCTTTCCCCTCTCGTCGAAGCCGTAGAAGATCCAGAGCGTCGTGTGGGGGAAGACGCTCTGGAAGGTCCGGAGAATGATCTTGTATTCGTCCCGGGAGATGCCGTGATAGGGAAGCCACTGGATGAAGAGGCCCGGATCGTCGAGGCAGCCGTCCACTGTTTCATAGAATTCCTTCGTGTAGAGCACCCATGAATCGGCCGACTTGGGGTGCGTGGAGTCGCAGAGGATCACGGGGTATTTCTTCCGGCAGGTGAGAAGGAAGTTGCGCCCGTCCTCGATGAATATGGAGAGCTTATCGCTCACGTGGAGGCTGTTGTTCGCCTGCCAGAGATGCCTCGCCGCATCGATGACCGAGTCTTCCAGGTCGACGATATCGATCGACCGGACGTCGGGATGGACGCTCACCGCGCCGCCGGCGATCCCGCCTCCGAAGCAGACGGCGAGAACGTCGTCCGGATCGGGGTGGAGAAGAGGGCCCAGGTGGCCCATGAGCCGAAAAACGCCCTGTCCCAGATAGGTTCCCGGGACCTCGTTGACGCTGTTGATGTAGAGATCGAGGATCCCGTCGATCCTGTCGCGGACCACCATCGAAGTGCCCGTCCGCCCCTCGCCGTAATAAACGATCTCGCTCTGCGGGCCGACGGAGAGAACGCCCCGGAGGAAAACCGTTTTCGTGAGGCCGCCGGGCGCGATGATGCAGAGAAAAGCGAGCGCAACAAACGCCGCGCCGCCCAAGATCCGCCTCGGGAAAAGCGCCCGCCCCGGCCCGGGCTTTCGCGACGACGCGACGAGCAGAGCGCCGACGGCCGTGCTCAGGAGGAGGATGACATAAAGGCTGTTTTCGATTCCGAGAAGGGGAATGAGCAGAAAGACGGGGGCGAGCGATCCCGCGATGCAGCCCGCCGTGTTGAGACCGTAGACGAGCCCCACGCTCCGCCCCACCTCTCCCAGGGACCGCGTGAAGGCGGCGCAGACGAGGGGAAAAACGATCCCCATGACAAGGGTGGGAAGAAAAACAAAGAGCGCTGCGCAGAGCAGGGGCCAGGTGTACCTGTGGTCGCCGGGACCCATGATCCTGCCGTGGGCGTTGGGGCCCGACGAGGAGATATACCACGACCCGAAAAGAAGGGTGAAAAGCACGGACGCCCCGATAAGAATCTGCACGATTCCGAGCAGGCGGAGCCGGTCCTCCCTGCGGGCCAGAAAAACGCGGTAGGCCAGGCTTCCCAGGGCGAGACCGACGAGAAAGAGACCCAGGATGGCCGTGAACGTGTAAGGGTTGCTGTGGCAGATGAAGGAAAGAAAGCGCGCCCAGATCACTTCACACCCCAGCGTGGTGAATCCCGAGAGAAAGGCGACGAAGAGGAGGATGCGCGCCCCGCTGTTTCGGGATGGAGGTTTCGGCCGATCCGCGGGATAAACCGTTTCATTCCCGGAAACAACCGGACCCCGCACACGCCGGATCACAAGGGCGGCGGCGGCAATGGCTGCGTTGGCGGCCACGGCGATCCAGCCCGTCGTCGAGATGCCGAACGTCTCGATCAGATAGTATCCGGCGATCAAACAGCCGAAAGCGCCTCCCAGCGTGTTGAACCCGTAAAGGATTCCGATCCTCTGGCCGATCACGGCTTGCGCCTCAACGCAGAAACGGGCCAGCACGGGAAGCGTCCCGCCGATCAGGCAGCACGGGATAAATAGAACAAGAAAAGAAAAAACGAGCCGCAGGGCGCTGACGGAGACAAGGTCGCCCGGCATGAGGGCGAAAAGACCGGGAAGGATATCCTTCAAGAGACCGAGCGCGAGCGGAATGAGAAGCGCGGAAAAAGCGATCCCGAGCTCGAGAAAGGCATAGAGGCGCAGGGGATCGCCCGTCCGGTCGACGCGGCGGCCGAAGAAGAGCCCGCCCACACCGAGGCCGGCCATGAAGGCGCAGAGAACGATGCTGATGGAGTAGGCGCTGTTGCCGAAAACGGTCACGAACTGGCGGGACCAGAGAATCTCGTAAACGAGCGCAGCGGCGCCCGACACGAAAAAGAGAAGGGGCATTCCAATCCGGACGAGAATCGCGTTCTTCATGAAAACTTTATACCCTGCATGAAAAGGGAAGGCAAAGACTCACGCTTCCTCTTTTGATTTCAATCCCGTTGATGTATAATGGGTTTCGACAATTCAAGCCTTGATATGAAAGTATGAGATTCAGAATCGTCGCCCAGTCGACTTCATCAGCGGCCAACCGCGTTTCGGAGGGCAAAATGAAAACAAGCCGGACACTGTTCTTTCTCCTTCTTCTCTCCATGGTGTGCGCAGCTGCCGACGAGCCCGTCATCGTCGATCACGGCTGCACGAACCTCCCCCTCGTTCCCGACGAATGGATCACCGAGGCCAAGAACCTTCTCCACATCGCCTATGGCCACACCTCGCACGGAAGCCAGGTCACGGACGGCATGACGGGGCTCGTCACATTTACAGGCGGCTGCGGCGGCCCCCAGTTCGCCTGGAACAACGGCGGAACGGGCGGCGCCCTCGACCTTCACGACAACGCCATGGGCGGCGACTGCGGCTACTATCCCCAGTGGGTGAACAACACGATCGCCTACCTGGACGATCCCGCCAACGCCGACTGCAACGTGATCATCTGGTCGTGGTGCGGGCAGCATTCCTCCTACACGCAGCAGCAAATGATCGACAGGTACCTGGCGCCCATGACGCAGCTCGAGATCGATTATCCCGGCGTGCAGTTCGTCTACATGACGGGGCATCTCGACTACTGGCAGAAAACGAACACCGACGCCCGCAACCAGCAGATCAGGGATTACTGCATCGCCAACAACAAGATCCTTTACGATTTCGCCCACATCGAGAGCTATGATCCCGACAACACCTATTTCGAATACGCCCACGACAGCTGCGACTATTGGGACCAGTACGGCGTCTACCAGGGGAACTGGGCACAAGAATGGCAAAACTCGCACGTCCAGGGGGTCGAGTGGTACAACTGCAGCTGCGCCCACAGCAAACCCTTGAACGGCAACCAGAAAGCCTATGCCGCGTGGTGGCTCTGGGCGAGGCTCGCGGGATGGCCCGGAGCGGAAACACTGGAAGCCGACGCCGCCACTCTCCCCGCATCGACGGGCGGAACGATCAACTTCGACCTCGACGCCGGACACCTCCACGGCGGGAGCGACTATCTCCTCTGCGGCGGCATCAGCGGAAGCGACCCCGGCACGCCGCTTCCCGGCGGTCAAGCGACCCTTCCCCTGAACCGCGACTGGGTCACCGATTACATCTACGGCCACCTCCACCTTCCCAGCTTCACCGGTTTCTCGGGAACGCTCGATGCCGACGGAAAAAGCACGGCCCGCCTCGATGCCGGCCCGCTGCAGCCCGGCTGGGTCGGGACGATGCTCACATTCGCCTATGCAACGAGAAATCCCTGGGACTTTGCATCGAACGCCGTCTCAATCGACATCGTGCCCTGATAGAGCAGATCACTGTCGATCATATACGGAAAAGAAAAAAGCCCCCCGCCTCGCAGCGGGGGGCTTTTCTGTTTGCAAGCTCGGCCCGGTCAGGGCATCAGCTCGATAGCCACCGGGTTGGATACGAAGTCGTACGACCCGGTGAGCGTGTAAGCGAACGTCATTGTTTCGCCGACAAAGCTTGGCGGGATGGGGCTTACGTTCAGCGTGGCGATTCCTTCACCCTCGCCGTCCAGGTTGGCCCTGAAGTTCTGCAGATACGCGTTGTTCATGTGGTTGATGATATAGGTCGTGACGCTGTCCTGGTTGATGGGAAGCGTGTTGCCGCCCGGAAGCAGCATTCCGGGGTTCGATCCGCTGATGGAACCGAGCACGGCGTATTCGCGGCCGGCATATGACGCGCCGGCGTCGAGGTAGAGGTTCAGGGAGCCGTCGGGGGACCCGAACTCGTACATGCCCGCCCAGATGCTGGGGAACATGTTGACGCGCTCCACCAGGATCTCGTCAAAAGCGAAACCGTCCGTGGAGATGCCGTAGTTGTCGCGCCACTGGAACCGCACCTTGAAATTGCTCGTGAACGAGATTCCGTGGTAGGCGGCTGCCGCGGCGAGATCGATGTTCTTCAAGACGTAGGTGTCGCTTCCCGACAGGCTCATGACGGTGTAGAAAGTGGTCCCGTCTTCGCTGATGCTCACGTTGTCCTCGGGGTCGGTTTCATCGCTGAACTCCTTGAACATGAACGAGAGATCGGCCTCGGTCACACCGGACAGGTTGAGCGTCAGCGTCATCGAGCCCGTTCCGTAAGTGCCGTTGCTCGACGAATCCATGGTCACGTGGTAGCTGCCGATGGGGCCGTGGTTCGACGTGATCTGGACACGGGCGGCTCCACTCGTCTGGGTCGTCCACTGGGAACCCCAGGAACCCGACTCGAAACCGTCGTACATCATGATCTCGGGGAGCCCCTGGAGGGTGTAGGAATAAACGGTGTTCGGCGCATCGGAAGGCGAGTAGACGGTGGATCCGCCGTCGCCCTGGGCGCTGAAGTAGAACTCGGGCAGGCTGTCGGGCCGCGCGCCCGGGATCGTGGCGAGGTAGAGGTCGCCGCCCTGGGACGTGAGCG
>CAZWHE010000126.1:0-12406 GCA_964633825.1 uncultured Phycisphaerales bacterium | reverse complement strand
CACGTCGAGATCCTTCAGAAACATCTCGTACATGTTCTCCATCGGCTCGAAGCACTCGGCCGTGGCCCGGACCATCTGCTTGATTCCGTCGAGAAGGAAATCAGGGACATGGGGCCTGGTGAGAACGATGAAGTCGCTCGTCGACTCGGCCTTGTTCGCGATCTTGTCGATCAACTCGAGGAGGACGATATAGTCTTCCCTGTATATGGGCAGAAACGCGCCCCGCGTCAGCTTGAGCGCCACATCCCGCCGGATCTCGTCCGCCTCGTGCTCGAGGGTGTGGATTTTCATCGCCTCTTCCTTGAACTGCTTGTCCCTCCTCAGGTAATCATCGATAAAGCCCGAAAACTTGAGCAAAGTCTGTTTGATCAGCCTGATGTACTTGATGATCTGATCCTCGACCTCTTTTTCTTTCTTGCCGAAGAAAATCATGTCCGATCCTCCTTCAGAGTCAAAGTTACAGGGTAGTGATTTATTGTAGAGAATGATCAGAAGGAGTCCAAGGGCTCATGGAATTCCGCGGAAGGGCTTTTCCCAACAGCCCTTGGAATGGCTCTTTATCGGGCTGTTATATTTTTTTTAAAATTATGTTGACTTTACGGCGATATTGTACTATTGTGTTAATACAATGTTGTATTAGGACAATTATGAGTTTTGCGAGGGATAGATGATTCACTTCCAGATCGACTTGAAGAGCGGCGTTCCCTTTTACAGGCAGATCATCGATCAAGTGAAGGGCGGCATGGCCGCCGGTCTGCTCGATCCCGGGGACCGCCTCCCCACTGTGCGCCAGCTCGCCGTGAACCTCTCTATCAATCCGAACACTGTCAGCCGAGCCTACACGGAACTGGAATTGACGGGACTCGTGGAGACCCAGCTGGGATCGGGAACATTCGTCAGCCACAAACAGGTCTCCAAGGACGAACTGGAGCAGCGGCGTCTGCTCGATCAGCTCTGCCAGGAGTTCCTGTCCAAAGCATCTTCATACGGATTGAGCCTCAACGATATTCTGGAAAACCTCGAGCAGCGCAAGAGCCGATGAGTGGTCGGCGTTCCCGCTTCGGCGGCAATGGAATGAAAGGAGAATAAAATGACCAAGTTTTCAAAAACCTTCAAACTCAAAGACTTGGAGCGTTTTGCGATCAGCTTCCAAGCCGACTTTCGCTTCGGGCCGCTGAACGTGGCGCTCCTCGTCGCCGTCTGCCTCATCGGACTCGCCGTACACCTGGCTCTCTTTTCCTTTCACTTGGAGGTCGTGATCACCATGGTGGGCGCAGCTCTGGCCATGGCGCTGCTTTTTCGCATTTCGCAGATATGGGAAGCCGTTCTCTTTCTGACCACCGTGGCGGCTCTGGGCGCTTACCTGCGTCACCGCCCCGATAGCTCGATTCTTGTCACGTCGATCGTTGTTGCCGGATTGATCTCCCCCTCCATCCAGATGGCCTACCAGTGGGAAAAAGCCGTGCTGCTCCGCTTTGGAAAGTTCAAGGGATTGCGCGGGTCGGGGATCTTTCTCCTCTTTCCCGTGATCGACAAGGTGGCCAACTATGTGGATCAGAGGATCCGCGTCACCGATTTCAGGGCCGAAACCACGCTCACGCGCGACACGGTGCCGGTGAACGTGGACGCCATCGCCTTCTGGATGGTCTGGGATCCCGAGAAGAGCGTGCTCGAGGTGGAAGACTATGCCAACGCCGTGAGCTTTTCGGCCCAGACCGCTCTCAGGGACGCCATCGGAAAGAGTGAGCTGGCCGAGCTGCTCTCCCAGCGTGAGAGGCTGGGAAAAGAGATCCAGCAGGTTCTCGACGCCAAGACGAGCGCCTGGGGCATCACGGTGCAGTCGGTGGAAATCAAGGACATCATCATCCCCAAAGCGCTCGAAGACGCCATGAGTCGCAAGGCCCAGGCCGAGCGGGAGCGCCAGTCGCGCATCATCTTGAGCAACGCCGAGACCGAGATCGCCGAGAAGTTCGCCGACGCCTCCGAACACTACAAAAACAACCCCGCCGCGCTCCATCTGAGGGCGATGAACATGGTCTTCGAAGGGCTCAAGCAGAAGGGTTCGATGATCATCGTCCCCAGCACGGCCGTGGAGACCATGGGGCTGGGCGCCATGGGCGGCCTCACCGCCTTCGACAGGATCATGAAACAGAATCAAGAGGAAGACGAGAAGGGCGAAGCAAAGCCCGAGGACAAAGCGGAGTGATCCGCATCATTAAGGAGAAGGACAATGAACAATAGAAGAAAAGAAATAGGAAACCTTTCGGCGGCTGTGTTGATCGGGTGCGCCCTGCTGTATGCCCTTATCGGACCTGCAGCCCCGGCAATCGCAGAGGAGACCCGGACTTTAATCGACGGCGCCGGCAACGGGGCCGCGGACGGCGCCGTCATCGACCCGGCGAAGGCCTTTCCGGCCGATACCCTGTTTTATCTGGAGCTCTTTCGGCCCGTCCATACTCTGGACAGGCTCAGCCGGATGAGTTTCTGGCCGCAGGCCGTCTCCCTTTCGGACGGAATATCCGATTTTATGTGCGGCAGAGACGGCTCATGCCCCTTTCTTTCCCACGCCCTCGAGACATGGGATGAAGGGTCGGAGCTCAGAAGCGGCCTGCAGGCTTTTGCCGGCGAGCGCATGGTGGTCGGATTGGTCCCGGGACCGGGCGGGACCGTGCCGGTTTTCGCCTTTAAGGGAACCAAGGGAGACGCTCCCGCCAATCCTGTCCCTTCGCTGGCCTGGATTGTCAGCCGCTTTGACGGCGCCTTTTTGAGCGAATCTGAGCCGGGCCATGATGAAGAGTTGTTCTCGATCCGGAGCTGGGATGGAAAGATATTGTTCACGGGCTGCGAAGCCGAAGGGTGGCTCATTCTCAGCCCGCCTTCCGGAATCGACGCACTAAATGCCGCGGCGTCCGTGTTCGACAATAGGCCGTTGCCGGAGTCCCTGGCCGAACGCGAGGGCTTTCAGAAAGTCATGTCCTCTTTCCCCCCTTTCACCGGCGTGCGCGTTTACATGAACTGCCCCCGTCTCGCAAAAGAGATCGAATCGTGCGGCATGCTTTCAGCCACGGGAAAACGCCTGGCCAAGACCTGTCTCGGCTGGATGGGCGCCGTCGGGATCACGCGCGACGTGGGGCGGAAGGGCATTCGAACCTGGATGACCGGCCAGATCCTCGAAGACGAGGTGGAAGAGGCCGTTCCCGGGCTTCTCGAATCCCTCTCGCCGATCGAAGGGCCCTTGTCCCTATGGTTCCCCGAAAACGCACTCCTCACCTATGAAGCGGGCGCGCCTCCGGAGATGATTCTCGATTCGATGGGATTCTTGCTGAAAACGGCGGCTCCGCGGTGCGGCCGGAAGATGGAGAGCCTCGCGCAGGATTTCAGCGGGGCAACCGGGCTCGATCCGGCCGTCGATCTCTTTCCCCATCTGGGCCGTTCCCTGGCCGCAGCCTGGCTTCCGGCAGAGGACGAAGGCTCAAGCTGGCCTTTTCCGAGAACAGTGGTCCTGGCGCGCGTCACGGACAAGGAAAAAGTGAAAACCTTCATCTCCCGCTTTGTTGAATGGGATGCCGGCGCGTGGGCGCCCTTTACAGGGGGAGTGATCAGCGGCATGGCGATATCCGACCGCCACGAAAACGTTGAGCTCATGGGGGTCGACCTCGACAGCGTGATCAGCCTTCCCCTGCCCTCGCCGACCTTCGCCCTGGCGGGCGACTTCCTCATCGCATCCTCCGTCCGCTCCGGCGTGACGGAAACGATCACGGCCGTTCACGGCAACGGGCGCGCGCTCTCTTACGAGACCGTTTCCGATGCGGGCCCGATTCAATCCCGCGCCGTGGAGCTCGTCCATCTGAACCTCGATTCATGGGAGAGAGAATGGGACAAGTGCGGCAAGATCGCCCTGTCGGGGTGCGGCCTCTTTTTCCTTGACGGCGAGCTCCTCTCGGCCCTCGATCCCGACATGGAAAGACTGAGCCGGCTGGGGCGGGCGCTGTTCGGCATCCTGTCGAGTTTCGACCGGGCCACGGGCTCAACAGTGCTCGACGAGGACGGCCGCTTCACTTTCTTCATCGAGGTGCGCCAGCAATAATCATCAAAGAGGCCGTTGAAAAAGCCGGATCGACTTTTCAACGGCCTCTTAACAATTTCTTTCAGCGGACCTGATGCGTCAATTAACGATTTCAACCGACACGGCGTTCGACTGGAAATCGTAAGGGTTCTCCGTAGTAAAAGCGAAGTTCAAAACCGTGCCCACGGGCAGCGGAATGCTTCCCGATACGGAGAGCATGGCCTTGGCCACGCCTGTGTTGTACATCGTTCCCCGGAATTCATAGAGCTCGGGCGTGTTGTAGTGGGCGATGATATAGTTCATGACCGCATCGCGGTTGAGCGGCAGGACCGCCCCGCCCGGCAGGGCCGTTCCCGGCGATGTGCCCGAGGCCGTTCCCAGGAGGAAGTATTCCCGCCCCCCGTAAGCGAGTCCCGCGTCCATGTAGAAAATAACGTCCCCTCCGAATGCTTGAGAGATCGTGTTCACGTCCGTCGTGAGCGAGTCAACCCCCCCGGCGGCGTGGAAATAATAGACGCCCGCTTTGGGATCGTTGTAATAATCGTAGAAACCGGAAAGGAGGTCGGGCGTGCCGTCGTTGTCCCAGTCGGCCACCTCGAAGCGCGGGTAGTATCCCACGTCGATGGGCGAACCTCCGGCGGTCAAGCTGACAGAGCCGTTAAAAGCGGGATTGGCGTTGGTGCCCGTGTTCTCATAGTATTTGATGCTGCCGTAGGTCTCGCCCACGAGCAGGTCCTTTTTGCCGTCATCATTCCAGTCCGCCGATACCGGGCTGGAGCGGCTGCCCACGTCGAGATTGCTCCCCCCGTCCTGGACGCGGACGATGCTTGTGAAAACCGGGCTGGCATCCGTCCCCGTGTTGATCAGAAGCTGGATGTCGCCGGCGTTTTCCCCGCAGATGACGTCCTTCTTTCCGTCTTCGTTCCAATCGACGATGTAAGGCATGGAGTAATAGCCCGCATCGAAAGTCGAACCGTTCACCTGCAGCAGGTTGTGCCCGCTGAAGACCGGATCGGCATCGGTGCCGGTGTTGAGGTAGATCCTGACGTTGCCGTTGTACTCGCCCGTGATGAGGTCTTTCTTGCCGTCATTGTTCCAGTCCACTACTCGCGGACTCGCGCCGATACATCACCCGTAGGTGGTGGTAATGGGAGATCCGTTCGATTGAATGAGAGAGCCCCCGTTGAAAACGGGATTGGCGTCCGTTCCTTGATTGAGGAAGAGCCAGATGTTTCCGTAGTAGAACTGGCCGACCACAAGGTCTTTCTTGCCGTCGTTGTTCCAGTCCACGACGGTGCAGGACGAGTGAAGGTTCACTTCAAGGGGCTCGGTGCCGTCTTGGATCAAGACCCCGGCTTCGAGATCGGGAACGTCGGCTCGAAGCCCGCCCGCGCATAAAAAGAGAAACACCACCGCTGTTGCCGCCGCTGTTTTTTTCATGTCTTCCTCCATTCGAATATTAACGAGACAAACGATAGAATAGGCGTCGCTTCCGAATGAAATGAATATGATATCATATTTGTAAGTGTATTCCTACCAAAAAGATATCATTATTCGTCTCATCGGTCGTATGTCTTCCATCCCCACGGTTTATCGCCGTCATGGCGGATGCCGAGCTCGCGCCATTCCTTTTGAATATCTCGATCGAGAAGAGCGCCCATGATCCGGGCGTACACATCGAGGCGATCTTTTTTATGAGCCTTTTGCAGGGGAAAATTCCGCTTGCGAAGCTCGCTGAAGAAGTCCTTCCAAAAATCGCCTTGATAGGAATCCGCATATCCCTCTAAAAGGTGAACGAGAATGCGGGTGTAGAAGATCCCCCACTCGTATTGGCCCGGATTCTTGAACCGGAACGAAACGTAGTCTTCAAATGTCTCTTTCTCTTGACGCCTCCACCTCTCGAGCTTCGCCCGGAAAGGGGGACAAGATGCCGCGCGTTCCACCGTGTGCCGGGAAACGCACATCCCCAATGCTTCGTAGGTCCCCCTGCAGTAAAAATCCCCTTTGTTGTAGATGTGGCACATCTCCTCCACGTATCCCAGGATGCGCGGCGTCTTGTGGCGAAGGAACTCCGCGCTCCGGTCGTTCAGGTTGTCAATGGGATAGGAAACGACGCCGTCCGTAGAGACCCCTCCGAAACCGCGCGGGCTCTCTTTGGGAAAATGCTCGACGGAAATCCTGTATGGCGGCTTTCCGCCGTGGATCTCGTTGAGCAGGAGAGAGGCTTCGTCGAGGGCTTTGACAAGCTTTCGCGCATAACCCGCGTGCTTGGAGGGCGCATACAACACGAGGTTCTGCGTCTCCAGACGGATTCCCCGGCCTCCCAGTGCTTTTTCATACTCCTTTTTCGACCGAACGGCCCCGGGAGGAAGAGGCCGCTCTTCGTCGCTGTAGAGAAAGCTTCGAAAGTTGAGGCCGTTCCCGCTCTCGTGCCTGATCTCGAGAACGTGGTCCCCTTTCGGCGAAACACTGAAGCGAAAAACATCGACGAAGTCGCTCATCACCAGGCCGGCGGCGTCGAGGGTCCGGGATCTTCCCACCTCGCGGCCGTCGAGGAGAAGGGAGAATGATTCCACGCCCGTCTCGCCGGGCGTCCACTTCACGATGAAAGTGCGCGGGCCTTCGTCGTGATCCCGAAACTTCAACCGAAGAGATTTGTAACCCGCGTCCCCCACAAAGGAAGGCATGAACCGCTCGTCATCGGGAAGGGCGATCTCGCAGACCCCGTCCACATGGGGAGCGCGCGGACCGGTCCACCGGGACTTGACCAGGAGCCATTCGACAGGCGCGGGAGCGGCTGTTACGGCCGCCAACAGAACAAGACAAATCCCCCAAACGCCGCATTCACGCCGGCCCTCTCTCGGCGAGCGGTTGATTATCCGCTTCTCCCCCATCAGCCTCGGCCGCCGGCACGTTTCAGGAGTTTTTCGGCCTCAACGGCCGCCGTCAATCCCCCATAGCTCTTTATGAACTTCCTGAGTTTCTTGGCGAACGCTCTGGAGGCCCTGTTCCCGCTCTCGGAAAAGATGACGGGCCGTTTCTTGACCAGGTCGAGCCAGGCCCTTGCGGCCTTGATCTCCGATGCGAACCGGCTGTCTTCGCCGGCCTTCCGCGTCAGCTCCCGCGCCTTCTCGGCTGCATCGCTTTTTGCGAAACCGGTGGTGAGCATGTCCAGTGACTCGACAAAAGGGATTCCGGCCTTGGTCTCCACGGCCAGCTCCATGCGAAGGAAAAGCTTTTCTGAAAAATCGTCGATTTGTTCGATGAGAAAGGCCGCATCCTCGGCAATCCCGGCGGAGTCCCCGCCGGATCTCCGCGAATGTTTGTCAAAGATTTTTTGCCCGGCCTTGCGGCTTTCGCTGAACCTGAAATCATTGTACATGGAGACAGCATCATCAAGGACGGGATCGAGAGTCCTCTCGAACGCCGGGATCGTTTTCGTTTCCAGCGCTTTTCCGACCGCCTTGAGGAAATCCTTCTCCTTGACCGTTTGGTTTCCTCTCCAAAAGATTCTTCCGTCCCGCCCGACAACGAATACGTAGGTGAACCCGTTCTTGCCGACATCCACATAGGGGCACGTTTTCGTAATCGCTGACATCAGGGCAATGGCGTGCTTCACATTGTTTTTCTTAACAATCGACTTCAGCTCGGGGTTGTTGGCCGTGAGCGAGATCGCCGTGATCCCCCTGTCGCCGTTGGCATTCACCGTTTCCGCTACCAGCGGAATGCCCTTGCTTTCTCACGGAAAGCAACCCACTGCAAAGGTGTGGATCAGGACGACCATCCCCCGAAGCTCAGCGATCTTGGTGGAGCGATCCTTTTCTTTCTGAAGCCACTGGCATGGTCCGATTTCGGGCGCGACCGATCCGACGGCCGGCCCCGAATCCTTGGCGCTCGACAAGGAAGTAAAGCCCGGGATAACGATCAGGACCCAGAGGAGAAACGCTATTCGATCCCGTGTTGTCGCCATGGTGATTCTCCAATTTCCATTTCATGTGAGAATGAACCGGTGCCGATCACGAGTAATAGCGCCCTGATCATCCTTTTGTAACCGCCCTATCCGATGTCGGATCAAACCCCCGAGGCAAGCTCACTTCAGGACCGGCTCGTACAGGGAAGCCACGTCGAGCTGCAGGTCATCCCGGCCCACCCTGTCGAATGGGTTCTCCAGGTTCTCCTGGATGTTGTCCAGGCTGACGAGAACCATGCTGTAGAGAACGGCCACGGCGTACCCCACGCCCGTGTAGTATTCCTGCCCGAGGTAGGCGAAGTAGGGCCCGAAAAGAATGGGAAAGATATTGAGGAAGACCTGGCTGTAAGCGCGCAGCGTGAGCGGCGTGCGGTAGGCCAGGATGTTGCGCATGCGCTCGAACTCGATCATCATGGAGCGCACGTACTGGTTGGCTCGGCTGATCTCCCCGCTGGCCACACCATCGATGCGCAGGCTCTCGATGGAGTGCGAAAAGTCCGAAAACCGGCCGTAGACCCCGGCGAGTCCCGGATCAAACCGGCCCGGCGCCGGGCTCCCGTTGAAATAATCCCGCACACCCTCCAGGAGATCGAGCACCGCCCGGCGCGCCCGGGTTGCACGGTCCTTGTCGCTGCCGCCGCCCGCCCAGTCGCGGTGCGCGTAGAAGATGGCCACGGCATGGGACTTCAACGCGGCGAAGCTCTTGAGCGCCTCCTCGCGCCTGCGGTAGGCGGCGTTGATCGAGAAGACGATGGGAAAGATGATGGCAATGCCGATCAAGCCGGTCGGAATGTTGGCCGCCAGACCAAGCCTGCCGCAGAGATAGGTGGCGGCCACGGCGAGCAATGTCACGACCAGTGTATGGAGATCGACGATGACCCAGAAATTCTTGAGCACTTTCATGATCTCTTCATCCTGTCGATTCGATGGACGGCATGCGGGAAGCCGCTAGGCCGGCGATTTCGGACGCTAGGCCGGCGATTTCGGACGTCAGGCCGACGGCTTCGGCCGTCAGGCCGGCGGCTTCTCCTTGGGAATCACCGCCAATGCAATGGCGATCAACGCGAGATTCGTACACGCTCGAGAAAATCCCTCTGCAGTGATTCCAAAAATGGAACCCGTCACAACAGCCACAACAATGGCTAAAAGGAAACCCAACCCTGACAGAACGATCAGCCCTTTCACAACATTGGCCATGATATCCCTCCTTGAACTCGTTAAATATGGGAAACACGATCAAAGCCGCGCGATAGCTGTTGTGCCTATCAGGTCTTCATAAAGATTCAAGCCGACCTATAAGGTACATCAATTCACCCGAATCGCAAGCCCTCCCGTATCATACGATTCCAACTGTATAATACGGTTTCGCGTGAAAGACTTTCCATGACTTCAATTCGATGCCATCAAATGCTATGATCCTTTTCTATTTCAAATTCATTCAATTTCCTGCAGAGCGCATCACTCGAACCTCATATGGACCAACAGGCACAAATGGAGCTCTTTTTCGAAATTTTCGATCCCTCTCTGCCCCGGCTCGGCCCCGGGGATGACGCCTCGACAAGAAAGGCGCTGGACATGTTGGTCTCTGAGATGTCCCGTGGAGATAATTCACCAAGAGCGGCCAAACTCAGAATTCTGGACCTCGGCTGCGGCAACGGAGCACAAACCATTCAGTTGGCAAAGCACACGGCCGGCACGGTCTTGGCTGTCGACAACCACCAGCCGTTTTTGGACGAGTTGAAGCGTCGAGCCGATACCGAGGGTGTTCTCGACAGGATACAAATACGCCTCGGAGACATGGCGGACCTTGGACTGATTGAGGGATCCTATGACATGATCTGGTCGGAAGGAGCACTCTATATCATCGGTTTTCGCGACGGGCTGAAAGCCTATCGCTCCGTGTTGGCGGAAAAAGGATGTTTTGCCGTGACCGAGCTTTCATGGCTGCGGTCCGATCCACCGGAGGAATGTCGGCAATACTTCGCCGCCGAATATCCCGCCATGGCCGATATAGAGTCCAACCTGGCCGCAATCAAGGCATGCGGGTATAAAATTCTGGGGCATTTTACTCTGCCCGAGTCGGCATGGTGGGATCCATACTACCTGCCGCTCGAGAATCGACTCCGATCATTCCGAGAGAAATACGCAACGGATCCGGAGAAGCTCGAAGTGATCGAGTCTGTCCAGATAGAGATCGATCATTACCGCAAATACTCGAGCTGCTATGGTTACGTCTTTTACTTGATGCAGCGTTTACGATGAAGAATATTAATACTTGGACATTCAAATCTCATCAGATATATTGACGTTCAAGCCTGAAAGAGGATTTTCCTGATCATAAAACCAGGGAACTCTCAAACAGGACTTATCGGGATCGATCCTATAATCATAAAGAAGAATCATATGAAGAAGGATTGTCTCAAGAATATCCTTTTGTTTCCCAGTCCCGATGCTATCCAGTTACCGAAACCAAGCCATTTTAAGATTTCCAACAAAACTCCGCTCATAAAGAATTCGAGAACTCGAAAACATGGAGAATTCATAGGCATCCAAAGCAAAGGGAACGACCTCCTTATAAGGTCCTTTCCTACGACTTTGGCTGATGATATGAAATCGGGTTTTTTATCTTGGATACTTTTTTGAAAAACAGATTGGGAGAAAAACAATGCACAAACAATTATTCTTAATCCTCTGTTTCATCGGAATACTCGCAGTCGGAGCTTACGCTCAAACCGCAGCCAACAGCGACCTGCCCGTGGATGCCAACCCACCCTCATTTTCGGCTCCCTTTCCCGGTATGGCCGCCCAGCAGGCCGGCCTGAATCCGGGGCGTGCCACCTGGTCGGACGATTTCAACCGTGCCAGCGGAACGAACATGGGAGCCGACTGGACCGAGTGGACTGGAGACATGGCTATCTCCAGCAATCACGGGATGGGCAACCTGTCCTCGGGATGGAGCTACATGCTCCACAACTCCGCTTCCATGGCGCACACGGACGCCACCATGAAGATCGATCTTGTGGCTCCGTCAGGCTCGTCCGGCCCTCATGTCGCCCTCATCATGGGCGCCACCTCCGGAAGCACGACGTGGCTCTACACCAAGATCCAGGACAATAATGACGACGGGTACTATGACCGGATCTTCTTCTACAGTTCCGGCAACGGCGGCGGCTGGGGAACCCAGTATTATCAGGATCTCACGACCCCCGTCCAGACCGCGCAAGTCACCATGTACATGTCCAACGGCGGTGACACTCTGAATGTGGACATCGACAATGACTTCAACGGAACCGTGGACCAGCATCACGATAACACCGGCGCCCTGGCTCTCGGAATCACGGGTACGGAATTCGGCATCGGCGCCTGGGCCATGGGATCCTACGACAACTGGGAAGTGGATGGCGGCGGTACGGCTTACACCCTGGCCGTCTCCCCCGACCCGATCGTCGGCGGACAGAACGTTACTTTCACCGTGACCAACGGTACAGCCACGACCATGACCTACCTGGTCTACAGCACGACCGGTACGGGAAGCGTTAACGTTCCCCAGCTCGGCATCACACTCGGAATCGCCAATCCCCAGCTCGGTTTCAACAAGAACTCGGACGGTTCCGGAACAACGGTATGGAGCGTTACCTGCCCCACCGGTTATGCCGGTCCCGCCTGGCTCCAGGCTTGCCAGATGGGAATGGCCTCGAACGTCGTGGCCACAGCGGTCATGTAACAAACCGATTTTCATCCTCGCCGGGGCAGGGCGCAAGCCCTGCCCCGTTCTTTTTCCCCGCCGGTCGCTTCCAAGAACCAGCACGCCGCAGTCAACCACATCACATAGCGACTCACATCACCTTATTTTGCAGGGTTTGTCCTGTGACATCCTTCCTCTTTTATGTATAATCCCCTACCTGAGGAATTCAGCCGCATTATTCAGCACAGCCCTTTATAGGAGGGAGACTCATGGTCAAGGGAATCATTTTCATTTTTGTCAGTTTTCTACTCACAACAGGAATCGCCCTCGGAACCGTCTGGTATGTCCCTGACGATTTTCCAGCAGGCATTCAGGCGGCGATCTCAAGTCCTACTGTTGTTAACGGCGACGAGATCATCGTTCGGTCAGGAACCTATGTCGAGAACATCACCTTTCTAGGAAAGGCGATTACCGTAATAAGCGATTCGGGGCCGGATGTCACTACCATTGATGGGGGTCAGGTTCTTCCTGTTGTAATGTTTAATAATCAAGAAGGGCTGAACTCGAAGCTGGAGGGATTCACAATAACAAACGGTGTTGCTTCCAATGGCGGCGGGATCCTCTGTATATATTCCTCCACCCCGACCATCACGATCAACATCTTCGCGGGAAACAGGGCCGACTA
>CAZWHE010000125.1:0-12435 GCA_964633825.1 uncultured Phycisphaerales bacterium | reverse complement strand
CCGGCAGGTCCATGACGATGCCGCCAAGGGGCTGCGAATCCTCGAAGCCGTTCTTCCGTCCGTGGCTGTGGGTGTAAACGACCACTGTGTCAGGCGGCGCTGCGGTGGTTGCCAGCCGCGCCAAGCGCTCCCGGAAGATCGTCCCCGTGACTTTCTCCCTCGCTTCTCCCCGCCGATACTGTTCCCTTGTCATGACGGCCTCGGCGAGGGCATCGACTTTGATCCCGGGCCGGGAGCTTCCCGCAGCGCCGGCGACCTTGCGAACCGCGGCCGCGGCGATCTCCTGCTTCTTCGCCGGGTCGGCGACCAGGGCCTTGCCGACGATCAGGAAGTGCGTCTTGGGCCTGGAAGACGGCGGCGAGCCCGGGGCGGCCGCTTTCCGAGCGGGGGGTCCGGTTGGATTGCAGCAGAAGAAGAGCAGTCCCGCGGCGATCGCCAAAGCCGTGTTCACCAGATCCTTCAAAAGTCCTCCTGTTCGCACGGCGTCACGGTCCGGTTGAATAAGGAATAGGGCAATCTTCCCGGGGCCAGTTCTTCACACAGAAAGATATGACCCAAGGGGTGGCGACAAGCAGGCAGATCAAGCCTATCCAAACGTCGGACCGGAACTGGTCGATTGTCGGCTCGGCAATGTCCGTCATCGACTCCTCTATTCCGGCCAATAGATATACGGTAGCATTATTCAAGGCATGACAGAAGATCGGAACCACGAGAGTTCGAGTCCTGATATAAAGGACGGCCATTACGAATCCAAAGAAAACACTGCCTATCAGATCGAAATGCAGAACCCCGAATATTAAAGACGTCAACACAATGCTTTTCCTCATTCCCCACTTGACCGCCAATCTCCGGAGGAGGACTCCTCTGAACAAGAGCTCTTCCGAAAAGGGAGCCACAATAATTACCAGCGCAAAATCGATCACAATGTAGGGAATCGGTTTTGGCGTCCCCTTATCGAAGGAAAACAACGTATCGCTCAGAATCAAAGATTCCACCAGGCGGGGGCACGCAAAGGAAAGCGGGTACCAGACCAAGAACATACAGCCGATCGAAAAGGCCGCAAGACCCATTGTGACCAGGATCCATCGGAACCATCGGCGCTGCTCGGGAAGAGGGCTGATAAACAGGCGAAATGAAACGCGCGAGCTCTTCAGTTTGAGCTGAAGCCATAACAGCGGCCATAGAGTTATGAAAGCTATGAGGCAGAGCTCCCAGAAGGGATCGTCGAAATCGATCTCGAAGAGAGAATACGCTGCGATGACGAGGACCGCACCGAGCGCAAGCCAGATAACAAGGCTGCGAACTCTCAACCGGTCGAAGAGCGCAGCGGCATGGTCATCACTGTTCATTTGTCCGTCCGAATGCAAATAGCATCTGCCGCAAAAGACCGATCGCCGCAGCAGCCGGCCGCCGCGAGAAACCGGCAACACCATTCAGCGGGCTGGCGATGTTATTCTTTATTCTTGTTGTATACCGTTACAAACAACAGCGCCGCAACCCCCAAGAGCAGAAGCCCTACACCTACGAAAAACTGTCCCAGTATTGTCAAGATCTCCACGTCATCCTCCTTTTCGCGCGGGTTAAAGATCTATGTAACAATGCCGAACTCATATTCCTAATTCTCCATTTAACAAGAGGATGGGAAAAAATCCAGAGCGGGTTTTTTTGTTGAGCGGTGATGGTCGGATTGAATTTAATATTCACAATGTCCCACAGGGGGCGCCCCTACCGGAACGGTCGGCATATCCCGGCCGGGGTCGCCGGCCCACCAACAAAGGAGACCTGTCCCATGGACGAATTCATGAAAGCCGCGATCGACGAAGCGAAAGCCGGGCTCGCTGAAGGCGGGATCCCCATCGGGTCCGTTCTCGTGAAGGAGGGCAGGATCGTGGGACGGGGGCATAACAAGAGAGTGCAGGATTCCGACCCGGTGACTCACGCCGAGATCGACTGCCTCCGCAGCGCGGGCCGCATGGGCAGCTACGCCGGCACGACGCTCTACTCCACACTCATGCCGTGCCACCTCTGCGCCGGCGCCGTGGTCCAGTTCAGGATCAGGAAGGTCGTGGCGGGCGAGTCGGCCACCTTCCCGGGCGCGCGCGCGTTCATGGAATCCCACGGCGTCGAGGTCATCGACCTCGACCTGGACGAGTGCAAGGCCATGATGAGCGGCTTCATCGAGAAGAACCCCGCCCTCTGGAACGAGGACATCGGGGTGGAGTGACGGCCTACCAGACCAGGATCCGGCCGTTGTCGAGCTCGATCAGGTCGCCCAGGATCGTGCATCCCGAGAGCACGATGATGGCGTTGTCGGCCGCCGTCACCGGCCCGGTGACGGTTCCGTCCTTCATGCCCAGACCGGAATCGCCGTCGCACACCACTTCGCAGAGGGCGTCCGATCGGATGAGCCGGACCTGGCTCGTGTCGCGCGCTCCCAGGTAGCCGCCGCTGCCGTCGCACACGCTGTCGAATATGGTGATCGATCCCGAATTGAATGTGAGGGCCTCGCCGAAAAGGGAGTCGCGGATCGTGAGCTTCGAATCGTTCGAGGCGTAGAAGTTCCATGCCTTGACGGTCACGTCCTCGAAGCGCACCAGCCGGCCCGGCCAGTTGAAAGTGTGTCCGGCGACGTAATCGCCGTTGTTGTATCCCGCCAGCACGGCGTCCGTGGTGTAAAAGGTCACGCCCACGGCGAGGAACGTTCCTCCCTGCGCCAGCAGCTCGCACCCTTCACCCACGATCAGCCCGAACTCGGCATGGTCGATGTCTTGAAGGATGAGCCTCCGGTTCCAGGCCGGGTCGAGGGACCAGCTCGAAATCTGGTTCGGGGGCAGCGTGAGCGTCGCGTGCAGCCCTTCGTCGGCCACGAACCAGACGAGGAGCATGTCCACGTTCTCGGCCGTGAACTCGCTCCTGTCGTGAACGATGAACTCGCCGGGAGCGCTCGTGTCGCGGATGTCGATCCGGCCCGTGTCCATCGTACCGGCCGTGAAAATGCCCTGGGTAAAGGAGCAGCTCCAGATCTCGCAGGCCCCGCGCTCGGTGGCGGTCAGGCCGGCGTTCGCCCCGAGGGCGAGCAGGAGGTTTTCGAAGCGAAGGAGGGCCCGCTTCACGGCCATGTACTGGCGCTCGTACCGGAACCGCGAGTTCGCGCGCAG
Organism: uncultured Phycisphaerales bacterium; assembly: GCA_964633825.1. Taxonomy (GTDB): domain Bacteria; phylum Planctomycetota; class B15-G4; order B15-G4; family CAYZWU01; genus CAZWHE01. The sequence goes on along the minus strand of CAZWHE010000125.1, from coordinate 9,277 downwards.
CGTGCCTTCGCGGATCTTCACCTGCGAATTCGATCCGTAAACGGCGATGTCTCCGTTGATGACGAGGCGCGTGGCGTCGCTGTCGAAGCTCGCTCCGCCGATCACGACCAGGCCGCCGTCGATCAGGGTCGGATCGGTGATTGTCATCGACGCCCCGTTCTGGAGAACCACCGGTCCGGGCACGAGCTCGATGGGCGGGCGCTCCACAGAGACGCTGTCGATCCAGATCGTGTTCGGGCCGGCCGGTCCGGTCAGCTGGGCGATATCGAGGCCGAACCAGTGAAAACCGTTCCGCTCTGGCTCCATGTCGGGCTTCTGGACGGGCGAGTTCGGGTCGATGGTGAAGTCGCCGGGCGCCAGGTCGATCAAAACCCATTGCCCCGCCGGGAGGAGGGTGAACGCATTGAACTGGGCGCCGTCGCGGTCAACGTGATAGGTCATCCAGAGGGCCTGCTTTTCCGATTTGATCCAGTAGCGGAGTTTGGTCAGGTCGGTGAGCAGCGTGGGATGTACGAGAATGGGCATGGGGTCGCTCAATCTCTCGTAGGCGTATTCCAGAGAAAAATTCCCGTCGTGAACGTTCTGCAGGTCGCCCGTGATGGAGAGGGAGGCCGCCGGCGGCTGGCCGTCGAGCGTGACGAGGAAGAAGGGGTGACTCCCGTCTTCGAAAGTCTCGTTATCCTCGTCTGCAATCGTCCCCCCGAGGGCGACGGCCGACAGAGTCCATAGAAGAAGAGCCGTAAGCCCGGTTTTCAGCGCCGTTTCGCGAAATGCCATTCCATTCTCCTTTTCCGATGGGTTTTCAAGAAGAAGTATATCGAAAACAATAATATAATAGCATATTAATATGTATCAAGCAAGGAATGCAAAAGAGTTCGTGGCATTTAACCCGGTTAATCCGGTCAATCCCGCTGGGCTTCGGGCGTGAACCTCCGCGCGGCGGCGATCGTCATGCGAAGGATCTTCTTCGGAAGGAGGCCGGCTATGAGCCGGACGGGCCTGCTCCCGAGGAGGAGCAGCAGAAAAGCCGGGGCAAAGCGCCTCAGCCCGCGCCGGTGGAGATAAAGGAAGAAAAAGACGAGGAAGGTCTCGTAGTTTTTCTGGTAGACGATCCTGCCCACGAAAGAGCGGAAGGTCTTCTCGCTGAAAGGCGGGATGAAGCCGTCCTCGAGGGCGCGGTCGTAGATCGGCGTTCCCGGAAAGAAGGCGAGGGTGAAGATGTTGATCCGCGTCTTGTGGGGGAGGCTGATCAGGTAGTTGAAGTTCTCGATAATGTCCGAGGGGGTCTCGTAGGGATTGTCGACGATGAAGTCGAGGGCGAGCCGCATGCCGTGCGAGTCGTAGTAGGGGGCGACTTCGCGCGTGATCTCCCTCGTCCTGGGGAGTGAGATCTTCCGGTCGTACACCTCGTCGAGGACGCGCTCGCTTCCCGACTGGACGCCGATCTGGGCGTGCCGCACGCCGCAGTCGAGCAGGATCTCGAGCTTATCCTTCCGGTAGGTCTTGGCGCTCAGGTTGAGCGCGAAGGGAAGGTCCACGTTCTTCTTGTATCTCTCGGCGAACTTCTCGATCTGCCTCGTCGAGCGGATGAAGAAGTCGTCGTCCGAAAAGCTCACGCGCGAGAAGAAACCAAGGTTCTTGAGATGGTGCTCGATCTCGTCCATGAAACGGTCCACGCCCTGCGTGCGGATCGAGTTCTTGCCGAACATGGCGATGTAGCGGCAGTTGTTGCAGAAGGAGCAGCGGTGGGGGCAGCCGCGCGACGTGAGAGCGTGAAAGGTGGAGACGTTGAAGGGAAAGCTCGAAAAGTACCTCTTGAGAACGTCCTCGGTGAGCGGCATGAGCGTTCCGTCGAGGACGAAGTTCCCGTCGAGTGTGAAGTCGGAGTAGGGGAGGCCGTCCAGGTCCCGGAAAGGGGGAAGGGGGTCGTTCCGGATTTGCGAGCCGTTCACGTTGAAAGCCATGCTCGGCGTCTTCTCGTAGCTCTCGCCCGCCTCGAGCTTGCTCACGAACTCGACGACGCACTCGTCCCCCTCTGAGAAGCAGACGCCGTCGGCGTGGCGCAGGCTGAGCTCGGGCGCCGAGACGCAGTGGGGGCCGCCCCAGATCACCTTCATGCCGGGATAGTTCTTGTGGATGAACTCCGTGACCTGAACCGCCCTGTACGAGTAGTGGCTGTAGACGGCGACCATGACGAGGTCGGTCTCTTTCAGGACCTCGCGGAGGAGCTCGATCTCGCCCGCTTCGTACTCGATGGGGAACCCCCGCGCCAGGAAAGTGCTTATCACCGAGTGGCCGGCCCGTTTCAAAAGAGCCGAGATGAGGCGGGACCCCTCGGCCGACAGGCTCCCCGAGACATTGATCATGGCGATGTTCATATCGGTTCGGCCTTTCCCGCCGCGCGCGGCGGGGTCATGCTTTCAGCGTGTCCGGCGTGACCATTCGGGTCAGCGTGATCAGGTAGTGGTAAAACTTTTTAGGGAAAACGCTCATCACGGCGCGCAGCGGCCGGACCCCGAGGAGGCGCATGAAAAAGTTCGGGAATATCCGTCTCAGCCTGCGGCGGTGTATGAGGATGAAGAAGAAGACGAGAAAGGTCTCGTAATTCACTTGATAAGTAATCCTTCCCCCGTAGGAGCGGATCTCCTTTTCGGCGAAAGGCCGGATGAAACCGTCGGCCAGGGCCCGGTCGTAAATCGGCGTGCCGGGGAAGAAGGCGAGTGTGTAAATGTGTATCCGCGACAGGGGCGGCATCTTGATGAGATAGCGGTACGTCTCGGCGATGTCGTCGCGCGTTTCGTAGGGATTGTCGACAATGAAGTCGAGGATCGATCTCAGGCCGTGCGTCTCATGGTAGGGGACGAGGTCGTGGGCGATCTCTTTGATCTTGGTGAGCGAGATCTTCCTGTCGAAAACCTCGCTCAGGACCCGCTCGCTTCCCGACTGGACGCCGAACTGGGCGATCTTGATCCCCGTGTCGAGCAGGATCTCGAGCTTGTGCTTGCGATAGGTCTTGGCGCTCACGTTGAGCGTGTACGGGAGGTCGACGTTCTTCTTGTACCGCTGGGCGAATTCCTCGATCTGCCTGGTGGGCCTGACGAAGAAGTCGTCGTCCCCGAACGCCACGTAGTCGAAGAAGTCGAGCTCCTCGAGGCAGTGCTCCAGCTCGTCCATGAGCCGGCCCACGCTCTGGGTGCGGATCGAGTTCCTGCCGAACATGGCGATGTAGCGGCAGTTGTTGCAGTACGAGCAGCGGTGGGGGCACCCGCGCGACGTGAGAATCCAGAAAGTGGGGTGGTCGAATGGATAGGTGGAGAAATAGCCCTTCAGCGTCTCCTTCGTGAGCGGCATGAGGGTTCCGTCGAGAACAAAGTTTCCGTCCAGGCTGAAGTCGGAGAAGGGGAGGCTGTCGAGGTCCATGAAGGGCGGCAGCGGATCGTTCTGCACGTGAGACCCGTTCACGTTGAAGGCCATGGAGGGCGTGTCGAAGTAATCCTCGCCCGCCTCGAGCTTGCTCACGAAATCGACTACGCACTCGTCCCCCTCGGAGAAGCAGACGCCGTCGGCGTGGCGAAGGCTGAGCTCGGGCGCCGAGACGCAGTGGGGGCCGCCCCAGATCACCTTCATGCCGGGGTATTTTTTTCTGATGAACTCGGTGATCTGCACCGCTCTGAAAGAGTAGTGGCTGTAGACGGCGAGCATGGCGAGGTCGGTGTCTTTCAGGATCTCGTGCAGGAGATCGAGCTCGCGCTCTTCGTACTCGACGGGGAAAGCCCTTGCCAGGAACGTGCACCGCACCGAGTGGCCGGCCCGCTTCAGCAGGGCCGAGATGAGGCGGGAGCCTTCGGCGGAGAGTCTTCCCGAGACATTGATCAGGGCGATTTTCATTTCTGTCTGTCCGAAATGACCGGGTTGGTTTTTTTCAAGCTCTTCTCATTTGATAGCCGTCTTGAAAAGGATCTCAACACGGTATCAACGGATCATTTCTCTTTATCGAAACCGCCCAGAAGGGGATTCTTGGCCGGTGTCTCTTCCGCGCCGGCCTCCTCCTTTGCGGCCTTGATCTCTTCCTCGGTCAGCATCTGGAGGTCGATTTTGTCCTGTTCCACTTCCATGATGGCGATTTCGATGTAATTCTCCGACTGGGTTTCGACCAGGGGAGGCGCGCCGTTGACGAGCTCCTTGACCCTTTTCTGCAGGAGCACTGTCAGCTTGAAGCGGCCGCCGACCTTGTTGCAGAGGTTTTGAAGTTTCGTGTGGTCCACCATGATGATCTTCCTCCAAAGTAAAGGTCCCGGGCGCCCTTGCGGGCCGGCCGGGAGCCTGCTCTTATCAAGCCAGCCCGAGATATTCTTCGATCTCTTGAACGGCCCGTTCGATGTCGTCGTTCACAACGACCCGGTCGTATTCCTTCACCTGGGTCATCTCCCAGGCGGCTTTTTCGAGCCGTTTTTCGATATCTTTTTCTTTTTCCGTGCTCCGCCCGAGGAGGCGGTTTTCGAGCTCGACCATGTCCGGGGGCTGTATAAAAATATAATGCCCGCCGTATCCGATCTTCTTGAGATTTTGGGCGCCGATAACGTCGATCTCCATCAGGTAGTACCGGGATCCGTCTTGAATGGCCTTGTCGAGCTCGCTCTTGAGGGAACCGTAAAACACGCCGTTGCCAAAAACCTCATTGTATTCGACGAATTCGCCTCTCGCAATGCCCGCCCTGAATTCGTCTTCGGTCATGAAATGGTAGTCCCGCCCGTCCACCTCGCCCGTCCGGCGCGGCCGCGTCGTGGCGGAGACGGAGACGGAGACGCGATCGTGAGCGCGGATCCTGCTGCAGATCGTGGTCTTCCCCGAGCCCGAAGGGCCCGAAAGGACGACCAGGCCGCCCGTAAATGCGCTCGTTATTTCGGAATCTTTGCCGCTCACTCGATGTTCTGTACTTGTTCCCGAATCTTTTCGAGTTCCGCTTTGGTGCTGACCACGTGATGGGAGATCCGGGCGTCCGACGCCTTGGCGCCGATCGTGTTGATCTCCCGTCCCATTTCCTGAATGATGAAGTCGAGAGGACGGCCGACAGCGGCCTCCGGGCCGGCGGCGGCTTCGGACTTCATCGTTGAATCGAAGTGCTTCAGGTGGCTGGCGAGCCGGTCGAGCTCTTCGGTGATATCGCTCCGTTCGGCCAGGAACGCGATCTCCCTCATCAGCGCGGGATCGTCCCGTTTCAGCGCCTGTCTCTCGAGCAGATCGCCGACGCGCTTTTTCAGGCGCTTCACGTGCTGCCTGTGTGCGAGGGGCGTGCGTTTCTTTATTCTGTTGATCTTTCTCCCGAGAGAGGCGCGCCGCTGTCTGATCACCACGGCCAGACGGCGGCCTTCGGCGGCCCGCGTGCTGGAGAGCCCGTGGAGCGCCTTTTCAACGGCCCGGATCACGGCGCGGTTTACGGTCGTCGATGTCTCTTTCTCCTCCTTGAGCTCGACCACGCCGGGGAGGGAGAGAAGAGCATCGGCCGCCGGTTTCTCATCCCCGGAGCCCGTCATCTTCGAGATGGCGGCCGCGGCCGCGATGTAACCCTTGATGGCTTGTTCGTTGATCCTGAGAGTGGATGCCGGTTTTTTCAGGTCGACCTTGACGAAGACGTCGATCGTTCCGCGGGTCACTTTTTTCCTGATGATGTCGTTGATCTTACTTTCGAGAGAGGAGAGGAAGGAGGGCAGGTGGTTCTTGAGATTGAGGTGCCGGTTGTTGACGGAGCGGATCTCGACGCTGACGAAACAGTTCTTCTCGTCGCGGACCGCCTTGCCGAAACCCGTCATGCTCACAACCATCACGTCCTCCGCGAGCCGGGCTTGACCGGCTTGGAGCCCTCCCGGCAGAGCGGGCAGTCGTCGGCCCGGTGAGTGGGAAAGCCGAGGCTGATCAGCGACTTGAAGGGAACGTCGAAGGGGTTCCCCTGGTTCCGGTTTCCAATGGCGGCCACGCCGACCACGTCGCTGCCGAGCGAGCGGACGACCTCGATCGTCTCCTTCGCCGATTTGCCCGTGGTGACGATGTCCTCGGCGACGAGCACTTTTTCCTTCGCCTCCAGCACAAAGCCCCTGCGGAAGGTCATCGCACCCTCTTCCCGTTCGGTGAAGAGGGCGCGGCTTCCCAGAGCGCGCGCCAGCTCGTAGGCGACGAGTATGCCGCCCAGCGCCGGGCCGACCACGACGTCGGGCCGTTCCTCCTTCCAGAGATCGGCCAGAGCGGCGCAAACGAGTCCGGCCCGTCCCGGCTGCTGCAGAAGGAGGGCGCACTGAATGTACGCGGGGCTGTGGAGCCCCGAGGAGAGGAGGAAATGACCTTCGAGGAAAGCCCCGCTCTCCTTGAGGTGGGTCATGACGGTCTCTTCGTTCATCAGGCTAATTCTCTTCCGGCTTAGCGGGCGGCGGAGCTCCCGTATCAGCAGGTCCCGCACCGGGCGGTCCGCCCGGGAATTCGGGACCCGGGGTCTCCGAGGGAGCGAGGTCGATCGCTGTGTCCGCCGACTTGTGGCATGTGAGAATGATGGCGCTCAAGACGAAGACGATGCCGACGTAAGCCGTGAACTTGGTGATTCCCGTCGCCTTGACGCCGAAAGTTTGTGCGCCCATCCCGCCGAAGGCTTCGGCGAGGCCGCCTCCCTTCGGCTCCTGGAGGAGAACAACGACGACAAGCAGGATGGCGGATAGTATGAAAACCAGCCAGAGCAATGCTTCCAACATGAATGAAACTCCTGTTCGTTCCGGGTTTCGGAAATTCAATATTGTGAAGCTGCCGGGTCTTGCGTTCCGTAAGGCCGAAGCCTTACGCTTCGTAAGGCCGAAAGCTCACGATTCGTGAGAACGACTCAGCGGCCAGCGAAGCTCCGCCGACAAGAACACCATCGATGTCGGGGACAGCCATGAGCTCATCCACATTGTCCGGTTTAACCGAGCCGCCGTAAAGGATTCTGAGTTTTTTAGCGAAGGAGTTTCCGTACATTCCTTCGAACATCTCGCGGATCATGGTGTGGACCTCGCCCGCCTGCTCCGTTGTGGCGGTGACGCCCGTCCCGATTGCCCAAACAGGCTCATAGGCAATGATCAATCGGGCGAGCTCGGTTTCGGTTCGTCCTTCGAGCCCGCCTTCGATCTGTGTCCGGACGACCTCGGTCGTGCGGCCCGCCTCTCTCTCCGAGAGGAGCTCTCCCACGCAGAGAAGGGGCGCCAGCTCGGATTCGAGGGCGGCCGCCACCTTGCGCGCCGTTTCCTCGCAGGTTTCGCCGAAGACGTGTCGGCGTTCGGAATGTCCTATCAGAACATGGGTTGCGCCCACGTCCTTCAGCATGTTCCCCGAGACCTGTCCCGTAAAAGCCCCTTTCTTTTCGAAGTAGAGGTCCTGGCCTCCGATCGAGAGCGTTCCCTCGCTCAGCGACACGACCTCGGCGATATAGGGGTAAGGCGGAAAAACAGCGATTTCCACGCCCGGGACCGCGGGAGCCAGCTCTTTCAGCGTTGTCGTGAGCTCTCCGATGGAGTCGCGCCGGAGGTTCATCTTCCAGTTGCCGGCGATGAAGGGTATCCGGTCCATAGAAACCTCTCTTTCTCCAAAAAAAAACGAATCGGGTATTATCTGTGTGCCGGCGGAGGGTGTCAACAGGGAAGATCAGAATCCTTGCTGCATCATCTCTTTTTCTTCATCGGTCAGATGAAGGGGGTAGAGCCAGGGCTCGAGAGGAACGAGAGGGACGGCGTGGGACCCTCCGGAAGAGACGGCCGGGTCGGTTTCGCCTTCACCGCCTCCGAGCCCGCCTCCGAGGTTTTCCGAACCGGTCGCTCCGCCCCGCCGCCAGATCACGGCCCTGAAGTTCTGGCAATCGGTCCCCTCAGGGATTTTGACGGATACGTAAACTGTAAATACGTTGGAGGTTACAGCCAGAAGAGAGAGGAATTCCGTCTGGGCTTCTTCATCGAGGTTGAAGCTGGTTTCAAAGTACTTCTCAACCCTTTCGATCACTTCAGCCGGATCGTCGAAGATGAAATCCTCATCCTCATCGTAATCGGAGAGGCCGGAGACCCCCCCCTCATCTCCGCTGTCATACTTCCACGTGTCCGATCTCTCTTCAGCCCTTTCCCGGGCTTCGAGAGCGTAGTTGCGGAATTCGACGATTCTTTCGAGGACCGAGTCGGGGATGTCGTCCTCGTCGATGAGGGCGCGAAGCACGGGGAGGGGAGCGGTGTTGATGTTGACCCGGCCGTTGTTCGTCTCCGTGGCCTGTTCGGACGTGTCCTCTTCCTCGGGCTCCCCCTCTTCGGGCGGATCCTCTCCTTGGTCGTCTCCTTCCCCGCTGAAGGGATCCTCTTCCTCTTCTTCGTCCTTGGGAATGGAGTCGAATACGAGATTGGAGTAACAGGTGATGAATTCACAGAGGCCGGGTATGATCTCGCCGTCGTCGATGTAGCCAAAGAGGATTTCAGGCGTCATGCCGTCGCACATGACGAGCTCGTCGATGGTGAGGGGATAGTGGACGATGTCTTCTTCCAGCATGTCGGGGCTGACATCGAGGCGCCCCGTCTTGATGGAGGGTTTGGGGAATCGGTCGGTGTCGCGGTTTCCTTCGAGCCAGCTCACCATGGAATCGACGAGCCGGTCGGCCGTGCCGCCGCTGATGTCGCCCCTGGTATTGTCGCGGAAAGTGTCGATCAGCCTGGTGAGCCGTTCGCGCGACGTCTCGGCGAACTCTTCGTCTTTGGACACGATCGAAAGAATGTTGAGCTTGGCGTCTTCGTCGCGGATCACGACCTGGACATTCAGGTCATTGGCAAAAACAACGGAAACGGCTCCGGGGCGGGCCCATTCGTCTACGATCGAGTCGGTGGGAAGGCTTCCGCCCTCTTCGCCCGGGTCCCCTTCGCCTCCCATGCCCCCGGGATCGAGCCCGCCCCCGTCTCCTCCCGAGCCGTCTCCTCCGAAACCGTCTCCTCCCGAGCCGTCACCCGGATCCGCGCCCCCCGCGCCGCTGCTTGTGCTCGAGTCGTCCAGGTCTCGGAGCAGGACGGCTTCGGCCTGCAGGTACGCTCCCCTGGCGGCGAGCGAAATGGGATAGTGGATTTTTTTGTTCGTGGCGACCTGCTTGTTCACAGTAGTCGAGAAGTGGAGCTGCACAACGACACAGGCCAGAACGAGAATAACCAGCATCGACAGAATCAGGATCACGCCTCGCTCCCCTGCGCGTTCGCTGTCTGCAGCGCGTTCGCTGTCTGCAGCGCGTTCGCTGTCTGCA
>CAZWHE010000124.1:6949-12507 GCA_964633825.1 uncultured Phycisphaerales bacterium | reverse complement strand
CAGAGGAACAAGGGTTTTGAGATCTATGATATCAGCGGCGGTTCCATGCCGAGCTATCTCTGCGGATATGATCCGACCGACCCGGACACGCTGCACGAAAACGGCGTGCTCGACAATTCCATGTTCTATGTGGCCGCGCACCAGATGGGCATCGAGGCGTTCGACGTGTCGAACCCGGCCAATCCCGCCTTTCTGAGTCAGATCAACCTCGCCGACAACGCGTGCTGGGATGTGGAGGTTTCGGGTTCCTATCTCTTTGTAGCCAACGGCCGGTCCGGGCTCTCCGTCGTCCGGCTCACCAACCCGCCCGCGGAGGTGGCCGTCCTTCCCCTGCCGGGACTGGCCAACCACATCGTTCTCGATGGAAGCGTGGCCGTTCTCTCACTCGGATCGGGTGGAATCGCAACGGTCGATATTTCCTCGCCCGCGTCTCCCGTCCTGCTCGACCAGGCCAAAACCTTGGGCAATGCCTTCGGGTCGGGAATACTGAATCATCAGGTCGCTGTCGGCTCGTGGACGGCTCTCGAAATCTTCGATGTCAGTGATCCGGCACACATCAAGAGGACGGCCTGGGACAACACGAAGACATGGGCCATGGGCGCCGACATCGTTGATTACGGCGGCAAAGGCCTTGTCGTTGTCGCCGACTGGCGCGGGATGTCGACCTACCTGGCCGAACCGGACGGCAGCCCCGACATCGACGTTTCCCCGGCGCGCCTCGATTTCGGCGAGGTCGTATCGTCCGAGGAAATCGAAGTGAAGGTGAGAAACACGGGAACGGAGGACCTGAACGTGTCGGTGAGCAACATTCCTTCGGGGATCCAGGTCGATCCCCAGGTCTTCACCCTGGGGGCGGGCCTTTCGCGCAAGGTCCGGGTCACGGCGTCCGGATCGGGAACAGTCGACGGCAGCCTTCTGTACAATTCGAATGATCCCGACGAGCCTTCATACAAGCAGTACGTTTACAAGAACAACACCTCCTTTCCCCAGGTCGATTCGGAGGCGCCCGATTTCGTGCTCAAAGATCCCGACGGGTACTGGCATTACCTGTCCGATTACAGAGGGAAGGTGATCTATCTCGAATTCGGCGGCTTGTGGTGACCTCTGTGCGCGTCGCAAGGTGCGGCGAGCGACGGCGGCCTCTACGAAATATACAAAGACGACGATTTCATGCTCTTCAACCTGGCAACCAGTATGAACGACCTGGAGGGTCTCAGGGACGTCTACAGGGTGCGGGCGACCGGCCTGCACGATCCCTATCCCAGCAATTACCAGGTTTACCGCGTGCCCGATCCCGAGGCGCCCTATCCGCAGGACTACATCATCGACAAGCAGGGGATCGTCCGGTTCTGGGAAGGCGAATACGATGCACGGATATGCATCGACGTGATCGAGGAACTGCTCGAATATCAGCCTCCCGTTACCGTAGACGTCGAACCCGACAGCACCCAGGTCCAGCCGGGCGGATCGCTGGGATATCAGCTGACTCTGAAAAACACCACGGCTTCCGGCCAGGACATCGAGGTTTCGATCGTGATCATCAATCCCGATTCGACCCGTGATACCGTCACGGGACCGCAGCAGGTCCATTTGAATGCCGGGAAGGAAATCTCGGCCCATCTTTCTACGGACATATCCGGTTCCGCCCCGCTCGGAAGCTACTCCCTGAAGGTCCTGATCGGTTCGCTCCAGAGCGAGGTCTGGTCCGTGGATGGTTTCGGATTTCAGGTTTATTAGCCTCAAAGCGATCATCCTGTTACACCGGGCATGTCATTATTGTATACTTCAATGCAGATCAAGGTATTCCGGTCAAAAACCCCGCAGATCGAAAGGGGTATGAGATGATCTCTCGGAAGGTGTTCGTTCCTTTATTCTGCATCTTCGTAGTGATCTTGTTTTTTACGGTTGCGCCTCATTCCGCCGTCAAGCACTGCAAGGCTTGGTGCAACAGCGGCAACTACAAACCCCCGCCTCCTCCTAAGCCCATCGATATTCCTGATCCCGTTGGTGATTCCGGCGATAACAAGGGGGGGCCCGCAACACCCGGATCGATCGGTCCCGCCACAGCAGGACCGGGAGCTCCCGGGCCTTCAAGAGGCCCGGCGACGGGAAGCGCTCCCCCCTCGAACCGGGGCCGGGGCGGCTTCACGAGGAGAAATAGGTCCCCCTCGGGCTCCACATATACCTGGGAATACTGGTGGGCGCGCAATCGGTATCAATTTCTCTCCTTTCCCGGCAGCAGGCCGGGTCTCAACGGCCCGGTAACGGTCTCACCCGATCCCGATCGCACACGCAAGACGACGCGCGACCGGATCCGAGGCAGCGCGGTCGCAACGCTGAGGCTCTTTCTCAACGACAAATCGGCTCACTTGAGGCGCGCCGCATCGATCAGCCTGGGGAGGCTGAACGACGACGCCTCCATACCGAAAATGATCAAGATGCTGCAGGACGGTCACAAGACCGTTCAATCGTCGGCCGTCCTCGGGCTCGGGCTTTCGGCTAACGGCAGGGCACGGTACACGCTCCTCCATCTGGCCAGGGGGACCGAATACGCCGTCAAGCTCGTGGGAAGCTCATCGATCCCGCCCCATCTGCGCGGCTTCGCCGCGATCTCGCTCGCCCTCTCCGATTCGGACGGCGCCAGAAACATAGGCCCCGTGCGCGATCTTCTCCGGAACGTGGCCCGAGACGAGTCGGCGGGCGATGATGTGCGGGCCCTGGCGCTCGAGAGCCTGGGTCTGCTCGTGGGCGGAGAAGAGAACGGCGGCGAGGAAGCGGTGCGTTTTCTTGTCGATTTCGCCGGCAGGGGAAAAACAGACTACAGGCTCGTCAGCGCTGCCGTGGCCGCCATGGGAAAGACGAAAAACCCCGTTGTGCTTCCCCATCTGATCAGACACCTCAAATCGAGGCATGTTGCGGTCAGGCAATCGGCGGCTCTGGGGATCGGTTCCATCGCTCTGCCCGGTGATGAGGAAGCGGTCAAGAGCCTCTTTCGCTGTTACGGAAACGCCAAGGACCCGAGCCTGAGGGGTTTCGCCCTCATCTCCATGGGCCGGATCGGCGGGCGAACGGCTCTCAAAAACATCAGAGTTGTGCTGAAAAGAAATTCCACTTCCGACCGGGCCTGGGCATGCCTGGCCCTTGGCCTCGCCGGTCAAAACGCCCCGGCGGACGGCGTTGTGGATGACCTGTACGACGTGCTCGTCGAGACCCGCAGCCGGTCGACTCGGGGAGCGGCCGCCATTGCGCTCGGCCTGGCCGGAGGCCGGAAAGCGTCCAAGGATCTCGCCGCCTTTCTCAAAAAGGGTGACTCGCCTTACGTTCGCGGCTATTGCGCCATGGCTCTCGGCATGATCGGCGATCCGGCGGCCGTTCCGCTTCTCAGGACGACGCTGGCCGAAAAGAATGTCCCCGAGGTGAGCAACCAGGCCGCGGTCGCCCTCTGCCTGTTGAACGACAACGACTCTGTTTTCGACCTGACCAACGCCCTGATCTCGTCGAACAGCGAGTCGACGAAGACCATGGCCGCAAAGAGCCTCATCTTTCTCGGCGACACGGGCGTGGTCAAAAGACTTCTCGAATACATTACCACCAAATCTTCGGACGAGCTCACCTACATGCTCTGTTTCGAAGTGATTTCCAGGCTAATCATGAGTCAGAAGGCTCCCTACCTAGACCGGGTGGCCGCTGACTCCAACTATGCCAACGAGTTCCCCATCGTTGAGGAACTTCTCTCCTTCGGCATTTGACCGGGTTCACATCGTCGATATTCAAGAATGAGCGTCGCTCTCGGGCGAGCGTACGGTTTTATGCCGGAAATTTCAGGCGGATTAGGGTTAAATGGGCGGCTTCATTTGACCGGGTTGGAAATTCACCAACAATCCCTGAGTGGAGTACTGTCGTATGACCGACGATTTGAACGGAAGCCGGGAAGGAGACACTCCTTCCGCCGAAGACCGGCTTGAGAAAGAGAAGATTTTCCGGTTTGACGATTTGCCTGCCGTGCTGCGGGAGAACGTGGAACGTCAGGGCTGGACTGCTCCCATGCCTGTTCAGGAAAAGGTCGTGCCCATCCTGAGAGAGGGGAAGGACGTTCTCGTTCAGTCCAGGACGGGGTCGGGCAAGACGGCGGCCTTCGTGCTCCCCCTTCTCATGGGCATCGATGCGGAGCGCGGCGATGTGCAGGGGCTGGTGCTCGTCCCGACGCGCGAGCTGGCCGAGCAGGTCTTCGGCGTGGTGAAGGAGCTGACCCGCGGCACGGGGATTCGTTCCGTGTCCGTGTATGGCGGAACGGCCTACGGGCCCCAGATCGAAGCGTTCCGGCAAAAGGTCCAGGTCATCGTGGCCACGCCCGGCCGCATGATCGACCATCTCATGAGCGGGCGCGTCTCTCTCGAAAAGATCCGGTTCCTCATCTTCGACGAGGCGGACGAGATGCTGTCCATGGGATTCTACAGGTCGATGATCAAGATCATGACCTATATCTCCCGGAGACGAACCACCGCCCTCTTCTCGGCCACGATCCCGCCCGGCGTGGCGGCGCTGGCGCAGCGCTTCACGGACAACGCCGAGCAGGTGAGCCTCAGCAGCGACATGCTTCACGTGGAGGAGGTGGAACACACCTATTACGTGACCGACGCGATGAACAAGGACCGCGCCCTCTTGAAGATCATCGAGATGGAAAACCCCGAGGCCGCCCTCATCTTCTGCAACACGAAGCGCGAGGTCGAGTATCTCGGTCTCTTCCTGCACAACTTCGGGTACGACGCCGATTTTCTGTCGGGCGATCTCTCACAGAAGGAGCGGGACAGGGTCATGGTCCGCATCCGCGAGGGGAAGCTGCGCTTTCTCGTTGCCACGGACGTGGCCGCGCGCGGCATCGACATCAGCGAGCTCGGATATGTCATCCTCTACAACCTCCCCCAGGCTCACGACCACTATATCCACAGGGCGGGGCGAACGGGGCGGGCCGGCGAGACGGGAATCGCCATCAGCCTCGTCGACGTGATCGAGGAGATGGAGCTCAAGAAGCGCGCCCGGCAGACCGATCTCCACCTCATCAGGAAGGAGCTTCCTTCCGACGAGGAGCTGGAAAAGAGGGTGACCGAGCGCCTGCGGGTCATGCTCGAGGAAAAGTACCGGAACCTGTCGGGCCTGAAGAGGGAGCGTCTCGGCCGCTTCATCCATCTCGCCAAGTCGCTGGCCGAGACGGGAGATTCGGCCGAGGTCGTGGCCATGCTTTTCGATGAGTTTTACCAGGAAACGCTTCACAAACCGCTCTACCCGCGGGAAGGGCCGGCTCCGCAAGAGAGGGTTTCCGGCAGACGCGAGAAGAAATACCACGGAAAGAAAGGCAGTTCACACAGAGGGGATCGCTCCCGAAAAGGGGGGCGTTCTCAAGGAGGGGGACGTCCTCGAGGAGGGGGACGTCCTCGAGGAGGGGGACGTCCTCGAAAAGGCGGAGGCGGCCCTCGCAAGGGATAGCGCACGTGAGCGGACGCTTTCTTCGTTTTTTTTTTTTTTTTTTTACCACCCGTCCCGCAAGGGGATGCGTTAAC
>CAZWHE010000124.1:0-6939 GCA_964633825.1 uncultured Phycisphaerales bacterium | reverse complement strand
GTGGTGGGGGGGGTCGTCCTATTAAAGGCGGTGGCGGCCCTGGCAAGGGTTTGGGCACGTGGCGGGTTTCTTTTTTTGTTTTTTTTTTTTTTTTTTACGAACCTTCCCTCAACTCGATTCGTTAACGCGGTCATTCATCCGGCTGCCTGCCGGGCGGTTTTCGCTGGTTTCATTGTTATATCACGGAGGAGAATATGGCCGCGGCTGTGAGGTTATCCATAGTTTTGGTACTGCCGGCTCTCATCCTTTCAGAGCTCCCGGCCCAGGAGGCCGGCGGCACGTCCCCTGACGAGATCGTTGTCACGGCGACGCGCCGCGAGGAGAAGAGCGAAAACGTTCCGGCCGCCCTCACCGTCATCTCGGCCAAGACCCTGGAGGAGAGGGCAACGCGGTCCCTTCCCGAAGCGATGGCCCTCGTCCCCTCCGTGATGGTCCAAAAGACGGCGTACGGCCAGGGCTCTCCCTATATCCGGGGCTTCACGGGGTTCCACACGCTGATCCTGATCGACGGGATCCGCCTCAACAACTCTGTTTTCCGGTCCGGCCCGAACCAGTACTTCAACACGATCGATCCCCTTTCCGTCTCGCGGCTCGAGGTGGTGCGCGGTCCCTTTTCCGTTCTCTACGGGTCGGACGCCGTGGGCGGCGTGGTCAACGTGATCCCGGAGCGGAGGCGCTCTTTCGAGCCGGGGAACCATTGGGGCGGGAGCTATCTCGTCCGCTGGTCCGATGCGGAGATGTCCTTTGTCGAGCGCATCGAGGTGGACGGAAACTCCGGAACCGGTTTCGGGTTCTACGGCGGGTTTTCATACAAGAACTTCGGGGACCTCAAGGCCGGCAGCGGCACGGGACGGCAGCCCGAGACGGGGTACGACGAGTGGGACGGCGACATGCGGATGGAGTTCCTTCTCCGCGACGATGTCTGGCTCACCGTCGCCTGGCAGCACGTCGACCAGGACGAGGTGCCGCGCACGCACAGAACGATCCACGCCCGCCCCTGGCACGGCACGACCATGGGGAACGAGCTTCGCCGCGATCTCGATCAGAACCGCGACCTCGTTTACGGCCGCCTCAGCATCGACCGGTTTCTGCGTTTCTTCGACCGGGCGACATTCACCCTGTCGAGCCACAGGCAGGCACAGGAGCGCGACCGGTTGCGCACGGGGGCGCGCCGCGATCTCACCGGGTTCGAGGTCCACACGCTGGGCGCTTCTTTCCAGCTCGAGCGGGAGACTGGGGCCGGCGTCTGGACAGTGGGAACCGAGTACTACCGGGACGACGTGGATAGCTGGAGAAAAAACTACCTGAACGGCGTCTACCTCGGCGAGGATATCCAGGGGCCGGTGGGGGACCGGGCCGAGTACGGCCTCCTCGACTTTTACGTGCAGAACGAGAAGAGCTTCGGCGCGCTCGACGTGATCACGGGCATCCGCTACACCCGCGCTTCGGCCCGGGCGGACAAGGTGGAAGACCCGCTCGTTCCCGGATCGGTCATCTCCGTGAGCGACCGGTCGGGCTCGGCCGTGGGAAGCATCAGGGCCCTCTACCACGCGGGCTCGGGGTGGAACCTCTTCGGCGGCGTCTCCCAGGGTTTTAGGGCGCCCAACCTCTCCGACCTGACCGCCCTCGACGCGACGAGCGCCGTGGAGACGCCGTCTCCCGGGCTCGATCCCGAGTATTACCTGACCTGCGAAGCCGGGGTCCGGAAGAAGGCCGGGCCTCTCGAAGGGGAGGTGGCCCTCTGGCGCACCGAGATCGACGACATGATCGTCCAGTCGCCCACGGGCGTCATGATCGGCGGCACCCCCGAGGTCCGGAAAGACAACGTGGGGGACGGCTTCATCCACGGCGTCGAGGCCGGGCTCTCGCTGAGCCTTCTTGAGGCGTGGACCCTCATGGGAAGCGCCTCGTGGATGAACGGCCGGGTCGATCAGTTCGGCACGGGCGGAAAGGTGGACAAGCCCGTGAGCCGGATGCTGCCCTTCTCGGGCCGGGTCGGCGTGCGGTACGAACCGCCCCGGAGCGGTTACTGGGTGATGGCCGAGTCTTTCATGAGCGCCGACCAGGACAGGCTCGCTCTCCGCGACCGGACCGACGCGCAGCGGATCCCGCCGGGCGGGACGCCGGGGTGGACGGTTTTCAACCTCCGCGGCGGGTGGCGGGTCACGCCGTCGATCACGTTCGTCGCCGCACTCGAGAACGTGCTGAACAAGGACTACCGCGTTCACGGGTCGGGCCAGAACGAACCGGGCCGCAGCTTCATCCTCTCTTTCCGCTGCCGGTTCTAACCTCAAAGCGTCAGAAATTTCCGGCATAAAACGCTGCGCTTGCCCGATAGCACGCCATCTGGAGCAAAAAACGGAATTTTCCTGTCCTCACTTGGCGTGAACCAAGCTCCGGAAGAAAAATCCCGTTTTTTGCTCCATCTGTCGCACTATCGAACATTTCTGCTCGGAAATTTCTGACGCTTTGAGGCAAGCTCTTCCGAGTGAAAAAAAACCACCCTCTATCCAATCTCCTTGAAAAGAAGTCCCCTGTCCGGACATAATCTTCCTTTTACGAAACGGAAGTTTTTAAGGGTGGCGCTCATGAAAAAAGAATTGCTCGACCTCATTCCCGAGTTCGGATTGATCGAGGACGCGGGCCTGCGGGATCAAACTCTCCTCGTGTTCGAGAAGGCGATGACCGAGGGGGGCTGGTCGCCGCCCGACCTCGTTCGCATGCCCTTCACCCTTCTCCTCGATCCCTGCCCGTGCAACATGGTCGAGCACGTGCGCGGCGTGACGCGCGTCGCGCGCGAGAGCGCCCTCGTGCTGAAGGAGATCTACACGGAGAGGATGCCCATCGACATGGACCGCCTCACCTCGGGAGCGCTCCTCCACGACGTGGGCAAGCTCGTCGAGTACTGCGAGGAAGGGGGGCGCTTCGTAAAGAGCCCGAAGGGCCGCATGCTGCGCCATCCCTTTTCGGGGGTGGGGCTCGGTTACGAATCGGGCCTGCCCGACGAGGTCCTTCACATGATCGCCGTCCACGCGAAGGAGGGGACGGGCGCCCGCGCTCTGCCCGAGGCCGTGATCATTCACCACGCCGACTTCATCAATTTCGAGCCCTTCCATTTCTGAGGTTGAGACAATCATGGGCCAGACATTCGCCGAAAAGATCCTGAGCCGGAAAACGGGCGGCGCCGTCCGTGCGGGCGAGATCGTGAC
Organism: uncultured Phycisphaerales bacterium; assembly: GCA_964633825.1. GTDB lineage: Bacteria > Planctomycetota > B15-G4 > B15-G4 > CAYZWU01 > CAZWHE01. The sequence continues at coordinate 3,730 of CAZWHE010000124.1, read as the reverse complement.
GATCAAGCCCGACAAGGCGCTTTCGCACGACAACACGGCCGCCATTGCCGACCATTTCAAAAAGATCGGCGTGGAGAAGGTTTTCGATCCCGCCATGCCGGTCGTGATTCTCGACCACTGCGTCCCGGCGGCCGACGAGAAGTACGCCATGAACCACAAGGTGATCCGCGAGTTCGTGGCCGAGCACGGGATCGAGAATTTCTACGACATCAACAAGGGGGTCTGCCACCAGGTCCTTCCCGAGAAGGGGCACGCCCTGCCCGGGCAGCTCATCGTGGGGTCCGACTCGCACACCACGACGTACGGCGCCTTCGGCGCTTTCGCGGCCGGCGTGGGCCGGACCGAGATGGCCGTGATCTGGGCCACGGGCGAGATCTGGCTCCGCGTGCCCGAAACGATCCGGGTGCGCGTCGACGGTTCCTTCGCCGAGAGGGTCATGCCCAAGGACCTGGCTCTCAAGGTGATCGGCGACAAGGGCGCCGACGGCGGCCTCTACCGCGCCGTGGAATACTGCGGAACCGCTGTCGACGAGATGTCGGTCTCGGGACGGATGACGCTCTGCAACATGGCCGTCGAGATGGGGTGCAAGATCGGCTACGTGCCGCCCGATGCCGTGACCGAGGCCTGGCTCCAAGGGCGCACGGGCAAGGAGTACGAAGCCGTGCTCTCCGACGAGGACGCCCTTTTTTCCGAGGAGCTTTCCTACGACGCCTCGGCCCTCGAGCCCCAGATCGCCTCTCCCCACACGGTGGACAATGTCCATCCCGTGCGGGAGGCGGCCGGGCGGCCCATCGACCAGGCCCTTCTCGGCACGTGCACCAACGGCCGGCTCGAGGACCTGCGTATGGCCGCCGAGATCCTGCGCGGGAAGAAGGTCGCGCCGGGCACGCGCCTTCTCGTCTTTCCGGCTTCGATGGAGGTCTATCTCGGCGCCCTGCGCGAGGGCCTCATCGAGGCCTTTGTCGAGGCGGGCGGCGTGATCATGAACCCGGGCTGCGGCCCCTGCCTGGGCGCCCACGAGGGCGCGCTCGCGCCGGGTGAGGTCTGCCTCTCCACGGCGAACCGCAATTTCAAGGGGCGCATGGGGTGCCGCGACGCCGAGATCTACCTCGCCAGCCCGGCCACGGTGGCGGCCTCGGCCCTTCGGGGCGAGATCGCCGATCCCCGCGATTGACAAGCCGGGCCGCACCAAGGAGTCTGCCATGAAGGTGAAGGGAAAGGTTTTCAAGTACGGAGACGACGTCAACACGGACGTTATTTTTCCGGGCAAGTACACCTACACGGTCAAGGACCCGAAGGAGATGGCGTCCCACGCGCTCGAAGACCTCGATCCCGGGTTTGCCGAGAAGGTGGAGCCCGGCGACGTGATCGTTGCGGGACGCAACTTCGGGTGCGGCTCCTCGCGGGAACAGGCCGCCACCTGCCTCAAGTTCGCGGGCGCCGGCGCGGTCGTGGCGTCGTCCTTTTCGCGCCTCTTTTTCCGAAACGCCATCAACGCCGGCCTGCCCCTCGTGCAGAACGAGAAAGCCCACGGCTCGATCGAGGCGGGGGAAGAGATCAAGATCGATTTCGAGAAGGGCACGCTCACCTGCGGCAAGGGCGTTCTCGAGTTTCCGCCCCTCCCCCCGGAGATCACGGGCATCATGGAGGCGGGCGGGCTCGTTCCCTACACGCGGAAGAAGCTCGGCATCGAGGAGTAGAGGGGGCGGGCGGCGGGTCGTGTCGGGCGGCTTCGATGTCCCACGTGGGACACATCAAGGGATGCCGATATCCCGACCCACGTGGGTCATTGCTCATGTCGTAGAGTTCAAATGTCCCACGTGAGGCTGAGACAAAACCCCGGCGTGAAGTTTGTTCAACATTTTTTCTCCCCCTGTTTCGGGTGGGGGGAGAAAAAATGTTTATCAAGCTTCACGACGGACTTTTATCTCAACCCCACGTGGGACGTTGAATGCCGGGCGGGGCGCTTCCATTTGGAGATCATTCTGAATTCTCCGTTGTATTCGTTGTTTTTTGTGGTTTATTCACGTATTTTTCGCGCCGGTTAGGTTTTCCCTGGGCCGGGACCTGCTCCGGGCTGGATGAAAAGGACGCAAAGATGGCAAAGTACAAGATCGCATGGCTCCCGGGAGACGGGATCGGCAACGACGTGATGGAAGCAGCCCGCATGGTTCTCGACCACCTCGGGTTCGATGCGGAATATATCCACGGCGACATCGGCTGGGAGTTCTGGAAAAAAGAGGGAAACCCCCTTCCCGACAGAACGATCGAGATGCTCAAGACAACGACGTGCGCTCTTTTCGGCGCGATCACGTCGAAGCCGAAGGAGGAGGCCGCGGCCGAGCTCGCGCCCGAGCTGCGCGACAAGGGTTTTTCCTACCGGAGCCCGATCGTGCGGCTCCGCCAGGAGTTCAACCTCCATACGAACCTCCGCCCCTGCAAGGCATTTCCCGGAAATCCGCTCAACTACCGCGACAACATCGACCTCGTTGTTTTCAGGGAGAACACGGAAGGCCTCTACTCGGGCGTCGAGTTCCACCCCCTGCCCGACGCGGTGCGCGCCGCCCTCGTGGAGCACAACCCCAACATGAAGAAGTTCGATGGTGTTTCGGGGGACGATATCGCCCTCTCGTGCAGGGTGTTCAGCCGCGGGGGGTGCGAGAGCATCGCGCGCCAGGCTTTCGAGTATGCCAAGAAGCACGGCTACAAGACGGTCACCGTTGTGGAGAAACCGAACGTGATCCGCGAAACGTCGGGCCTCATGGTGCGGTCGGCGCGGAAGGTGGCCAAGGACTATCCCGGCATCGACCTCTGGGAAACCAACATCGACGCCATGTGCATGTGGCTCGTCAAGAACCCCGAGGATTACGGCGTGCTCGTGGCGACCAACATGTTCGGCGACATCGTCTCCGACCTCTGCGCCCAGCTCGTGGGTGGCCTCGGTTTCGCCAGCTCGGGCAACATCGGCGACGAATACGCCGTGTTCGAGCCGACGCACGGCTCGGCGCCCAAGTACGCGGGCCAATACAAGGTCAATCCCATGGCCATGCTGCTCACCACGAAGATGATGCTCGACTACCTCGACGAGGGCGACAGGGCGAAGGCGCTTCACGATTCGGTCGCGGGTGTTCTCGAGGATGGCGCTGTCCGGACGTACGACATGGGCGGTGAAGCCGGAACTCTCGACGTGGCCAAGGCCGTGATCGAGCGGATCTGACAGGGAGGCCCTGGTGGGCAAGACGATCATCGAAAAGATCCTGGCCGCGCACGCGGCGGGCGGCCGCGGGGGTGCCGGCGCCTTCGGCCGCGGAGCGGCCGGCGGCGTGGCCCCCGGGGGGGGGGGGCGCGCTCCGGGCCGGGCTACTGGGCCTGCCGGGCGGCCGGCGACTTCGGCAGCGTAGCTGCCGGCGAGATCACATGGATCGGCCTCGACGTGCGGAGCGCGCGCGATTTCGGCGGCGCCAATGTGGTCCGGAACTTCGAGCGCGAGTACCCGGGCGAGAAGGTCGACGACGAGTCGGCCACCTTTTTCACCTTCGACTGCAACGCCCCGGCCAACACGATCCCCTACGCCAACAACCAGCAGGCCTGCAGGGAGTTCGCGCGCGACCGGGGGATCCGCGTCTTCGACGTGGACGCCGGCATCGGGAGCCACGTGCTCATCGAGAACGGGATCTGCCTCCCTTGATCGACCCTGGTCGGCACGGACAGCCACATGAACATCCACGGC
>CAZWHE010000123.1:0-12587 GCA_964633825.1 uncultured Phycisphaerales bacterium | reverse complement strand
CTCGCACCTTTCGACACAGGCCGGCTTGCGGCCCTTTTCCAGGAGGTGGGCGCACAGGGTGCATGCTTCCGCCACTCCATGCGACCTTCTGGGAAACTCCTTGTTGGGCCAATCCTCGCTCTCTTTGAAGTTGAAGTAACGGGCGTTGTAAGGACAGGCAATCATGCAATAGCGGCACCCGATGCATCTGTGGTGATCGACGATGACGATGCCGTCGTCGCGCTTGTAAGTCGCCTGGACGGGGCAGACCTGCGCGCACGGCGGTTTGTCGCAGTGATTGCACATGAGGAGCACGTCTTTGCCGGGGGCGCCGTCATCGTTCTTCTTCTCGAACCTGACCTTCCTGATCCAGTGTATGTCCCACCGCTTGTCGTGGTGAAAGGCGACGTTGTTTTCTTCCCTGCACGCTTCGAGGCATGCCGTGCAGCCCGACCGGCATTTGTGGAGGTTGATGACCATTCCCCATTTTTGCCGGGACGACGGGATCTCCGCGTCGAACCCCCCTCCGGGTAGTTCCGTCAACAGGCGGAACGCACAGGTGCCGGACGCTCCCGCCAGGAGCGTGCCGCCCACGGCTTTCAGGAACTCTCGTCTTTCCATCCTCTGTGTGCCCTCCGAAGGGTCGTTATTAAAGCCTCACGGCCCTGTTTATGGATAGTAATGGCAATCGAAACAGTCGGGAAAGAGGCTCACGGCGTTGTGGCATTGGTTGCAGAAACGCTCCCGGCTCGTGTGACATTCCTTGCACTTGTTCAGCCCGATCTCGCCCCGCTTTCCGTACCGCACGACCTCCTCTCTGATCTCTCTCAGAAGCTCCCAGTGGTGGTACCGCATATATGTCGTTTCTCTGACGCAGCTCTTGTGCTTCGCATCGGGTCTTTCGAGGAACCCGGGAGAAGCCGCGGCCTCTCGTCCGATAAATGACGAAACGATGCTGATCGCGAGTGGAAGAAGAATGATCAGCACCGGCAGGGCGATCCAGAGAGTCTTTTTTCTGCTCCGCAGCGGCGTCTCAGGCATCGTTCTTTCCCCCGTTCCGGCCGGTATGCTCGGCGAAAACCATGGCGGTTCCGCGGTAAAAGAGATGAGCCAGCTTTGAATAGGGCAGGTAGATCAGGACGGCGAACACGAAGACGAGGTGAGCAAAGTAGGCGATGTGCCGGTGTGGCTCGAGGCGCAGGTAATGGAGCACCTCGGTGGCGAATCCCGTGATCACCACGAGGAGCAGCGCCGAGATCAGGGCCCAATCGAAATAGGTGCCCGGTCCGACAAAATCGTTCTCTTTCAGGCGCTCCCACATCATGAGGAGGCAGCCGGCCATGAGCGCCGCGCCGCCCAGGTTGGCCAGAATCTTCCAGGGATTCCAGAAACCGAAGGGGTAGACGAAATCGTCCCCGAGCATGGGGTTGATCTGTGCCGTGATCACCCAGATCGTGACGAAGGTCAGGGCCAGAAAACCGAAGAAGACGCACAGGTGGGCGGCGAAGCGCGGCCGCGCCGTCGTGCACTGGTTGAAGTTATCGTGGCTGAAGGCTTTTTTCAGGGTCGACAGGATGCTCCGGCCCAGCCCCTTGGATTCCGGGGCCGCCGGGCCCGGCGGGAGCGTGGTTTTCATGGCGCGCCAGAAACGAGCCACGCCGACAAAAGTCGCCCCGAGAACGAGGAGAAAGAAAAAACCGAAGAAGGTGTTGAGCATCCAGTGGGGAAAGAGACCGGAATAAGGATAGACGATCATGTCGCCTGTCGATTCCGTGATGCCGAGCGCGCTCTCGATCGGATCTCTCGCCAGAAGGGCCAGCGTGAGAAGCGCGATCGGTATGCCGAGAAGGAGCGGTATGCACTGGGGCTGGTTCACCCACCTGCCTAAGAAACGGGGAAAGGCATAGTGGTGCAAGCACTCATGACGGACAGCGGACAGCACCTCTCCTGGACGGGCGCCGCGCGGGCATCTCGTCGAACAGTCGTTGCACTGGTGGCAGAGCCAGATGTCGGGGTCTTTCAGGAGGCGTTCCCTCATCCCCCAGTTGGCCCAGGCCATCTCCTTGCGCGGGAAGGGCTCGGGATCGGGCGAGAGAGAGCACGTGGCCGAACAGGTGCCGCACTGGAAGCACTTCTTGAGGCGGTCTCCGCTCCGCCGGGTCAGCTTTCGGATAAAATCGAGATCCGGCTCGATCCAGACCGGGTCGCCGTTATCGGAAGCGGCCGGAGCCGCAGTGGTCTTCTCGGCGATTGGCTCTGTCATGTTTCCTCCGCCCGTTACATTCCCTTGAACGGGTTCATACCGAACTCTTCGACCACCTCCGCTGATTCGTTGAAGATCTCGGGGAGCTTGGCGTATTCGGAGATCTGCATCTGGTGGAGGGCCACCCTTTCGTTCTCCATGGCCATCTGCTCCAGCTTCTCCCTGATGTTCTCGCCGCGCGAAACGGCCAGCTCGCTCCCTTTGATGAAATGGCACTGATAATCGTCGCCGTAAACGCATCCGATCATGATGACGGCGTCGAATCCGGACGACACGGCTTCCTTGATCCATTCGGAGTTGACCGAGCCCAGGCATCTTATCGGAATCGCGCGAACAAAGGGGTTCAGCCGGAGGCGGTGCCGGCCCGCCAGGTCCATGGCCGGAAAAGCATCGTTCTCGCAGAGAAGCGCCAGAATCCGGGGCTTTTCTTCGTCTTCGTCCGGCACTTCGACCGCTTTGATCATCGATGTCACGATGGAAACCGAGAAATCCTTGAAGGAGACGATTCGCTCGGGACATGCGCCGAGACAGGTTCCGCATCGGCGGCACCGCGTCTCCCAAAGGAGGGGTGTTCCTTTTTCGTCCTCGTTGAAAACGCCGAAAGGACATTCCTCGGTGCAGCGCTTGCACTGGGTGCACCTTGTCAGGGTGAGGTCGGGATAGGATTTGTCCCCGGCGAGGGGATGGACCGCCTCCCCCCGGGAAGTCATCTCGACGCACTGGATCGCTTTCAGCGCCGCTCCCGCAGCGTCTTCCCTTGAGTCGAGGCCGCCCAGCGGCTGGCGCACCGACCCCGCGGGGTAGATGCCCGTGCGCCGGCTTTCATAGGGGAAGCAGATGAAGTGCGAGTCGGGAAAGCCGTACTGCAGGGTCGGCAGGTCGGGTCCCTGCCGGTAGTCGAGGTTGAGGATTTCCGTCCCTTCGTGGTGCTTGAGCTGCTCCACTTTTTCGGCGGCCTCTTTTTTCTGAACGTCCGACTCCCCGTCAGTGACGGTAACCTTCGCGTCTTCGAGCGCCCGGATCGCTTCCCCGTCGGCCGAACTGGGCTCCATCCCGGCGGCCAGAACGACGAGGTCGACCTTCACCTGGATCTGCTCGCCGGGCATGGTGTTCTTGGCCGTGACGGTAAGCTTGCCGTCTCCGTCGCGCTTGACGTCGGCCACTTCCCCCCGGGTCAGGAAAATGCCGGGGTCCTCCTGCACCCTCCGGTAGAAATCTTCGTACTGTCCCGGAGTCCGCATGAATTCATAAAAGATATAGGCTTTGGTTTCGTCATCGCTCTCGCGCAGATAGAGGGCCTGCTTGAGCGATGTGAGACAGCAGATGGAGGAGCAGTAGGAATGGTGTTCTTTTTCCCGGGAGCCGCCGCACTGGATGAAGGCGATGCTCGTCACCTCTTTGCCGTCCGAGGGACGGGTGATGCGTCCCTGCTCCTTGAACATTTCTTCCAGATCGACATTCCGCATCACGTCATCCACACGGCCGTAGGGCAGTTTGTCCCGGGGTTCGGTCGGTTTCCAACCCGTCGCCTGGATGATGGCGCCCACACGGAATGTGTCCAACGCTTCGCTGTCGGGCTTGCCGTTCACAGGCGGTTTCAAGGTCACGTCGAAAAGACCGGGAGCTCCGACGATGCTGCTCGTGACGGCCGATGTGTACACCTTGATCCGGGTATTTTCTTCGATCTCGGCTGTGAGGGCGTCGACACCCGTTTCCTCCAGGTCGCGGAAAGGGGGCTTCAGAGGAACCGATTTGTGCTGCTTCGCCAGCCAGCCGCCCAGCTTGTCGCTCTTTTCGACCAGGCGGACTTCGTACCCGGCCCGGGCCGCTTCGAGCGCGGCCGTCATGCCGCTGATCCCGCCGCCAACCACCAGGATGCTCTTGTCGATCGGTTCTTCCGGCTGAAAAGGCTCGACGGGCTCAATCTTCTGGATTTTGGCGACGTACATGCGGAGATAATCCTCGGCCAGCATCTGCGTGTCCTCTTCGCCCGGAGGCTGGCACCAGACCACGTGCTCGCGCAGGGCGAACTTCTCGACGATCACGCCCTGGGGAAAGGCGTTTACAGGATAGCAGCGCGGCGAAATCCCGGCGATCACGGCTTTGGTCAGGCCTTGGCTCTCGATATCCTCCTTGATCGATTCCAGGCCGGATCCTTCGCAGGAGTCGACGGTCTTGCAGAAGGGGAGCTTGAGCTCGTCCGTCGCGACTTTGCAGAGAGCATCGATATCAAGCGCTTCGGCTATTCCGTAACCGGTGCAGATGAAGACGCCGATCTTGTCTTCCATAAGATTATTCCCCTCTGTTGAGGCACTGTATCGCCCGGAGAACGGCCGCCGTCGAGTCCTTTGTCGTACGGGAAACGTCGCAGGGATGCTTGGCGCAGCCGGCGGCGTAAATTCCGTCCACTTCCGTCGACCCGTCGACAAAGCCGTATTCGTCATATTTCAGCTCGAAGGGGATCTTGGCGTCGGCCGTGTTGGGAACGACGCCGGTCGCCAGGACCACCATGTCGAATCCGTCGTGCCGCTTGTTTCCCGACAGCGTATCTTCCACATCGAGTATCAAGTCCTTGCTTTCGGGAGCATCGCTGATCTCGGCCGCCTTGCCTTTGATAAAGGTCACGTTCTCGTCTTCCAGCAGGTCGTAATAGAACTTCTCCAGGCGGCCGATGGTGCGGATGTCGATGTAGAAAACGGTGGCTTTGGAGTTTTCGTTCTTTTCCCTGAGGTACCTGGCCTGCTTGAGAGAGGCCATGCAGCAGACGGCCGAGCAGTAGGGGAGATGGTTCTCGTCCCGCGATCCCGCGCACTGGACGAAAGCGACGTTCTCGGCTTTCTTGCCGTCCGAAGGCCGGACGATCTCGCCGGCTGTGGGACCTCTTTGAGCGGCCATTCTTTCCATCATCACATTGGTGATCACGTTTTGGCACTTGCCGAATCCCAGGTTGTCGAGCCGGGCGGCGTCATAGGGACGCCATCCCGTCGCCACGATGACGGCGCCCGCTTCGACCTTGATTTCTTTCTCAGCCATGTCCAGATCGACCGCGCCGGGGGGACAGGATTTGAGCAGCGTCTCGCCGTCGGTATCGGAGAGAGCCTCCCGGTCAACGACGTAGAGAGGGGGATAGGCCATGTCGTGCGGCATGTAGAGAGCCTTGGTCTTTCCCATCCCCAGATTGAAATCATCGGTCCGCTCGGAGGTCATGCTCTCAGCCGCGGAATCATCCAGGGAATGCTCCCCCGTGACGTATCTCGGACGTATCTTTACCCTGGCCCTGAAATCGCCCGCTTCGCCCGTGATCTCTTCGACAGTGGCCAGGGTGTGAACAATGATCTTGGGGTTCTGCCTGATCCTGCGGACATTGACCTCGTATCCGCAAGTGGGCGGACACATCTTGGGGAAATACCGGTGGGTGCGGATCACGCGTCCGCCCAGATAGGGCTCTTTCTCCACGAGAACGACGCGGTATCCGACTTCGGCGGCCTCGACAGCCGCCGTCATCCCCGCGATGCCTCCTCCGATTACAAGAATGGGTTTTGAATCAGCGTTCATGATACCGCCTTTCGGCCAATATCGATAAGGGAGATGCGAATGGGATAAGGGGAGCCGTTGATACGAAAGAGAAGGTGACCGTGGTGATGGATAGTTGGCTTTTCAATATTCTATCACCTTCGACCCGATCGAGGTCCAGTGAGACTTGTCTGGATAAGACAAGTTGAAAGTATCCACTACTCAATAATATGTCAAGGTCATTATGGCGCGCGGCTCGGCCGGTCTGAGCCGATGATTTTTGCTGTGTCGAGCTTAAATATGAATCAGCCAGTCGTCGGTTTTCATCAGGCTGATGCGCTTTATTCTCTCGATCGGAATGAACTGTTTGACAGGCTCCTTGCGCCCTTCTCTGCCCGCGCGAGCATATTCAGCCACCACGATCAGATAGTCTCTCCCCAGGCCGATCAGCTTGGCACGATAGAAGCCGGCCCGGATCTGATGCCCGGCGGGCGCGTCCTCGTATGATTCGGGATTGACCATGGTCACGGTCTTTCCCACCAGGCTTTTCAGCACATCCAGGAACATCCTCTCTTCAATGATCGGCGAGGCTTTCGGGTCGTCCATGTTCTCGGTCATTCTTGTCTACCTCCTGCTCTGAACGGAGACGGGCACAGCCTTCTCAATGAAGCGCCGCCCGGCCGTGTAAGACCATCAGGCGCCGATGAGCTCTTTCACCTTTGCGATGAGATCATCGGGATCGATCGGTTTGTCGATGTACATATCGGGCTTGACCAGTCCCTCTTCGCGCATCTGCTGGATCGCTTTTCTCAGTTTCTCCCTCAGGCTGTCGTAGGGGCTTTCGAAGGTGTCGTCTTTCTTGCTGTCCAGTTCGTTCAGGCAGCTGGCCACGCCGGTCAGCATGATGACGGGGATCTCCTTGAGCTTGTCATTCTTTCTGAGCTGCTTGAAGGTCACGAACCCGGTCTTTTTGGGCATCATCACATCGAGGACGATGAGGTCGGGCTTCTCGCTCCCGGCCTTCTCGATGCCCTCCTTGCCGTCATGGGCCGCGATCGCTTCATAACCGTTTTCTTCCAGCGCGACGGAGAGGAATTTTACGGTGTTCTTGTCGTCATCGACGACCAGCACTTTCTTTGCCATCTCACTCCTCCTTGTTTTTGTCGGGACCGGCCACGGGAAGCAGTATATGGAAAGTGGCGCCCCAGCCGGGTTCGGAGATCACGTCGATCGTTCCGCCGTGGAGGCTGATAATTCTCGCGGTGAGCGCCATACCCAGCCCCGTGCCTTTGTTCTTTTTTGTGCTGAAGAATGGAGTGAAGATGTTGGCCTTCACGTTTTCGGCCATTCCGGGGCCGTTGTCGCGGATCTCGATCGCGAGATTGCCCGTCGCTTCGAAGTGCGTCGTTGTCAGATGGATCTGCGGCGACTCTCTTTCTTCGTACTCCTTGGTCAGACAGGCCTCGAACGCGTTGGAGACGATGTCCATGACCGCCGAGTGAATCAGGCTCGCGTCGCAATGAATTTCGGGCAGCTCGGGAAGGACCAGCGTGGTGAATGCCACCCCCTTGTCCGAAAAGGTCTGTGCGACCACGCTGTCGATCTTCTCGATGATCTCGCTGACGGAATGCCATTCGAACTCGGGCTCCCAGTCTTTCATGTACTTCAGCATGTCCTTGGAAAGCTCGGTGATGCTCGATATCCCTTCCTCGACCATCCCCCAACCGTCGCCCAACATCTCCTGGTCGCTCTTCTTGATTCCCGTCTTGACCATGTAGGCGCCGCCCTTCATGGCGTTCAGCATGTTTTTCAAGGAATGCTGGAGCCCTGTGAAGGACTGTCCGATGGCGGTGAATCTCTCCGATTGAATAAGCTGCCGCTGGAGCTTTTTTTCGTTTGTCAGGTCTTTGCTGATGCCGAACGTGCCGATGGGAATCCCGTCGGGCTTGCGCAGCCGCGACAGCGTGAGAAGAACATCGCGGGCCTCGCCGTGCTTGGTTATGAACCGGGTCTCGAAATTGATGACGTGATCCGAGCGTTTCAGGCGTTTGATCGCCACATCTCTTTCCTGCGGATCGGCGAAGAGCATTTCGATTTTCTGCCCGATCACTTCGCTCCTGTCGTATTCCAGAACCTCCTCGGCGCCGCTGTTGAAGGTTTCGATCAGGCCGGACGGATTCACGGTGATGATGATATCGGCCGAGCTCTCGACGATGCCTTCGAGGTAATCCTTCGTCTCTCTCTGCTCTGTAAGGGAGGATTCGAGTTTGGTCGTCATGTCATTGAATGACTCGGCCACCATGGCGAATTCATCGTTCCATCGGACGTTGAATCTGAATCCGAGATCGCCCCGGGCGATCTTGTCCATACCGGCTATCAAATTCTTTATCGGCTTCTCCAGGAAGCGGCCGACCACCAGCCAGGTCCCGAGGGCGCCCAGCACGATGGCGATGAGAACGGCGATGGCCGTCTGCTGGTTGCGCGAAGAGGTGATGGAATCGACGCGGTTCAATGAATATTCCATTTCGAGGAATCCCAGAACGGGACCGGACTCGGCGTGGGCGTGACATTCGGCCGTACCGCAAGTCGCCTCGTTGAGAAGGGGGGTGATGACCGAAACGACCCGCGTACCGTCAGGTCGTTCCATGATCTCGTCCTGGTTCCGGGCCAGGGTGCCTTCCAGGGGATTGTCGTATTTATGGCAGGCCTGGCACGACCTGGACTCGAGAGGAATCATCTCCCCTTTCTGGCCGAACCGGGAGACCACGACCTCTCCGCTGTGGGAAAGGAGGCGCATTTCTCTGTAAGCCGGATTGTTCTTGGCAAGGTTATCGATCAATCTCTCGATGCTTTCGTTGTCCCGCGTCATCAGCGGTTTCGTGATGCTCTGTTGGATCGTTGCGGAGTTGAACCTGCCGAGATCGCGCGACGAGGCCAAAGCGTAGTGTTCGTCGATGAGGCTGTTGAAAAATCCCGCGAGGACGAAGACGGGGATGATGATTATGGTGAAGACGGCGCTGAGCTTCCAGACAACGAGGCTTCTTTGAAACATAAGCGACTCGTAAAAGCGGGATTCATCCGAATGCCGGCGGCGAACCGCAAGAAGGCCGACGGCGAACGGGACTCAATTATAAGCTGTGAAACCGATTTGGCCCGAACATTTCGTCAATTTCGTAGCGGGAAGACATAGCGGTGCGGTATGAATTGGCGGAACGGTGAAGAGACCCCGGAAGGAAACATCAACCGCGTTATCGGTCATCTCGGCTGGATCCACCGCATTCCTTTGGCGGATCCTCGGTGATTGTTCTTCTTATCCCATATAATTGATGTATAATTGCAGCCCGAGGAATTCACGAAATCAACTCAATCTGATGGAGAAGGCCATGCGAATTCAATCACTGTCAAGAAGAGCGTCCCGGGTGATGATCCTGCTTATCGGAGCAGCGATCATATTCTCTGCCGATCCAGCGACCGCGAGGGAGGATGGCCCGAGTCTATTTGTCCCTTCAACGGAAAACCTCGGATCCAGCGCCATCGCCATGGCTGCCGGCGACATCGACGGCGACACTTATGCCGACCTGATCTTCGGTAACGGGAACGACAGGATCTATATCAATAACGGAGACGGGACCTTTGCCTTTTATCATTCCTTCAGCGATGACAGCGGGGGGCACGGCCGCTGCCTCCGGCTCGCCGATCTGGACCTGGACGGCGACCTCGATCTGCTCGAGGGGATCGCCGGTTACCCTTTCGGCTATCCCGATACGGAAGTTAGGATATTCGCCAACAACGGTACGGGTTTGTTTACAACACCCACGTCGATTGTCCTGAGCCGGCCCCCGGCAATGTACTATGACGGCTCGCAGTTCCTGCCAGTGGCGGACCTGGACATGGACCAGGATCCTGACATCGTTGCGTCCTTCCGTGATACGAGCCAGGCCGAGGTCTACACCAATGACGGCAGCGGGATCTTCGTGCTGTCCCAGACCCTTCCGTCGTCCTATGTCAAATCGAGCGCCGTCGGGGACCTTGACGCAGACGGGGACCCCGACATGGTCCTGGGAAACAGTGAGAACGCCCCCAACAAGGTGTTCATCAATAACGGCACGGGAACCTTTATCGACTCTGGGCAGACCCTGGGTACCAGCTACACCTACCATGTCGCTCTGGGAGATCTCGACGGCGACGATGACCTCGACCTGATCACGGCGAATATCAACAAGCCGAACAATGTCTGGCTGAACGACGGAACGGGCATTTTTTCTCTTGGATATTCCTTTGGTACTTCGAACGGATACTCTCATCCCGTGCTGATCGAGGACGTCGATCACGACGTCGATCTCGACGTAATTACGGCCGGTGACACGACCTATGTCTACCTGAACGACGGTCTGGGACAGCTCTCTTCGAGCCAGGTTCTGGCGGGTACGTACGGCCTCAACGGCGATGCCGCCCTTGTCGATGTGGACAGCGACCTTGACCTCGACCTTGTAACAGCCGGAATGACCAATGCTCTCTATTACAATGTTCTCGATCCATTTGCTCTTATCGTCAGTCCAGATCCGCTCCTTGTCGGCCAGAACACGGCTTTCACCGTTACGAACGGCCTTCCGAACAGCAGCACATGGCTCGTATACAGTCTGGCCGGGCCGGGAAGCACCTGGATTCCTTTCTTGAATGTATATCTCGACATTGCCAGTCCCAAGAAAGCTTTCGGTCCCACCCAGACGAACGGCAGCGGATCTGTCGGCTGGAACGCGACGATTCCGAGCGGCGCTGCCGGCCTGGATGTCTGGCTTCAGAGTGTGCAGTATGGACAGACCACGAACGTCGTGGAGACTTCGGTGCAGTAGGGCGATCGAGATTTCAACCACGAGGACGATGCTTGGTCGGCGCCCGCTTTGTACATAGAATCGTTCCCGAGATGATCTGGGAGGATTCCACATCGATGAGGATCAGATTGAGCTTGTAAAAACTCCTGTAGATCTCGCCGAATCCCGTGAGAACGCAATTGGCGCCCACGAATTTGCCTATCTCGGCCTGTTTGAACTCGTCGAAAGTGTCTTCGGCTTCAAGCATCAGTTCATCGATTGCTTGATCGATATCGTGTCGTGTATAGACCTGGATCTTTTTCACACCTGCCTGTGCCAGCTCTGTGGAAACCTCTTTTATAAATTCGACACCTTTTGTAAAGTTCTTCTTGTTCCGGGTCACCCCGAACACGGCGACTCTCAGATTCTTTTCATCATCAATCCTGTTTGCGACGAGACGACGTGTGATTTCAGTGATGCTTTTGTCAAAGGAATAGACCGTTGCTTGGGCGGGTCGGTGAGGAATGTTAAAATGACAGCCGCCCACGATTTCAAGAGTCTCCACATCCACGATCTGGCAGTTGCAATTGAAATCGCTGTCTGAGTTCTGTTGCAAATGACCTAAGAGGATATAATGGACTCCGGAGAACTTGCCCAACTTAGCGGCAGTACGTCGGTCGAATGGATCGCTTTGCTGTTGAGACAGCTCCTTGGCGGCTTCGTGAAGCTTTCTTCTGGTGAATACCTGGATACTGCTCTTTCCTTCCTGTGCCAGTAATGTAGCTAGATCCTGAGCAATCGATTCGCCCAGTGAGGATTTGCGATCCCGCATAGTGAAGTAGGACATTGCGATCCTACATGGTATACCATTGCCAAGGTTTGAGAGCTGTCCGGAGAGGTTTTTAACGACTTTGCGAAGTTCTGGGACGGCGTAGAGAGACTTACCATCAATCGTTTTCCTGGCTAAAAATACCATCCTGTCCTTTGTGGGAGTTGGATTTTCCACCGTCTCTGTGTTGGATATCCGACATCCGGCTAAACAGAAGGCCAGGAGAAAAAAGATCGCCGAAGTTCCTTTTGAATAGGGATGATAATGCATGAAAGCTATTATTCAATTGAGTGTATGTGCTATTCAGGCCGGGAATCCGGAAGGATAGCTTCTATACTCTTTCCCTCGGCCTTTTCTTTCTCTCTCTGGAAAGCGTAATTTGAATCCCAAAAAGCTAACTCCTTATCCACATCGTCCTTGATGTCTGCATCGAAACAATCGAAGGGGATATAACCTTCAAGTGTCTTGCTTTTGTTTTTCAAGCGTACCGATACCTTTAACCAGTTTCCTTTCCTGTTTCGTTCGATCACTCTGATGGCGGTATCTCCCGGAGAGAGCAATGCGATCCGATCCCCTCCGAACGGTTTCGAGTTGAGCGGGGTCTTCTTTATTACTAAGCCCAAGTCGATGAAATAAGTGGCACGAAAGGTGAATTCCAATTTATCACCGGGGCGGATGACTCCCGGGACATGCCAAGCGATCTTGCCTCTACCCCATTCCGTCGATGTCGTGAACTCGGGCATCCTGTTTTTAACATCATCATCTTTATGGCTGAATGTTTCCGTTGTCGCACCCGATATAATCCTGCCTTTATATTCTCCGTCATAGAGAAGGCCATGATCGAGCATGTCAATAATCACTACATTATCTATATCGATCTCACCGATTTCGGGATTGTCGGCGCCGGATATGTTTTTGAGAACAAACTTGTATTCAATGGGTTCGCCCGCCTTGATCACAGAAGGACCGATTTTTTCCAGAACGACTACTCCCGGTTTTTTTATAGTATTACATTCAAGACGGACCATGTATTTTTCATTATCTTCGGTGAGGAAGTGCTTGAGTGTCCGGTCGTTCTTCATGAGCCGATAGAGAGAATCGTTGAGGCCTTCCCAGTATTCCTTTCGCATATGGAGGATTTTTCCGTCGTCTTTCTTCTTGGTTGTTGTTGAATCTTCTTTTTCAGGCTTGC
>CAZWHE010000122.1:0-12741 GCA_964633825.1 uncultured Phycisphaerales bacterium | reverse complement strand
TGTGTGGCCCGGCCCGGGAGGGGTGGTGGCGTGCGTGCGCCGCCGAGCTTGGATGCTGGTTTTCTCGTCCGTGGAGACCACACAATCCGAATCCGCCAACGGACGGTCACCCCAGACGCCCTCGTAGAGATCCAGAATGCGCCCGGCCTTCTCTCTGAACTGGGGATCCCTTGGAAAGATCCAGGCGCGATGCCGCCACAGCCGAATCGCGTCCTCAGAGAGCCATCGCCAAATCGTCGTTTCGCCAACAGACGCTACCAGCCCCCGGCGAATGGCTTCTCTCTTGAGATCGGCCATGCTGAATCGAGATAACGGAAGGCCGAGTTCATGGGGCAGCTCACACGCCAGCGACTTAATCTCAATCACCACCTCGGGGGGAAAAGCGAGGCGGACGGCCTCGCCGAGGTTCATCCCCCAACCCCTCAAGACGTTGTTCGAAAAAGCGCTTGCGCCACTTGCTGACGATCTGGGGCGATGTGTCCAGACGAAGGGCGATCTCCTTGTTCTCCAACCCCTGAGCTGAGTAGAGAACGATCTTGGCCCTGATCACGTCAATATACGATGATGTATATTGACGAGCCATGGACTCAAGAACAAACTTCTCCTGGTCGGTCAATAAGATTGTGAATGGGCTTGTTTTGGGCATAGCATCCTCCACTTGCTTGGGAGAATGCTACTATATTTATTTAGGAGATACAATAAAATACATCATCGTAATTATGGGGCACGGTACTTAGAGCGAGCGGTATTAATGTCGAGCTCAGCAGATTCAAGTCGAAACATGTTTGGTGTCCCAACTGTCGGAAACCGTTTGTCGCGCATGAGGAGAAGGAGACCGATGTAGCCGTAGCTACACGACTTTTCGAAATATGTCACTCGAACCATGCGGAATCAATTGTGCTTCTCACAGGCGACACTGATCTCGCCCCCACAGTCAGGACCTGCAAACAGCTCTTCCCCACGAAACTGATCCTGTTCGCGTTTCCGTACAGGAGGACCAACTCGGAGCTCGCTGCGATTTCTCCGGAATCGTTTTCGATTAAGCGTCGGTCATGCTTGCGCCATCAGTTTCCCGATCCTTTCGTGTTGCCTAATGGAACAAGCGTAGCGAAACCGACAAATTGGTAAAAAAGGAATGCACGGAACAAAAGAATCATCCCGACAATCTGCCGCTCACACGGCGCTTGCCGGCCCACCCTCCGATGATCTCCACCGCCGGCACACTTTGCACTCTTCTGTCGAAAAAGAGAGTTTCTAAAAACATTCAACCCGCATCGTCAAACACCCAAGATGCGCTGCCGGATCGTTCATTGGCAAGGAGCCATCTCTGCCGGACAAGTTCTCACACAAAACCCTCAGAGCCCTTGTGCGGCGGGTGCGGCTCTTTGTCGTGAGCCTTCCGAAGCAGTCGCAGCTGGCCACAAGCGGCTTCTATATCCCCGCCCCGTGAGCGCCTCACGGTGACCGGAATTCTTTTGCTTTCGAGTGTTTTCTGGAATGCCTGGACAGCCGTCCGCGATGGGGGTTGGAAATCGATGCCGGCCACGGGGTTCCACGGAATCAGATTGACCGTGCACTTCCGCTTACCGAGGAGGCGGGCCAGTTTTTGCGCGTCTTCTTGGGAGTCGTTGACGCCGGAGAGAAGGATGTACTCGAAGGTGACGTCGCGCGTTGTCTTTTGCCTGTAAAGGTCGGCGGCCTCGAGAATGTCGGCGATCGCGGTCTTTCCCGATACGGGCAGGATGGAACGCCGCGTCTCGTCGTCACCGGCGTGGAGCGAGACGGCGAGGTTGACCTGGAGGCCGAGGTCGGCCAGTTCAACGATCCTGTCGGGAAGCCCGATCGTGGAAATGGTGATGCGCCGGGCCCCGATGTCGAGACAGCCGGGGTCGTTGATTATCCGGATCGCCCTTTTCACGTTATCGAGGTTCAGGAGCGGTTCTCCCGTTCCCATGAAGACGATGTTGCTGATCTTTTTGTCCGGCGGGGCGGCGAAAAGGACCTGTTCCACCATCTCGCCCGGTGTCAGGTTCCTGTCGAAACCGAGGAGGCCTGAGGCGCAAAAGCGGCACCCCATGGGGCAGCCGACCTGGGAGGAGAGGCAGAGGGTGAGCCGTTTCTGTTCGGGTAAGACGACCGTTTCCACCGTTTCGTTGTCGGGGAGCGAAAAGGCGTGCTTCGTCGTGCCGTCCGAGCTCTGCCGTGAATCGGCCCGATCGAGCCGGAAAAGGGAGTATCTTTTTTTCATGCTCCGGCGCAGCGCGAGGGAGAGATCGGTCATCTCGTCGAAGGACCGGGCCCGATTCTTGTAGATCCACTTCCTGACGATCTTTCCGTGGAAGGGCTTTCCACCCGCAGAGACGGCGGCCTCGGGAAAGGCTTCGGGCGGAAGATCGGTTACGTACTCGACGGTTTCGTTCATGGCCGATGAGGTGTTATAAGCTAGGCCGTTTCACGCCGCGCTTTCTTCTTCTTTTTCTTTTTGACGGCCAGGACCTTGATCCGTTCCTTCCCCTTCACGAACCCGGGCGTGATGATGTAGCGTCTTCCGGGCCCCTTGCCCGGGAGGTGATAGACCGTATCCAGGATGAGATCTTCGATAATGGACCGGATCGCCCGGACGCCGGTTTTTTTCTTGTGGGCCCGGCGCGCGATCTCTTTCAGCGCCTCTTTCCGGAATTCGAGGATACAGTCCTCCATCTCGAAGTAAGCCTGGTACTGCCTGGTGATGGCGTTCTTGGGCTTGACCATGACCTCGACGAGGTCTTCCCGGGTCAGGGCGTTGAGCGTGGACGTCACCGCCAGGCGGCCCACGAGCTCGGGAATCAAGCCGAACTCGATGAGGTCCTCCGTGTCGACGAGATGGAGGATGCTGTCGTCGGGCGGGGATTTTTTCTTCTTTTTCCCAGTCTCTTTTCCAGCATCTTCTCCAACGGAGTCATCCCGGCCGAACCCGATGGCGCTCTGGCCCACCCGTTTCCGGATGATGTCTTCCAGGCCGGTGAAAGTCCCGCCCACGATGAAAAGGATGTTGGTCGTGTCCACCTGGAGATAGTTCTGCTCGGGGTGCTTGCGCCCCCCCTGTGGAGGGACGT
The DNA here is from genome assembly GCA_964633825.1 of uncultured Phycisphaerales bacterium. Lineage (GTDB taxonomy): Bacteria > Planctomycetota > B15-G4 > B15-G4 > CAYZWU01 > CAZWHE01. The sequence goes on along the minus strand of CAZWHE010000122.1, from coordinate 9,646 downwards.
TGGCGATCGTGCCTTCGAGGATCTTGAGGAGAGCCTGCTGGACGCCCTCTCCCGACACGTCGCGCGTGATCGAGATGTTCTGCGAGGTCCGCGTGATCTTGTCGATCTCGTCGATATAGATGATGCCCTTCTGGGCGTTTTCGATGTTGTAGTCCGCGGCCTGGACGAGACGGAGGATGATGTTTTCCACGTCTTCCCCCACATAGCCCGCTTCCGTCAGCGGCGTGGCGTCGCTTATGGCGAAAGGGACGTCGAGGAACTCGGCGAGCGTCCTGGCGAGCAGGGTCTTGCCGCATCCCGTGGGGCCGATGAGCAGGATGTTCGACTTCTCGAGCCGGATGTCGCTCTGCTCCAAGAACCGGCTTCCGGCTACGAGCCTCTTGTAGTGGTTGTAGACGGCAACGGAGATGACCTTCTTGGCGTATTCCTGTCCGATGACGAAGAGGTCGAGGTTTTCCTTGATCTCTTCCGGCGTGGGGAGCTTTTCGGGAAGAGCGAGCGGGGCGGGCCGCTGTGCTGGCGGGGGCGGGGCTCCGCGTCCTGTTTCCTCGAAAAGGATCGTGTTGCAGAGCTCGACGCATTCGTTGCAGATGTAAATGCCGGGGGGGCCGGCGATCAGGCTCTGAACCCGTCCCTTCGGCTTGTCGCAGAAGGTGCAGCGCTCGGGATCGTTGTATTTCGTGCGGCGGCCCATTGTGTCGCGTCTTCCTGTTTTGTCGAACTACACGTTTTGTCGAACGATACGTTTTATTGAACTACACGGCCACAAGAGGTTCCACGACCTCGTCGACCAGACCGTACTCCTTCGCTTCTTCGGCGGACATGAAGTAATCGCGGTCGATGTCCTCTTCGACTTTGTCTTGGGCTTGTCCCGTATGCTTCGTGATGATTTCGATGAGGGTCCTTTTCATCTTCGTGAGCTCTTCGGCCTGGATCTGGATATCGGCCGCTGTTCCGCCCGCTCCTCCCCAGGGCTGGTGAAGCATGATGCGCGAGTTCGGAAGGGAGAGGCGCTTTCCGTTCGATCCCGCCATGAGGAGAACGGCGGCCATGCTCGATGCCTGGCCGATGCAGTAGGTGGCCACGTCGCACTGGACGAACTGCATGGTGTCGTAGATCGCCAGGCCGGCCGTGATGCTGCCGCCGGGCGAGTTGACGTAGATGCTGATGTCCTGGTTTTTGTTCTCCTTCTGAAGAAAGAGGAGCTGGGCCACGACCGAGTTGGCCACCACGTCGTCGACAGCCGTCCCGACGAAGATGATCCTGTCCTCGAGCAGCCTGGAGTAGATGTCGTAGGCTCTTTCGCCGCGGCCCGTCTTTTCGATGACGTAGGGAATCGTGTAAAAGTTGTTCATGCTTCCTTTACCTTCTCTTCGGGTTCTTTCTCGGTAATCTCGGCGTTTTCTCTCAGGAACTCTCTGATCTTGTCGTAACGGACCCGGCTGCGGAGAGACGACATCATGTCCTGCTCCTCGAACTCGGCCCGCACTTCCTGGGGAGTGGAGTTTCTGCCGGAGGCGATCTTCTTTAACTCTTCCTCCACGTCCGCCTCTGTGACAAAGATTTTCTCCTTCTCGGCGATTTTGTCAAAGATGAAAGTGTAACGCAAAAAGCGGTCTGCCGATTTATCGTCGCTTTCCTTCATCTCCCGGGCTTTTTCTTCCACATCTTTTTCGGCAAAGCCCATTCTCATCATCTCGATCTTGCGCATGTACTGCTGCTTCTCGATCTGTTTCTCCAGGAGTTTTTCGGGGAGGTCGAGCTCGTGCGTCTCCACGAGCTTGTCGATGATCTTCTCCTCGGCGAGCTCTTTTTGCATCGATTTCTTCCGCGTCTCCACTCCTTCGCGGACCATCTTTTTCAGTTCGTCGAGCGATTCGATGCCGACCCGTTTGAAAAACGCCTCGTTCAGTTCCGGCGGCGTGATCCTCTTGATCTCGCTGATCTTGGCCGAAAGGGAAGCTTTTTTGCCGCGGAGGCTCTCGGGAGTGAAATGGTCGGGAAGCGCCGGCACCTCGAAGGCGACTGTGTCGTCCTCCTTCCTGCCGATAAAGCGCTCGATCGTTTCCTCGTCGACCTGGAGGCCGTCGACGATCTTCATCTTCATGTTGATCTGGCCGCCCTCGCGGGTCACGTCTTCCTCCCCTTCGACGGAGTAGGTGATGGCCGCCACGGGGAAATCCTCCTTCTCGATCGATCCCTCCTCCACCTTCTCGAGGGTGGCCCAGCGGTTTCTCAGGCCCTCGACGCTCGAATCGATCTCGTCGTCGGACACGGTGGTGGGCGGAACATCGACTTTCAATCCCTTGTATTCGCCGAGCTCGAGCTCGGGCCGCGTCTCCACGTCGAACTCGAATTCCATGGCCGATCCCTCCTCGAGAACGACGGAATCGAGCGTGATCTCGGGATCGCCGACGGGTTCGAGCTCGTGCTTGTCGATCGCCTGGGTGTAGGCTTCCCTGACGAGATCTTCCTTGACCTCTTCTATGATCGATTTCCCGAATTTCTTTTCGATCAGCTTGCGAGGCGCTTTTCCCTTCCTGAAGCCGGGAAGAGAGACGTTTTTCCTCACCTCTTTGTATTTCTTTTCGATCTCGTCCTTCACCTCATCGGGAGGAACGGCAACCTTGAGGTTGCTGAGGCAAGGCCCTTTTTTATCAATAGTAATATCCATTAATACTCTCCAGGAATTTGAGGAGCCCGGTTATTTCACGCGTTTCGTCGCGAGGAGCTGTCGGACGCAGGGCGTCCGAAGACGCCAGGTGCGATGAGACAAGGTGCGTGAACGAAAAGACCGTAGAGGTGTTTTTGACACCTTGAGGATCTTTTCGTGATACGCAACGCAGTATTCATCACACCTGGCAGCTCCGCAGTAGGAACGCGTGAAATAACCGGGCTAGGAAGGCGTCCCCAAGCGTTCGAATGCACGGCCCCTACAAAAGGGGGTATTATAATCCGTTACAAAGGAGCGCAGTCAAGCAAATTCACCTTTCAGAGCGGCCGGGAACGGGAAAAATCAATTGCCTCGCCATAGCCTTTGCCGTAACCTGCCTTTTTCAAAGATTTTTTATGCTTTTTAGCATTGGAACCCCTGATCGGCCCGGAACGCCGCCGCATCCTGTCAGAGGGAAGGCATGTACAAGCTCTTTATCGCCGGTCGCTACCTCAGGTCGAGGACGATCAGCTTCGTGACCATTCTCGGTATCTTTCTGAGCGTGGGCGCCCTGATCGTCGTCGTCTCCGTGATGAGCGGGTTCCTGAGGGAATCGATGGATTTCATCCGCGGCAATATGTCCGATATCGTGGTGATCCCGAGACCGATCCTCTACACCATGCCGGACGGAAGCACGGAAAAGGTCGAGTTCAACGACTTCGAGGCGATCCGCAGTGTCATCGCCGCCGTGGAGGGAGTGAAGGGCGTGGCTCCCCACTTCCGCGTGCCTTCCATGATCCGCCGCTCCGACGGCCAGGACACGTTCATCGGTTTCAACAACGTGGCACAGTTCGTGGTGACGGCCCTCGGAATCGATCTGGAACGGGAAACGGAGCTGACCGATTTCCGCAAGTACCTGACCGATCTCAACAATCCCGCGAACCGCGTGGAAGATCCGGACAATCCTTTCAGCCTCCCCGACACGATGAGGAACGAAGAGCACTTCATGAGCGACTTCCCCTTTATTCTCATCGGCGAGGACCGGCTCGAAAGGATGGAACTGGGGAAGGGGGATGTGGTCACTCTCGTCACCATCGACGAGTCCGTCGTCGAGGAGAGCACGGTCAAGCCCTTCGAGCAGAAGTTCTTCATCGCCGGCGCGTTCAGGAGCGGCCACTTCCAGTTCGACAACGAAAAGGTCATCATGCGGATCGAGGACGCCCTCGCCTGGGTCGGCGCCGAGAAGAGGCTGAGCGAGGTCTGCGTCGCCGTGGACGACTACGACAAGAACGCCCGGACGATCAAGGCCGCCATCGACAAGGAGCTGACAAAGGCCAAGATCCCGGCGATCGTCAAGACCTGGGAGGAGAAGAACTCCGTTTTTCTCGGCGCCGTGCAGAACGAGAGAACCATCCTCGGTTTCATCCTCGGTTTTTTCATCCTCATCGCCACGTTCAACGTTTTCGCCACCACGTCGATGATGGTGACCGACAAGACGAAGGACATCGGGATTCTCGTCTCCATGGGCGCCACGCCGGGCGGGATCCTGGGCATCTTTTTGACCTGCGGCTTCCTCATGTGGCTTATCGGCTCGATCCTCGGTGCCGTGGCCGGGTACTTCTTCGCCATGAACGTCAACGCGATCAAGGATTTCATCGAGGCGGCCCTCAACGTGCAGATCTTCAACAGGGAGGTCTACAACTTCACCGAGATCCCCGTGGAGATCAGCGGTTTCTTCATCACCATCACCCTGGCCGGGACCTTCCTCCTCTGTCTCTTCTTCTCTTTCATTCCCGCTCTCAGGGCTTCCCTGATGGACCCGGTGGAGACTCTCCGCCATGAGTGATGTCGTCGTGCGCACAGAAAAGGTCCACAAGTCCTACACCCTGGGCGGGCAGACGCTCCGCATCCTCAGAGGCATCACCGTCGATGTGGTCCGGGGAGAGATACTCGGCATCGTGGGGGAGTCGGGCGCTGGAAAATCGACGTTTCTTCACATTCTCGGCCTCCTCGACAGGCCCGACAAGGGATCCGTCTTTTTCGGCAGCGAAAACGTGACCGCGGGCTCGTCGCGGGGACGCCGGGCCGCGATCCGGAACAGGGAGATGGGTTTCGTCTTTCAGTTCTACCATCTCCTTCCCGAGCTGAGCGCCCTGGAGAACGTTCTTCTCAAGCCGATGATGGGCTGCGGCACGCTCGGCTGGCTCTCGGCCAGGAAAGAGGCGAAGGAGAGGTCGGCTCATGTTCTGGACCGGCTGGGGCTGGGAGACCGGCTCCGCCACAGGCCGCCCCAGCTCTCGGGCGGCGAGCGCCAGCGCGTGGCCATCGCCCGGGCGCTCGTTTCGAATCCGGGCATTCTTTTCTGCGACGAGCCCACGGGCAACCTCGACGAGAAAACGAGCGCCGGCATTATCGACCTTCTCCTCGAGATCAACCGGGAATCGGGCCAGACCATGGTCCTCGTCACCCACAACCCCGGCTTCGCGGGCCGAGCCCACAGGCTTTTCCGGCTGTCGGGCGGGGGACTGCAGCCGGAGGGGGACACGATACGCGATGACGGGTAGCGGGTTTTCTTCTTTTTCATCACAAAAAGCGAAGGGGTGAAGAAAGGTTCTACCGGACCACAAGGGGGCTCGGGCGTTCCTTGCTTACCCCCCACGCTCCCAAAGCCTCGCTATAAGGGGGGTGCGCTTAGCAAGCGCGAAGCGCTTGCCAAACACCCGGCCCGTGGTCCGGGCAGGATCTCAAACTACCCCTTTGCTTTTTGTGATGAAAAAGAAGAGCAGTGATTACGCGTCATCGCGCATTGTGTCCCCCTCCGGCTTACCAGAGAAGCTCGTCGCAAAAACCCTTGATTCCCACGGGGCGGTCGAAGATCTCCTTCAGCACGATGGCCCTCCGAAGCTCACGGACATCGCGGGCCGCCGAAAGGAGGAGATTGTCCCTTTCCAATCGATCCGGTTTGGCGGGCGCTTTTTCCTTTGCGGCGAGCAGGTCGTCTTTGCCGATCCATTCCGCATCTTCGTCGATCCGGGTGATTTTTTTGTCGCCTTTGTGAAAATAATCGCTTCCGGCCCGGATGGACGAGATCGTCTCGAGATCATCGGGTACGGGCCGTCCCGTTTTCGAGATAGTGTAGGCTTCTCTGTCGACAGTATAGGCTTCCCTGTCTACCGTGTAGGCGTCGGAGTCGACCGTGTAGGCTTCCCTGTCGATCGTGTAAGCGTCTTCAGCCTGTCCGGCGCCCTTGAAAGATGAAGCGATTGTGGAGAGGTCCTTCGGTTTCTTCACAAAAGGAGGAGGCGTTTGTACCTGAGGTGCGGCCGGTTCGAATATGGGAGCCGGTTCCGGCGGCTTTGCTGCCGAAGGCATTGCCGGGGGCGGGGCCGGTTTGGGAGGGCCCGCGGCTTCGGGCTTTTTCCCTTTCACCATCTCCTCGAAATATTTGCGGACCTTGTCTTCCAGTTTCTTGCCCGAAGGAGGAGGGGACGTGGTTTTTTTATGGAGAGGTTGAGCCTTCTCCTTCCCGCCCTTCTTTTTCTTTCTGAGAAAAGCGGGAAGGAGAAAAGTCGAAATAATGATTACCGTCGGAATCAGGTCCTTCAGAATTTCGAGGATATCATCCATTTTTTACTTGTTCCGTCCTTTGCCCTCTTCGATGTCTGTTCCGCCGATCGACTTTCTCATGTCCGTGTCGGACTGGATGTTCTTGAAACGATAATAGTCCATGATGCCGAGGTTGCCTTCGCGGAAGGCGCCGGCCATGGCCTTGGGGATCTCGGCCTCGGCCTCGACCACCTTGGCCCTGTTCTCCATGACGTTGGCCTTCATCTCCTGCTCCTGGGCTACGGCCAGGGCGCGTCTCACCTCGGCGCGTGCCTGGGCAACGCGCTTGTCGGCTTCAGCCTGGTCGGCCTGGAGCCTGGCGCCGATGTTGACGCCCACGTCGACGTCGGCGATATCGATCGACAGGATCTCGAAGGCCGTTCCCGCGTCGAGTCCCTTGCCGAGCACGGTCTTGGAGATGCCGTCCGGGTTTTCGAGCACGTGCTTGTAGGTGTCGGAGGAGCCGATGGTGGTCACGATTCCTTCGCCCACGCGGGCGATGATCGTCTCTTCCGTGGCGCCGCCCACGAGGCGGGCGATGTTGGTTCTCACGGTGACGCGCGCCTTGGCCAGCACCTGGATGCCGTCCTTGGCCACGGCCGCGATCTCGGTCTTGCCCGCAGCCGGGTTGGGGCAGTCGATGATCTTGGGATTGACGCATGTCTGAACCGCTTCGAGCACGTTCCGGCCGGCCAGGTCGATTCCGGTGGCGATCTTGAAATCGAGGTCGAGGCCGGCGCGGTTCGAGGCGATGAGGGCCTTGACCACGTTGAGCACGTTGCCGCCCGCCAGGTAGTGGGCTTCGAGGTCTTTCGCCGAGATCGGCGGAATCCCGGACTGGACCGCCATGATCTTGGCTCTCACGATGATGGTGGGGTTGACCTTCCTCAACCACATCATCAGGATCTGGATGAGGCCCACCTCCGCCTTGGCCAGCATGCCCTGCACATAGAGGCCGATGAACCGGGCGATGAAGATAAATAGAATGAAGGCCAGCACGCCGAGAAATGCGAAGAGAATGACCCAGAAATCGATCGCGGCGATATACGCGGCGAGGTACGCGGCGGGATACGAATCGAACAACATTTTGTTTCTCCTTATACCTGCATCACGGTTCAGGTGTTCAATGTCAGGTGATCAATGAGCGACTAGCTCGGCCGCCGTCACTTCGCGTCGGCCTGGACAACGACCCTGTTCCCTTCCACCTTGATGACCCGGACCTTCGAGTTTTTGTCGAGGAGCTCTCCCTGGGTGACCACGTCGACCCTTCTGTCGCCGAAGTGGGCGATCCCGGCCGGCCGCAGGGCGGTCAGGGTCTCGCCGGTCAGGCCGACCAGTTCCTCGAGGCCCGCCTCGGCCGCCTTGGCGTCGTCCGTATCGAAAGAGGGGCCCGAGAGCATCATCGATTTGCCCAGCCGTGTCTTCGGCATGATCTTGAGCCCCCCGAACACCATCAGCGGAATCAGCACGAGCCCGGTGATGAGGTAACCGACGAAGAGCCCGCCCGGGTCTTCTCGGTAGGCCAGAATCCCGCCCGTGACGATGGCGAGCGCCGCCATGGTCCCCAGGATGCCCATCGATGGGATGAAGACCTCGACCAGAATGAGTAAAAGCCCCAGAGCCAGCAGTCCGAAAGTCAGGTAGATCAAGAGTGGTTTTCCTTATCTTTTCTGACGAAAATGAAATTGCCCATGACGCGGACGACGCGAACCGGGTCGTTGTTATCGATGTATTCCCCTTCCGACTGGGCATCCAACGTCGTGTTGTCGATCAGGATTTTGCCCGAGGGGTGGAGGTCGCTCGCCGCCTTTCCCCTGTCTCCGGGAACAACGGCCGAGATCTCGTGCACGTCGTCGAAAGCGCCGGCCGATGCGTGGAGCTCCCCGGGGAGCTTTCCCGTGCTGAGGACGAGCTTTTGAAAGAGGGGCGTTTTGGGGAGGAAGCGGGTCAGGATGACGGCCGTTGCCGCAAAAGCGAGCATGGAGAGGCCCAGGCTGACGATGTTCATCTCCAGGAGCTCCACGTCCCAGGGGGATTCGGGAAGAACAAAGGGCTGGAACGAGAGAAGGATGCCGGCGAGCACGAGAAGGGCGCCGGCCGCTCCGGCGATGAACGTGCCGGGAACTACGAAGATCTCCAAGGCGATGAGACCCAGGCCGAGAACGATCATGATGATTTCGGGAATCTCGGCCAGGCCTGTGAGCCACTTGCCGAGGAGGAGGACGGCGAGGCACGAGATGCCGATAATGCCGGGCACTCCGAATCCCGGAACCTTGAACTCGATGTAGAGGAAGACCAGCCCGGCCACGAGGAGCAGCCAGTGGATCGATTCGAGGAAGTCGACCAAGCCCTCGGACCAGGTGCGCTGGATCACGACGACCTCCTCTTTCGAGACGCCGAGATACCCGGTGAAGAGGTCGTTCTTCGATTCCGGGATTCCGTCGATGAAGCCGATATCGAGCGCTTCCTGGGAAGTGATGTTGAGGAGCTCGCCCTTCTGGCAGATCACGTCGATCTCGACGGCCCGGCTCTCTCCAAGGCTTTCGCGCTCGTCCATGAACTTTTCGCGCGTCATGATCTGTTCCTCCCCGTTGATCCGGGCGAGGACGAGCTCGATGTCGGGATCGACCATGGCTTCGGCCACGTAGACGTTCCGGCCTCTCTCCCGGGCCGTGGCCCTGAAAACGGCCAGGAATCTCGCCATGATCTTGCGCTCCATGTCTTCGTCGATGGCCATGGGAGAAGAGCCGAGGGGATTGATGGGATTGATGGCGACCGGTGTGGCCGACCCGATATGGCCCAGGCGGGACATGTAGAGGCGGCGGCAGGCCATGGCGATGAGGGCGCCGGCCGAATCCGCGTTGGGATCGATGTAGGCCACCGTCTCGAGGTCGTCTTCCTGTTCGGCCTCGAAGATGAGGTCCCTGATCTCTTCCATCAGGCCCGATTCGCCGCCGGGAGTGTCGATCTCGATGATCAGGATCGATGCCCCCGTTCTTTTGGCGGTGCGGCGGGCCCTATCGAGGGACGTGATCATCGTCCGGGTCAGTTCCCCTTCGAGGCGATAGAGCACGGCTTTCGGCGAAAGGGGCTCCGGCTCTTTTTCCATGACGGCCTTGTCCTGTCCGGAAAGAGCGGGGAGCAGCAATCCCGCACCGACCAGAACAAAACCGATGAGTTTCATTGTTTTTGACACCGGATCCTCGAGAAAAACGGGAAAACAAAAACCGGGATACTGAACCGCGTTCCGCAACGGCCCGCCGCGCCGACCGGAACAACGCTCTTATTATAAAATAAAACCCCGCAGCAATGCTGCAGGGTTATTTTTTTTGTGGTGGAGGATAGGGGGCTCGAACCCCTGACCTTTTGGCTGCCAGCCAAACGCTC
>CAZWHE010000121.1:0-12756 GCA_964633825.1 uncultured Phycisphaerales bacterium | reverse complement strand
CCATAATGAATACATAGTAGCCGTGGATGGTTCCGGCTTTGATCCCCTTGACGATGTTGGCGTGATCCAGCTTGATCAGGGTTTTGGCTTCCCTGAGAAAACTCTGGTTGATCGATTTGAGGGCGGCCAGATCCTCCTTCAGAATCTTGATCGCCACATCGCGCTTCCCTGCTTTGCTGTGATACCTGAAAACCGACGCCATTCCGCCTTCACCCGCTTTGCCGAGAAGCTCGTGTCCCGGAATCGCCGGGATCTCTTCTCCGCCGGACAGCTTGTAGAGAGCCAGTTTTTCCTTCGAGATCAGCTTCAGCCCTGCGGCGATCTGTGAAAGCGTGGCCTTCTTCCCTTTCTCTGCGAGCTTTTCCCTGGTCTTGAGACACTTGAGGACGTCCTCTTTTTTGAGGCGCCTTTTCAAGACCAGCATTCCGAAAAACTTGAGTTCCTCTTCGAAGGACATGGCGGTCCTCACCCCAACGAGGGGTCTCGTGATTTCAAGCGATCAATGGACTCAGGCCAGCATACGTTAAAATCGCAGGACAGACGATTTAATCGACAGATACTACTAGCTGCTTCTCCCAGGGTCAATTACGATTTTATTCCCGCCCGGTCATATGGTCTTTTCCGCGGAAATCCCCTCTGTCGCGGGGATTAGAACTCAAGCATTTCAAGCGTTAGGTCGAAAAACATAAAGGAAGGGAGTTCTGGGAAAAAGAGTATTAGGGAAAGGGGAAAACCGAAGTGAATCAAATGGACTGCCGCGTAGTACTCAAGTACTGCGAGATCGTTGATGAATTCATCAAGGTGAGGGTTTTTACCGACGACGATTTGTCCGAGCTTCTCCGTGTCAAGTCGATCCCGCACAAGAAAGCCTACCAGCAGCTGGTCATTAACTCATGCGTGATCAATTACCACGACGAGGTTCTTCCGCTGTTCAAGAAATTCAATAGGGTGTACAAACCGGAAGCTCTCGAAGAGCTCCTCTACCAGATCTGCGTGGAAGTCAATCCCCACATGGAAATCCACCAGGTCGCCATACCCTTCGAAGACGGAAGCGGGACCACATCGCAGATCCACCTGATCCAGGAGAATCAGCGGAAGTCGAACCGCGAATTCCAGAAGAAGATTCACCGGATCGAGGATTCCCTCGGAAAAATGATCATCGGGCAGGACGAGGCCATTCACTGCATCTCCAAGGCCGTCAAGAAAGCGGCCGTGGGGCTGAAAGCGCCGAACAGGCCGGTCGGCGTTTTTCTTCTTGTCGGTCCCACGGGAACGGGAAAGACCGAGACGGCCAAGGCCGTGACGAAACACCTGTACGGCAATCTGGCAAAACTGGTCCGCGTCGACTGTTCCGAGTATTCCCTCCCCCACGAATACGCCAAGCTCATCGGAGCGCCTCCCGGCTACATCGGACACAACGAGGGCGGCTATCTCACGGAAAGCGTCAAAGAGAGAAAGGACTGCGTTGTCCTGTTCGACGAGATCGAAAAAGCCCATTTCAAGGTCCACAACATCCTCCTTCAGGTGATGGACGAGGGCTTCCTCACGGACAGCAAGGGGTGCCGTGTTCCGTTCTCCAACAGCATGATCTTTCTCACGTCGAACATCGGCGTCAAAGACATCGAGAGATACCGCAACCGTGTCGGATTCGACCGGAAAGAACGGCAGGTCCTCGACAAGGACACGACGGCCGAAACCATCGTCATGTCGATGAAGGGAATCTTCCGTCCCGAGTTCATCAACAGGCTTGACGACACGATCGTTTTCAACAACCTCACCGTGAAAGACTGTATCCAGATCGCCCGGAACCAGCTCGCCGAGGTGGCGGGGTATCTCAAGCAAACCAACATCACCCTCACCTTCACACCGGCGCTGGAAAAATACCTGGGCAAGAAAGGCTACAGCTCCGAGTACGGCGCGCGCGAGCTCAGAAGGCTGATCGGATTGACCCTGGAAAATCCCCTTTCCGAACTGATACTCAACAAACAGTATTCAACGGGAGACACGATCGAGGCCGATGCAAAACGGGGCCAAATTATCTTCACCAAGAAAAAGAAGAAAAAAGAGACGAAGAAAAAATCTTCAAAAAACCGAAGCTCTCGCTCCCGAAAACCGGCCTCGTCCAAAACGGCATGAAAAGCCGGCAGAGGCTCCATTCCAAGCCCTTATGAGCTGATCCCGGGCCGCGGCGCCGGCCCTTTCGGGCTGGACATCGGTCTCGGGCATGTGATATTTCTGATTCCATGACAACACTGATTGCCATCATCCTCTTTTCTTTTCCGACCTCCTTATCGGTCGACGATCTCCCGCCGGGCCTCGCGGCCGTGGGCCGGGGGATCGAGATCAGAGAATCCGATCTCTACCTCTATATTGCGTCGGCCCATGAAAACACCGAAACGGGTCGATCCCTGCTGCAGCAGATGGTCCACGAAACCGCCATCAGGCAGGAGATGGAGAGAAGAAAGATCAACATTCCGAAGAGCACCCTGGAGAACCGCTTCCATGAGCTGGACGAGGCGGTGAAAGCCGAGTCGGGCGGCGAGTCGGGATTGGCCGACACGATCCGCGAACAGGGAGTCGACGAGAAAGATTTCTACATGGCTCTGGAGCTCTCCATTGCACACGAAATCATGGCCCGGTCCGATTTCGGACTCGGCGCCGATGAAGCCGTTCCCGTGGAAAAACTCAATCTCTGGCTCAAGGAACTTCTCTCGAAAAAGAAAATCCTCACCCTGAACCCGGAAAAAGGCGCCATCGGCAGGGTCGACGACGAGACCATCACCCGCGATGCCTTTGCCGGACGCCTCGTTTCACTGCTGGGTGAAAAGGAGGTCTCCGGTTTTTTAACCGAAATGATCGGCATTGCTCTCATTCTGGCCAGAGCCGGCGAGCTCGGCCTCTCCCTTTCCGAAGCCGAAATCGACGAAGAGCTTCGCGAAAGAGAGGAAAAGCTCAGAGCAAAGACCGGCATCGACAGCCTCACCTATGCCGATTTCTTGAAGGCTTCGGGGCAGAGCCTGGATGAGGTCAGGAAGAGCGATAAATTCCGCGCCGAAATCCTCCTCAAAAAAATCGCCCGCATGTCGCAGAGCGAAAGCGATCTCAAAAGCTTCTTCGAAAAAAACAGGGAGTTTTTCGAGCTGCGGTTCGGAAAAGCGGCCAGGGTGGCGACCATTTTTCTCAAAGCGGCGCGGTTTCCGAACATCCATGTCAACCGCTCCTTCGAAGATGCGGAACAGGAGCTGATTGCGATCAAGAAACGCGTCGAGAAAGGCGAAATCGAGTTCGCAACAATGGCCCGGATCTGTTCGGAGCACGAATCGGCCCGGAACGGCGGAGAGATCGGTTTTCTCTCTCCGGGGGTGAAGGGCGAGCTCGCCGAGATCGCGACCGCAGCCCTTGGGGCCGCGACGGAATCGCTCCTCGGACCTTTCAGGACGCCCAAGGGATGCCATCTCGTCAAGGTGCTCGGGAAGAGAGGACCCGCCGAATACGGCTCTCTCGAGGAAGAAGTGGCGCGCCGGGCGCGGCAGGAGCTCTACAGTTCCATGCTCAGGGATGCGAAGATAGAGAGGAAATATTGATCACGAACCGCCGCCGTTCCGTTCGAATTCCTGCCGCCCCATGAATGCGATGGCCGCTCTCTTACCCCTCTCCACACCGGGCTGGTTGTAGGGATCGATCCCGTAGAGGCTTCCCGAGTAGGCGATATGGAGCTCCATGGCGAGAAAGAACTGTCCGATCGTTTCCGGACAGATCGACGGAAAAACGATGCGGCAGGAAGGGCGGCCCGCTTCCCGGAGAGCCAGCTCGGTCCCGCGAAGCTCGGCATCGAAAAGATCTTTGACGCTCCGACCCGGGAGATATTCCTGACCCTCCGGGCGGACGCCGTCGTCGGGAATGGTCACGTTCGACGAAAACTCATCGACGGTGAGAAAAGTGAATATCTTGTCGGGAGGCCCCTCGACGTAAAGCTGAACCTGTGAGTGCTGATCGGTCACGCCGAGCGCTCTGACGGGCGTGACGCCGGTGAAGACCTCTTCTCCCTCCAGATTCAAGCGCTTTCCGAGGCTTTCGGCGAGGAGCTGCCTGTACCAGTCCGCCAGGCCGAGAAGTTTCTGTGAGTAGGCGAACAAGACGGAGAGGTTGGCGCCCTTCGTTGTATTGAAGATGTACTGGGCCGCGGCATAAAAGAGCGCCGGGTTTTCCTCCATCTTTCCCGTGCGGCACTTCTCGCGCATCCGGCGCGCACCCTCGAGCAAGCCGAGTATGTCGATCCCGCCGTAGGCGGCCGACACGAGTCCCACCGGGCTCAGCACCGAGAAGCGCCCCCCCACGTTTGCGGGAACGCTCCAGGTGCGGCACTTCATGTCGCGGGCGGCGGCGCGGAGAGGTCCCTTTTTTTCGTCGGTCGTTATCACAAGGTGGTCGGCAGCTCTCTTTCCGAGCTTCTTGTGCAGCATGCTCCCGAAGATCATGAACTGCGCCATCGTCTCGGCGGTCCGGCCCGATTTCGAAACGACGTGGAAGAGCGTCTCCTTCACGTCGACCACATCCATCACGCCGGCCAGGAAGTCGGGGTCGATGTTGTCGAGAACGAACACGCGGGGAAAGGAGCTTCTCTTTTTATCGGGAAGGAGGTTGTGAAAGGGATGGTTCAGGGCTCCCTGGAGAGCGGCGGCTCCCAGGGCCGACCCCCCGATCCCGAGGACGACGAAGTTCTTGAAACGCCCCCTGTCGGACGCGGCGGCTTCTGCAATGCGGCGGGCTTCGCCACCGCCGTCGGGAAGGCCGAGGAATCCCGCCCTGACGGAAACCGATTCGGCCAGAACCCGGTCGTGGGCCTCGGCTGCGCGGCCGTGAAACGCGTCCAGCTCCTTCCTTGTCAACCCCATGGCGCCGACGGAGTCTGAAAAGAACCGGTTGTAATCGAAGCGCAATCCCGGAAAATCAGGCATAAGTCCCCCTCGCCTCGCCGGCGGTCAAGAGACAAAAAAAAACCATCTCATCGCTGCTCGCGATCGTAACAGGGGAAGAAGCCCGATGCAACAATCACGGCCGTTCTCACTATGAGCAGCAGATCATCCATTATCGCCCGCATCATCAGAAAACCGATCACCGTGCTCATGCTCTTCCTCTCGCTCATCGGGACCGGCGTGATCGCCTACCTCAAGATCCCGGTCAACCTGTTCCCCGAAGGATTCGCAGAGAGCGCGGTCACGATCTGGATCCCTTCCCCCGATTCGTCCCCCCTCGAGAACGAGGACAAGATCACGCGCCCCGTCGAGGAGGCGATCCGTTCCATCCCCGGCGTGAAAAGCATCGGATCGCAATCCGGCGGATTCGGCAGCGAGATCTACGTCGAGTTCGGCCACCGCGTCGACATCGACCTCGCCTATGCCGAGGTCCGGGACCGGATCGAACGGATCCGCCACAACTTCCCGGACAAAGCCGACAGGTACTACTGCTACCGTTTCAACCTGGACACCGACCTTCCCGTCCTCGGTCTGGCCGTCATGTACGACGACACAATCGCCAATCCGTTCACCCTGGCCGAAAACATCATCCAGAACAGGCTCGAAGGAGTGAACGGCGTTGCCAGGACGGAGGTCATGGGCCTCATCGACGAAGCGGTCAGGGTCTTTCTCGATCCGGCCAAGGTCCAGGGGCACAAAGTCAACCTCTACGATCTCATCATGCGGATGAGCACGGACAATTTTTCGCGGCCCGCGGGCCGCGTCATGGACGGCGGGCGCCGGTACAACCTGAGGGTCGAATCGAGATACCGCAATCTTGTCGAAGTCGAGCAATTTCCCGTCTCCGATTATCTCAAGATCAAAGACATCGGAACGGTCGAGAGGGGTTACACATACCGGGACTGGGTCGCCCGTGTGAACGGGAAAGACGCCCTGATCTTCTTCATTTCCAAGGAATCGCAGAAAAACACCGTCCAGGTCTGCAGCGATATCCTGGCCGAGATCGAAGCCTTGAAAAAAGACTCCCGCCTCGAAGGCTTCGAGTTCAATATTTTCTTCGACCAGAAAGAGATCATCGAATCCTCGCTCAGGACGCTGAAGACCTCCATGGCCTGGGGAGGGCTGTTCGCCCTCATCGTTCTCTTCTTTTTCCTGCGCCACCTGGGCGCCACGTTCATCGTGGCCCTCTCCATCCCGACATCGATCATGATCGCCCTCGTGGTGGTCTTCTTCGCCGGCCACACGATCAACATCCTCTCCCTCTCCGGATTCACCCTCGCTTTGGGCATGCTCGTGGACAACGCCATCGTGGCGACGGAGAACATCTTCCGCCGCAAGTCCGACGGGCTGCCCCCGGCCGAGGCTTCGGCCAGGGGCGCGGGCGAGATCGGAACGGCCATTCTCATGGCCACGCTCACCACTATCGTCGTATTCCTTCCCCTCATATTCATACCCGAGGACAAGAACCTCCGGCTCGTGCTGGGCGAGATCGGCCTCCCCATTTCGTTTTCCCTTCTCGCGTCGCTTCTTTCCGCGCTCGCTTTCATTCCCCTGGCAACGACATACCTGGTCAGGTGGAAGGATATGAATGCCGCGAACGCGCCCGCCTTCCTCCTTGCTTACCGCAGCCGGGGGAAGCTGGCCGTGCTCTACGAGAAGACGATGGGATGGATTCTCGAACACCGGTTCGGGGCCGTTTTCATCGCCTTTTTGATCTTTTCGAGCACGCAGCCGGCCCGGCAAATGGTCAAGCCCGCGTTGGAGGAGGGGGGCGGCGACGCCCGTCTCACGGTCAGGGTCGATCTGCCCGATAATTTCACCCTCGAAGAAGCCAACCGGACATTCAGGAAGCTCGAAGCTTTTACAGACACGAAAAAGGACGAATACAAGATCGATCTGTACGTCTCTATATTCAGCAAGAGGAGTGGAAGGCTGCAGTACCATCTCCTCAAGGACGCGGACTTCGATTTTCGAAAAGAACTGCCCAAGAAGATCGAGGAAGAGCTCCCGCGGCTCGCCGGGGTGACTTACGACCTCGAAATCGAGGGCGCCGACACGAACCGGAAGGATTTCAGGATTGAGATCACCGGCCCCGACAGCCGGCGTCTCGCCGACATCGCCTTCGAGCTCAAAACAAGACTGAAAAACATTTCCGAAATCACCAACGTGAGGACGGACATCGAAAAGGGACGCGACGAGGTCCGGATCGAAGTGAACCGCGAGCTCGCCGGCAAGTTCGACGTGGCCCCCGAAGTCTTGAGAGGAACCGTCGCCTGGGGACTCGGGGGACAGCGTCTCCCCGACTATACCGGAGACGGCGATGAAATCAGGATGCAGATAGAGTACGAGGAAGTCCCCATCGAAAGCCTCGAGATGATCCGCAACATGTTCATCACCTCCAACAAGGGCGCACAGATTCCGCTCTCTTCTCTGGCCAGGCTCGCCGTGGGCCGGGGACCGACAACAATCGTCCGCAAGGACGGCAAGACAACGATGGGCATCACGGCCACGCGCCTTTCGGACAACGTTTACACCATCTCGCGCAAGGTCACCGAGGTGATGGAAACCTTCGATTTTCCCAGGGGCTATTCGTGGACGGAGAAGGGAGGATTCCGCCAGTACGAAGAAAAGGTGAGCGACATCAAATACGCCTTCACCCTTTCGGTGACCCTCGTCTTCATCCTCATGGGCATCCTCTTCGAATCCTTCATCCTCCCCCTCTCCGTTCTCCTGTCGATCCCATTCGCATTCACAGGAAGCATGTGGCTCCTTGCCACGACAGGGATTCCCCTCGACGTAAACGGCATGGTGGGTTTCATTCTTCTGGCCGGCATCGTGGTCAACAACGCCATTGTTCTCATCGACCACATCAACAGGCTGAGGAGGTCGGGGCTGCCGCGAACGGAAGCCATTATCCGGGGCGGACGGGAGCGGCTGAGGCCCATCATGATGACGGCCCTCACAACGATCTGCGGGCTCCTTCCCATGGCCATGCCCACCCTCTTCTCTCCCGGAGAAGGAGAGAGCGTGTTCCCCTACCGCTCCCTGGCCGTCGTTGTCCTGGGGGGGCTGGCCCTGTCTACTTTCTTCACCGTTTTCATCGTTCCCTTGACCTACACCCTTCTCGACGACCTGGGAAAGGTGATCAAGAAGCTCTTCGTCGGCGCTGTTCGTTGAATCGGGTTCTGCGAGGGCAAAAAAGAACCCCGGCGGGCCGGGGTTCTTTCGCTTTTTACGAATTCGGTTTTAAACCGTTCATCAGGGAACGATGTCGAAATCAAAGAAGTCCATGGTCCACAGGCTTGACGGCGGCATTCCCAGCAGGGCTTTCATTCTGTAAGTACCGAGAGGAGCTGTAACAGGGATGGTCAGGTTCTTGTTGATCACACGAACCTCGGCCGGGGCCAGGTTCAGGGTGGTTACGTTGCCGACCTGGACCGACCCACCGGACGGGGTTTCGGCCTGGAGCAGCATATAGCAGAAGCGGCCGGCGCCTGTGATGTGGTTTTCCACTGTAATGTCGAACTGCAGCTGTGTTCCAAGCGGGATCTGCGTCGAGAAAGGTGTGAGGTTGACGCTCACATCGGAGAGAGCGTTGATGATCTTGTTCTGGATCGTGCTGTGGCTGTATCCCTCCATCCAGAAGAGGACCGTCTGGCTGAGGTCATGGTCGATCACGTAGTTCAACGGGATGTACCCGTTCTGCCTGTACTGGTTGTATACGGAACCGCTCGTATCCCTGAGCATGAGGATGTTGGGATACATGTTCTGATAATTTTGAACGATTCCCAGGCTTTCCTTGTAGTTGATGCCCATGACGACGACGCCACGGTCCGCGTATGTCGATGCAATACCGTCGATTTGCGGCAACTCCGCAACACATGATGGTCACCAGGATGCCCAGAAGTTCAGCAGGAGCACTTTGCCCGCATAGTCGGACAGGCTGTGGTCATTGCCGTTGACGTCTTTCAGTGTGAAATCGGGGGCGGGGCTTCCAACGCCCGGTCCCGCCAGTGCCGCCGGCGCAAGACAGACCAGGAGGAATGCGGTCATGATGGAAAAGAGTTTCAGTTTCATTTCATGTCTCCTCTCGAAAAAATGAATCAGGCAATCAAATTGAATAAAAGGGTATATGGCTTAAATCCGGTTACCAGGCTAAGAAAAGAATATAATCATACCAATATATATATTCATTCGAGAATATGTCAAGCTTTTTTCCTACTTTTTCAGTTTGATTAGATCCTGCAAGAATCGGCTTTGATTTTATCAATTCTTTCGCACAAGATCTTCTCGATCTTGATTTGATCCGATATTTTCTTAACCTGACCGGGTCCGGATGTTGATTAAAGGATTGAAATGATGACGGACAAACCGCTCCCTATTCAGACACCCCTGACCGAACTTCTCAAGATCGATTACCCCATCATCCAGGGCGGCATGATCTGGTGTTCGGGAGGAAAGCTGGCGGGAGCCGTTTCCAAGGCCGGCGGGCTCGGTCTCATCGGGGCGGGTTCAATGGAGCCCGATATCCTCAAGAAGCAAATCCGGAAAGCACGCTCCCTGACTAACCGCCCCTTCGGCGTGAACCTGCCGATCACCTACCGCCACATCCCCGACTGCGTCGATCTCGTAATCAGCGAAGAGGTGCCCGTCGTCGTCGTGTCGGCCGGGTCCCCGAAAAAGTACACCCCCTTCTTCAAGAAAGAAGGGATCACCGTTTTTCACGTCACATCGACCCCCGCTCTGGCGCGTAAATGTCAGGACGCCGGAGTCGACGCCGTTGTCGTGGAGGGATTCGAGGCGGGCGGGCACAACGGGCGCGATGAGATCACCACATTCTGCCTCGTTCCCCAGACGGTGAATTCCGTGGACATCCCCGTGATTGCAGCGGGCGGAATCGCCGACGGCCGGGGCATGGCCGCCGCGCTCGCGCTGGGCGCCGACGCGGTCCAGGTGGGTTCCCGCTTCGCGGCCTCTGTCGAGTCATCGGCCAGCGATGGGTACAAGAAAGCCGTCGCCCGGTGCGGGGCGACAGACACCCTCCTCCTTCTGAAAAAGCTCCTGCCCACTCGAATGGTTAAAAACACATTCGCCGAGAGGATTCGGGAAGCCGAGGCCAAGGGCGCGACGACCGACGAGCTGTCCGTCCTCCTCGGCAAAGGGAGAGCCCAAGCAGGCATATTCGAAGGAGAGCTCGAGGAAGGCGTGATCGAAGTTGGACAGTGCTCGGGGCTGATCGACGAAATCTTCTCCGCCGAGGAAATCGTTTACCGGATGGTGACCGAGTACCGTAATATAGTCCAAGGCTTTGCGACCTGACGATGCGGTCCGGCCGGTCTTCGGACCGTCTCCGACGAAACCGGGGCCGAAACCGCAGAGAGATAAATATAGGAGAGCGAGACCATGATCGTTTGGATTCTTGTTGCCCTTGCCTTCCTCGCGCCTCCCATCGACGAGAATGCACGCTTGGCCAAGGCGCGTCAGAAACTGAAAAACGCAAGGCAGGTTCTCGATGATTCTGAAAGAGCCCTGGCGCGGCTCTATATGAATCTCGATAAAGAGTTCGATGCCATTTCAGGCCCCAACTGCTCTGATTTCATCCAATCTCTCACAAAAACATGGATCGCGGCGACGCCCGAGATCAGAAAAACCTGGAAAGAGCTCTCCCGAACGGGCAGGCGCGTTTCGGAAAAACGCTTTCTTGATTCGACGAAAGACTTTTTAGCGAACCGGGCTTCGGACGTCACACGAACTCCGGAGGAACTTCTCGTACCCTTTCTCAATATTGTCGGCAAGATATTTTACGATGCCATGCGCCACAACAGGGATCCCGAGATCGAAGCTTTGAACGAGAGATACGCTGCGGTTCTGACTCCGTACACTCCGTTCCACGAATTCTGGAATACCCATCTCTTTACCGAACTCCGCGAGGCGCGCGCCTTCGCCGATGCCAACAATGCCTTTGCCGAAGCCAAAGCCGAGCTGGACCGTCTCGAGAGGCCGAGCGAATTCGGCGCGCGCGGGCGGCGCGCTCCTCCCGGCATGGTCATCGTACCGGGGGGATTCTATTACGTGGGACCGAACACGGGTTGGGATGACAAGCGGGACAAAAGGAGAAAGGTCAAGCTCCGTGATTTCTACATCGACAAGTACGAAGTCACCAACAAGGAATTCAACTTTTTCCTCCGATCCCTGGACGAAGAAATCCGTTTGAAGTACATGCCCTATTTCTGGCCGGTGAACATCAACCACGAAAAATACTATCCCGAAGACAGGGCCGACCATCCCGTGATCGGCGTCTCGTGGGAAGCCGCCAACGCCTATGCCCTTTGGAAAGGAAACCGCCTCCCCACGGAAGAGGAATGGGAGGTCGCCGCCAGTGGAGGAAAGAGCCGGCTCTACCCCTGGGGCAGCCGGTACGATCCCGACAAGTGCAACACGATCGAAACCGGAATCGGCAACACCACAGAGGTCGGGAGCTTTCTGAAGGGACATTCTCTGTTCGGGTGCCACGACATGGCCGGAAACGCCGCGGAATGGACCTGTTCAGACCAAGACGGAAAAGTCGTCAAGGTCTTCGAGGGCGCGATCATGAATGTGGTGATCAGGGGAGGAAGCTTCAGAGAAGAATCGGGCCATGCATGCTGCCGCTACCGGTGGATGACGCCCATGAGTCCATATGAAGGAAGCAGACCCTCATCAAAAATCATCGGTTTCAGGTGCGTACGAGATGCAAAATGAGAACGTGAACCGGACAAGCCCCGTCGGCCGGAAACCGGGGGCGCAAAGCCGCGCGCCGAAGGCGCAAAGCCGCGCCGCTGTTCTGATACTGTTGGGAGAAGCCTTCCTCGAATTTTTAAAGCTTCCCTTTCGCGTCGTGCTGTTTCTCATCAACAAGCGAAGAGTGAGCCAAAGCCTGCGAAAGATGCTGTCCGGCAGCGTTCACTCCGCAACCAATGAAAAGCCCTGACAAGAGTGATGCCGTGAAAAACTCAAAGATCTTCCATAACGACAGGGAATTCGACCTTCTCGACAACGAAACGGCCGGGAACGGCCGGACGATCACTCTTCTTGTCCGTCCCGAGCCGGGCAGCAAGGACCTGGCGCCCGGACCGAACAACATCCCAACGGATGATGGAGAACGGATCGCCCTGGCCAGATGGGAAAAAGGCCGTGTGACGCCGCTTCGAGACATCTCGAAAGATCTGGAAGTCTTCTGTGCAAACGTTCTCCGGGAATATGTGAACAACTATTTCAAAGAAGGCGACACGAAGGGCCCGGTTTTTTACTACAACACTTGCGGAAACGATTTTCTGTTCTCTCTCGCCCGGTCTCATCACCACGGACTGGTGATCGCTTTTCACTCCAGAAAAAAGGAAGCCCTGGATAAGGCCCGGACGTCGGCCTGCCCGGAAAGGGACCCGGACCTTGGCGGCGCTCCGGGAATCACGACCAGGAAAACGGGCGATTTGCGTTCCGTTCTGACCAAAGCGGCTCGCGAGGGATACGCCGGCGCTATTCTCGATGACACCGACCCCATTTTCTTTTGCCTCGACAAGAATGAAGAAATCCAGTTCCTCAGGCTGGCCCAGGACAGGGAGGAAGAAATCGAAGAATTCCTTCTTGCTTCCGACGGCCGGTGGGAATCCTATGTGGAGGACAGGGATCTCGAGCTCTTCATCGATCAGGAACAGTGCGACAGGAACATGGTCCACCTTCTTGGAGACATCCCATACTACATACCGTATAAAAAGACCGCCCCCGCCGCGCCGGTATCTTT
>CAZWHE010000120.1:0-12778 GCA_964633825.1 uncultured Phycisphaerales bacterium | reverse complement strand
TTCAGCATTTCCATATAAGCGGCCACAGCCTCGCCGGGGCGGTTCTGTTTTTCGAAAATGCCCCCCTTTTCGAAGAGAGCGCCTGTCAGATTCCGGGCCGCGATCTCTTTCTCTTTGGGCTCGGCGGCTGATTTCAGGATCTCGAGTCCGGTTTCTATCGTCTTGTCGTAAAAAACGAGGGCTTGGGAATGCGCGCCCTGTTCGGCCAGCGCATAACCCAGCGTCCTGTATGCTTCCACCCTGTTCTTGTAAACGCGGCAAAGCCCGGCTCCGGGAACGTAGAGCACGACGAAAAAGAAAAAAGCCAGTGCAGCCAATGGGGGAAGGAGTTTTTTCACCGACCGGGCGCGGATCTGGCCGGCCAGCCGGAATGCCGCATGGCACCCTAAAATGATCAGAAAGGGAATCACGGGCACGCGATACCGGGCGGTGATGAAAAAAATCACGACAGAGAAGGTGTAGACGGCCGCGAAACCCCAGAGGGGGAAGAGACGGAGGCCCCTCCGGAGAGAAAGAAAAAACCCGAGCAAGCCGAAGGGGGCCACGATCCAAAATCCGAGACCGAGCCACTTCGTGATCGGCGCGTACTCCTCGGTGAAAGTGTAGATGCATTTGTTGTTGGCAAACTCCTGCATGCTGAAGAAGTATCTCGTCTTGGCCGCCAGGCCGTAGAGAGCCTTGCCCGGCTCGTCCCTCCAGAAGGAGAGGGCGAGGCCGAAGAAATGCTTCGAAACCTCCGAGGGCTTCGGCTTGTGCCTCAGGGCGCGCTCCGCGATTGCATGGGAGGCATAATATCCGCCCCACCAGTCGGGAGGCGTTCCCGGGATCACGGCCGTCACGCCGTCCATCTGCGGGTTGTTGCCGATGAAGAAATTGACCCCGCCCTGGGAGGATATGAAGACCGTGTCCTTTCCGACGATGCTGTTCCTGACCGTGACGGACAGAATGGGAGCGAGGCAGGTGAGACCGAAAGCGAGACAGCAGACGATTCCGGCCGCCCGATTCCGGCCTGCCCGGCGCGACTTTATCAGGATCCAGACACACGCAAAGGGAGCGAAGAGCAGCACGTTCGGCCGTGCGATGGCCGAGAGCCCCAGCACAAAACCGGCGGCGGCCCAGAGCATGCGGGATTGTCCCTCGCCGGCTCGCAGGAGGAGCAGAACGAAGAGGAGGTCGAGAAAAACGATAAGGGGCACGATGAGGAGCTCGTTGTCGAAGTAGACGAAGATCCAGTAAAGAGCCGCAACGACCCCGGAAACGATTCCGACCTTGCGGCCGAAGGCCGAAGCGCCCAGCAAAAGGATCAGGCCGCAGCTCAAAGCGCCCAGAATGCTTTGGATCAAGCGCGGCGCCATTCCGGGGTCCGGGCCGAAAACCTTGTAGACCAGCCCCAGGAACCAGATGTAGAGGGGCGCCCGGAAATAGGGGAGGGCTTCGCCCGTGATCCGGTCCGTCGACCATTCTTCATTGGCGGCGAATTTTTCGGCCCATTCGTGATGGACCTTCGCATCCATGACGGGATGCAGGAAGAGCGGGCTCTCCTGTACCTGGACGAGGTAAATGAGACGGACGGCGAAGGCCAGGATCACGACGGCCAGGAACCAGGGGAGGATGCGGCCCCGGCCGGGTTCACTCGGGCTGACACTCCTGTCGGCGTTTGAGCTCATGACTTCTCCACCTCAACATGCAAAAAACATCAAGCACAGGCGCGTCAGAGTGCGGCAGATGGGGCCGAAGAGCGTTTTTTCTGGACCGCAGCGTATTTAACAATACGTGAGGTTCAGAAAAAACGATATTTGGCGCCAGATGTCGTGCTGTGGCGCGAGGTTCACCGGTCTGGGCCGATGTTTTTTGCATAGTTGAGGTTTAGTATGGCAGACGAGCCCTTTCGGGAAAAGCCCAACGTCGCCGGACGAGGCAATCTCTTTTGACCCTCTGCCGGCTCCGCCTTGCCGCACCGCGTTCTTTCCGCCATAATGCGGAGACTTGTTCTCCGCACATAATGCGGAGACTTGTTCTCCGCACATAATGCGGAGACTTGTTTTTTGCTGCATCTTTTCCGAACAGCAGGCTGGTTGGGAGAATCCGCGACGTGATCACGCGCATCGAAATCGGCACTCTTCCCGGTGTGCCCGATCCCAAGGGGAACGTCCTGGCGGAATCGGCTGCACGGGTTTTCGGCATACATCTCGAAGAGGCCCGGGCCGTCACTGTGTACAAGTTCGATGCCGACATGTCCGCCGCCGATGCCGGCCGCGTTGCGGCCGGTCTGGCCGATCCCGTCATCGAGGGGTCCTCCGTGGGGCGCTGGGAATCGGGCTCCTTCGACTGGTCCGTGACGGTGGGATTCCGGCCCGGCGTGACCGATAACGTGGGGCGGACCGCTCTCACCGCCGCGGGCGACATCCTGGGAAGAGAGCCGGGCGAAAGCGACGCCGTCCACACAGAAACGGCCTGGCGCCTGAAGGGCTCGGACCTCGGCCGGGAAGCGGTGGAAGAGATCGCCTTCGGCCTCCTGGCCAACCCCGTGATCCAGACGGTCCGGATCGAGCCTTTCGACGAGTGGAAGGCCTCCGGTCCCGATCTCGCGATCCCCGTCGTGGAAGGGGACAGCGAGATCGATATTCGCGTCGTTGATCTCACGGGCGACGACGCGGAGCTTCTGCGCATCAGCTCGGAGGGGATCCTGTCGCTCAGCCTCGAGGAGATGAAGGAGATACGCGATTACTTCGCTTCCCCTTCCGTCCTCGACGAACGCCGCGCCGAGGGACTCGGGCCCGCTCCCACGGACGCCGAGCTCGAGGCGCTCGCCCAGACCTGGTCGGAGCACTGCAAGCATAAGATCTTCAATTCAACGATCACCTACAGGGAACCGGGCCGGGACGCGGAGACGATCCGGTCGCTTTTCAAGACGTGCATCCGCGACGCGACGGACGAGATCGGGGAGAGGAAGAAGGGCTTTCTCGTCTCCGTGTTTCACGACAACGCCGGCGTTGTCCGGTTCAACGACAAATGGAACCTCGTCTACAAGGTCGAGACCCACAACTCGCCGTCCGCCCTCGATCCGTACGGCGGCGCCATCACCGGGATCGTGGGCGTGAACAGGGATCCCTTCGGCACGGGCCGGGGCGCGGCCCTCCTCGCCAACGTGTGGGGGTACTGCCTCGGGTCCCCCTTCTTCGACAAGCCCGTTCCCGAGGGCCTGCTCCACCCGCGAAGGGTCAGGGACGGAGTGCACCTCGGCGTGATCGACGGCGGCAACCAGTCGGGCATTCCCTATGCGCGCGGCTTCGAGTGGTTCGACGAGCGATACGTGGGGAAACCGCTCGTCTACTGCGGCACGCTCGGGCTCATGCCGCGCGAGATCCTGGGCGAGCCTGCCCACGTGAAGGTCGCCAGGCCGGGCGACAAGGTCGCCATGGTGGGGGGACGGGTCGGCAAGGACGGCATTCACGGCGCGACCTTCTCGAGCGAGGAGCTCCGCAAGGAGTCGCCCGTCCAGGCCGTTCAGATCGGCGACGCCTTCACCCAGAAGAAGATGACCGACTTCCTGCTCGAGGCGCGCGACCTCGGGCTCTACGCATCGATCACCGACAACGGCGCGGGAGGCCTCTCGTCGAGCGTGGGCGAAATGGCGCAGCTCACGGGCGGGTGCGATATCGACGTGGCTCTCGCGCCGTGCAAATACAGCGGGCTCCAGCCGTGGGAGATCCTTCTCTCCGAGGCGCAGGAGCGCATGACCGTGGCGATCCCGCCCGAAAAGGAGAAGGCCTTCCTCGACCTGGCCCGGAAACGGGACGTCGAGGCGACGGTCCTCGGCCTCTTCACCGACTCGGGGAAATTCCACGTCCGCTACGGCGAGCGGACGGCGGCCTTCATCGACATGGAGTTCCTCCATGAAGGGTGTCCGCTCATGGAGCTCGAGGCGGAATGGATTCCGCCGGAGCGGGACGAGCCCGACCCGGCCCGGGCATCCGATTCGACAGCCGACCTCTTCTCTCTTCTCGGCCGCCTCAACATCTGCTCGAAGGAGGAGAAATCGCGCCGGTACGACCACGAGGTCAAGGGGCTCTCCGTGGTCAAGCCCTTCGTCGGGGTCAATAGGGACGTCCCGTCGGACGCAACGGTCATGATGGTGGAACAGGGCGCGCGCGAAGGCGTGGTCCTCGCCGAGGGGATCAATCCCCGCTTCTCCGATGTGGACGCCTACTGGATGGCGGCTTCGGTCATCGATCTCGCCGTGCGGCGCGTCGTGGCCGCCGGCGGCGCGCCCGGAGCGATCGCCGGGCTCGACAACTTCTGCTGGCCCGATCCGGTGCAGTCGGACAAGACCCCCGACGGGAAGCACAAGCTCGCCCAGCTCGTGCGGGCCAACAAAGCGCTCTCCCGCTTCACGCGCGCCTACGGCGTGCCCTGCATCTCGGGCAAGGACTCGATGAAGAACGACTCGGTGCGCGGCGGCGTCAAGATATCGATTCCGCCCACACTCCTCTTCTCGGTCGTTGGGAAGATCGATGACGTGAGCCGGGCCGTGACACCCGACTTCAAGGCGGCCGGCGACCTGGTTTATGTCCTCGGCGTGACGCGGAACGAGCCGGGCGGATCGGAGTATCATGCCATGATCGGCGAGGAGGTGCGCGGAAAGGCCTATCTCGGCGGCGAGATGCCGCGCGTCCGACCCGAGGAGGCCCTCCCGCTGTACGATGCCCTGAGCCGCGCCGTGGAAGAGGGCCTGGTCCGATCGGCCCACACGCCTTCCCTGGGAGGCCTGGCCGCGGCCTGCGCCCTGGCCGCCATGGGAGGCGAGCTCGGGCTCGATCTCGATCTCGCCAGGGTCCCGGCCGAAGGCGCGGTCGACGACGGCGCCCTTCTTTTTTCCGAGTCGAATTCGCGTTTTGTCGTCTCCGTGAGCCCGGAGAACAAGGCTTCCTTCGAGAAAATCATGGCCAATCTCCCCTGCGCCGAAGCGGGGCGCGTCACAACGGGGACGCGTCTTCTCATTCGCGGAAAAGGGGGGGCGGCCGTGATCGACGGAGACGTTCCGGAGATGAAGAAATCGTGGAAAGCCCCTCTGGGGAAGGTGCATTCATGACAGTGCGCGTCCTCGTGATCACGGGATACGGGCTCAACTGCGAGGCCGAAACAGCCCACGCTTTCGCCCTGGCCGGCGCGGCCGTGGACCAGGTTCACCTGAACGACATCATCGGCCGGGACCGCGCGCTCGACGGGTACGGCCTCGTCGCCCTGATCGGCGGCTTCTCATTCGGCGACCACATCGCGGCGGGAAAGGTCTACGCCAACCGTCTCAGGTACGGGCTGGCCGGCCGGCTCATCGGCTTCATTGACAAGGGTGGGCTCGTGATCGGGATATGCAACGGGTTCCAGACAATGGCCAAGCTCGGCATCCTCCCCGGCATGGACAACGACTACGGAACCCAGCGCTTCACCATCACGCACAACGATTCGGGCGTGTTCCGCGACGACTGGGTCCGGGTGAAAGCCGATCCGCGGTCCCCGTCGATCTTCACCCGCGGGCTCGGCGCAATCGACCTCCCGATCCGCCACGGCGAAGGAAAGTTTTTTCTGCGCGACGAGGACGTGCTCGACAGGATGGAGAGGAAGGGGCTTCTGGCGCTCCGCTACGTTTGTCCGGACACGGACGAGCCGACCATGGAGTTTCCCCACAACCCGAACGGATCGCTCCGGGCCGTGGCCGGCGTCTGCGATCCCACGGGCCGGATCTTCGGGCTCATGCCACACCCCGAAGCTTACACGTCCCCCCTCAACCACCCCCAGTGGCCGCGGCAGAAAATCGCCCGGTCCCTGCCCGACGAGGGGCTGGGCTTGAAAATCTTCAGGAACGCCGTGGAACACCTCAAAACGAGGGAGAAGGGGAGCGCGTCCCGGTGAGCGGTATCGATCTCATGGTCTTCGACAGCCTCTTCTCCTCCGTGGCCGAGGAGATGGGCGTGGCCCTCATGCGGTCTTCCTTTTCACCGAACATCAAGGAGCGCCGCGATTTCTCGTGCGCCCTCTTCGACGGGCGGGGAGAGATGGCGGCCCTGGCGGCCCACATCCCCGTTCACCTCGGTTCCACGCCGCTCTCGGTGAAAGCCGTGCTCGATACGATCGATCTCGGTCCCGGCGACGTGGCCGTGCTCAATGATCCTTTCGCCGGCGGGACCCACCTTCCCGATATCACCATGGTGACGCCCGTCTATCTCTCGGGCCGCCGGTCGGGCGCGAAGCCCGATTTCTACACGGCAACACGGGCCCACCACGCCGACGTGGGCGGCATGGTCCCGGGATCGATGGGGCCCGCCACGGAGATCTTTCAGGAAGGGGTGCGCATCCCGCCGGTGAAGATCATGAAGCGCGGCGTTTTGCAGGAGGACCTTCTCGCCCTCATTCTCAACCAGGTCCGCACGCCCGAGGAGCGGCTCGGCGATTTCCGGGCCCAGTTCGCTGCGGGCGACCTCGGGGTCCGGCGGCTGCGGGCCCTGGCGAAACGGTACGGGCGGAAAAAGCTCCAGGCCGCGGCCGGAGCGCTCCTGCGCCACGCCGCCGGTCTCATGAAAGAAGTGCTGCGCGAAATCCCCGACGGGGAGTATCGTTTCGAGGACGTGATGGACGGCGGCGGCTCCCGGTCCGGGCCGGCCGTGATCCGCGTCTCCCTGAAAATCCGGGGCTCACGGATCGATGTCGATTTCACCGGAACCTCGCCCCAGATGAAGGGCCCGCTCAACGCCAACCTGGCCGTAACGCTGTCGTGCGTTTTTTATGTTCTCAGGACGCTGGCCCCGGACGAGTCCCCGTCCAACTGGGGCGCCATGAAGCCCGTTCGCGTGACAGCGCCCGAGGGATCTCTCGTGAACGCCCTCTTTCCCGCGGCTGTTGCGGGCGGCAACGTCGAGACCTCCCAGAGGATCGTCGACGTTCTTCTCGGCGCGCTCTCGAAAGCCCTGCCGGGGAAGATCCCGGCGGCATCAGCCGGCACGATGTGCAATCTCTCCCTGGGCGGGATCGACAAGAAGGGCCGTCCTTTTGCCTATTATGAAACCATGGCCGGCGGGGCGGGCGCCGCGTCGGGGTGCGCCGGCGTATCGGCCGTCCAGTCCCACATGACCAATACGATGAACACCCCCGTGGAAGCCCTTGAGCCCGCATGCCCCATCAGGGTGGAGCGCTTCTCCCTGCGGTCCCGATCGGGGGGGCGCGGTCTCTGTCGCGGTGGCGACGGAATCGTGAGGGAGCTGAAACTGCTCAGCGACGCCGAACTCTCCGTGCTCGCCGACCGCACCGAGAAGGGCCCCTATGGACTGAAAGGCGGAGAGCCGGGGAAGAGGTGCTCCATCAAAGTCAGTGACAGCGGTCCTTTCCGTTCTCTTCCCGGGAGAGTTGCGCTCCCTCTGAAGAGAGGAGCGCTCCTTTCGATCAGAACCCCGGGCGGCGGCGGATATGGAAAAAAGGGGGGGCGGAATCGGCCTTCCGAATAACTCTTCCGGATAACTCGGGGAAATCATCCCGCCTGTTTGTCGCCTCCTTTTCCCGTTCTTCTACCTGATTCAATACAAATCCTTGAAAAAAAAGAATTAATAAAAATTATATTCAAGTCGATAAATACACAAGCAGAACCCGTGGGGAACGGGGCTTCGCACCGCGCTGCGGTGGAGAGGCTCTTCGGAAAATCGGGCTTTTGTTTCGAGGGGATAAGGAAAAGGGGATTCAGGTGATTTCCACCAAAAGAGACAGGAATGTTCCGAAGTCGGTCTTGACCCGTCTTTTCGAAAAGTTTTTCTTTTCCTCATCCTCTGTTCCCATTTTGGTCGTTTTTTTGATCGGATTTCTCCTTCCCGTGATGATCATGGCTCACGTGAACAGGGGATTCGAGAACGTTGTGAACGGACTCTTTCTTGCCGGATCGTTCACGCTTCTTCTCTTTCTGAAGAGATGGATCCGAATCGGAATCGCCTGGCCGATCCTCTTGGGCATCTCGGCCCTTTCTCTCAGCGCCGTCATCGGCCTGGCCGGCGAGAGCTCATTTTATGTCGGGGATCTCTCCAGGGGGTTGGGCTGTGCTCTCATCGTCCTCTCCTTTGCCCGCATCGCCGACTCGGGGCGGCTCAGGCTCATTACCGATTCGGCGAATTTCATCGAATCCCTTTTTTCGTCCTTCAGCGGCTTCGCCTTCATTGCGGATGGAAAAAGGGTGATCCGCGTGAACGGCCCTGCCGAATCCCGTTTTCGCTTCGGCCGGGAGGGGGCGCCCTTGAAATCCCTGCTCCTCGAAATCGGAGTGAATGAAAGGGAGACCTGGGTGTGGAAAGCCATGCGCAGCGGAACGGAAGCCCCCGTATGCGTCCGGGGCCGGAGGGGAAAGCCGCGCTATATGCTTTCCTGTTATCCCTTGACCACTTCGGTGGGCAAGCGGAAAGCCGTTCTCTTCAAGGTGAGCGATGTATCGGCCGAGAACATCGCCAACGAGAGGCTCAAGGTCCTGAGCCGGGTTGTGGACAGCGTCAACGATGCCGTGATCACCCTCGACCTGAGGGGGCGTGTTGCGGAAATGAACAGGATCGCCCTCGATTTATTCAACGTCGCGGAAAAGGAGGCGGCCAACCGCCAGGTGACCGAGATCATTCGGCTGAATGAAGAGGAGTCGAGAGAGAGTCTTGCCGGCGCTATCCGGAATTTTAAAAGCGTCGAGTTCAGCGCCCGTCTCGCCGAGCCCGGCGGCGAGAGGCAGATTCTTATCTCTTCTTCTCCGCTCTGCGAATGGGACGGCTGCATCATGGGCTTCGTTCTGTTCGTCAAGGATATTACGAATCGGAAGAAGATCGAACAGCGTCTCGTCCAGATGGAAAAGCTCAACTCCCTCGGCGGTCTGGTCGCCGGGTTTGCCCACGAGCTGAACAACCCCCTCGCCTCGATCTCGGGTTGTTCGCAGCTCCTCGAGATGTCTCATCTCGAACAATCCGACAGGGAGCCGGTCAAGATCATCAGCCAGCAGACGGAACGGTGCAGGAAAGTACTCGATAACCTCCTGAAGTTCGCCAGGATGCAGGTCCCCGAGAAAATGAAAACCGATATCAATCGCGTCGTTGTCGAATCGGTGAATCTTGTGGAATACCAATTCCTGAGAGATGACGTGGAGGTCGAGCTCGATCTCAAGGAAGAGCTTCCCATGGTCATGGCCGACGCCGGCCAGATCCAGCACGTTTTCGTGAATCTTTTCACGAACTCCCACTACGAGCTGAAAGGCCGGGGCGGCGAAAAGAAGATCAAGGTTTCGACCCGCCGGTGCAAGGGGAACGTGGTCGTCCGAATTGCCGACACGGGTCCGGGAATTCCCGAGGACACTCTGAGCAGAATCTTTGAGCCCTTTTTCACGACCAAAGAGATCGGCGAGGGAACGGGCCTCGGCCTGTCTCTTTCATTCGGCATTATCGAAGAGCACGGCGGCCTGCTCGAAGCCCGCAACGGAACCGGCGGCGGGGCTGAGTTTGAGATCATTCTTCCCATGGAAAACCGGGACGGCATCACAGAGCCGGAGGCTGTTTCCGAAGAAACCGCGCCCCACTGTCCGGCCCTTGCCCAGGAGCCGCTGCAAAGCTCGGGGCAAAAAACGCCGTCCATATAATCCGTCGACAACAGAAGATTGCGTCACGCTCCGCCGGACGGGCCGCCGAACCTTTTACCCCTTGATTTTCTCATTCCCGAGAGGCAACATTCTTTTCTGGCCGCGAAACAGAGAAACCGATTCAAAAAACCATGGAAGATCTCGATGCCTGCAACAACGGTTGTCGGAACACAATGGGGAGACGAGGGAAAGGGGAAGATCCTCGATCTCATCTCTGAAAAAGCCGACCTCGTCGTCCGCTATCAGGGCGGGGCCAATGCGGGCCACACCGTCGAAGCCCGGGGCCGCCGTTTTGTCTTTCACCTTCTTCCGTCCGGGCTTCTACACGAAGGAAAGCGGAACATCATCGGCAACGGCGTTGTCGTCGATCCGGGCCGTCTTCTGACCGAGATGGACGAGTTCGCCGCGGCCGGCGTCGACCTGGACGGCCGGCTCTTCATCAGCGGCCGCGCCCATCTCGTCATGCCCTGGCACAGAAGCTTCGAAGAGGCGAACGAGAAGAGGCGGAAGAGAAAGATCGGGACGACCCTTCGCGGCATCGGCCCCTGCTACACGGACAAAATGTCGCGCATGGGGCTCAGGCTTTACGACCTGGTCGATTTCGACAGGTTCCGGCGCAAGGTGGAAGATGTTCTGCCCATAAAAAACGAGATCATCGAAAAGGCTTTCGCCATGGAACCTCTCGAAGCGGACGCGGTTTTCGCGGAATACGAGGTCTATTCGAAACGCCTGGGCGCCTTCGCCGCGGACGCGAGCGCCATGATTCTCGACGCCATGAAGAAGGGCCGCCAGGTTTTTTTCGAGGGCGCCCAGGGAACGCTGCTCGACGTGGATCACGGCACCTATCCCTTTGTGACCTCGTCCAACGCCTGCGCCCTGGGTGTGGCCGCCGGCGCCGGTGTTCCCCCTCACGCGGTGGGCCGCGTCATCGGGGTGGTGAAAGCGTACACAACGCGCGTCGGAGAGGGTCCTTTCCCCACCGGGGGGGACGAGGCCCTGGACAAGCGGCTCAGGGAGGAAGGGGGCGAGTACGGCGCCACCACGGGAAGGCCGAGGCGGTGCGGCTGGCTGGACGGCGTTGCGGTCCGGTACGTTGCCGATCTCAACGGAATACACGCGATCGCTCTGACAAAGCTCGATGTGCTTTCGGGCATCGAGCCGCTCAGGGTCTGCACCTCGTACAGCGCGTCCGGCTCCGATCTGCCTTCCTTTCCGGGGGATACGGATCTCCTCGAGAGCGTGGAGCCGCGGTTCACCGATCTTTCCGGCTGGAAGGGCGACATCAAGGCGTGCCGCGCCTATGAAGATCTTCCTGTTGAAGCAAAAAAATACGTTGAGTTCGTGGAAAAGACGGCGGGGGTTCCCGTGGAAATCATATCGGTCGGTCCCGGCCGCGACCAGACGATCATCCGTTAAAGTTTTGAATGGGGCGCCATGCCAACCTCACGACGAAATACACCAGGACACATCGCCATCATCATGGACGGCAACGGCCGATGGGCCGAGAAGCGCGGTCTGGCGCGCGTGGAAGGACACAGGGCCGGCGCCGAAGCGGCAAGGCGCATCACAGAGGAATGCAACAGGCTCGGTGTCAAGAGACTGACTCTCTACGCCTTCTCCCTCGAGAACTGGAAGCGTCCCAAAAAGGAGGTGGACACACTGATGAACCTCCTGAGGAGGTTTCTCATCGAGAAGAAGAAGGAGATCAGCAAGAATAACGTGAAGCTGACCGTCATCGGCAGGCTCGATCATCTCCCCCCCGAAACGCGCCGCGAGGTGGATAAAACGGTCAGGGAGACGGCCGGCAGGGACGGCCTCAATCTCTGTCTCGCCATCAGCTACGGCGGCCGCGCCGAGGTCGTGGATGCGGCACGCAGCCTGGCGCACAAGGTCAAGCAAGGCAGGCTCGAGCCCGACGACATCGACGAAAATCTCTTCAGCCGCCACCTCTATCAGCCCGGTGAGGATCCCGACATGGTGATCCGGACGGCCGGGGAGATGCGGCTCAGCAACTTTCTTCTCTGGCAGTCTTCGTATTCGGAGATTTATGTCACCGATGTCTGCTGGCCCGATTTCACGGTGGAGAAATTACACGAGGCGCTCGACGTCTTCGAGAGCCGCGTCAGGAAATTCGGCGGCCTCGAATCGGGCGATCGGAATGAGCGATCTTCGAGGACGACCCTTTGAGAACGCGAATAATCGTCGGAACACTTCTTCTCGCCACGCTCGGCCTGGCCTGCTGGATCGATATCGAGCTGGAAAGACCCTACGTCTCTTCCGCCTTGATCCTTATCCTGGGTGTGGCGGCCCTCCGGGAATGGAACAGGTTCTTTGGGGACGAACCCGGCCGGCCGGAACCGGCCGGAGAAAGACAGGTCTCCTTCGGGAGGGAGGGGAAAACCTATCCCGGCCTTCTCTACACGGCCGGGATCGCTTATCCCGTTCTCGAGGGGTGGCGCCAGATCTCGGAGGGGCGGTGGGCGTCCTTCGATTTTCTTTTTCTCGCCGCCTTTCTGATTGCTCTCTATGTCCGGGCCGTTCTGGCCGGCCACGTGAAGGACGGAGTCGATCGGATTGCCCGGACGCTTCTCGGTTTTCTGACGGTTTGGCTCTTCTACCGCCTGGTCCCGATTCTGCTCAGCAAAGAAGGCGGCCTCGGCGCCGCGTACGGCCTCGTGATCACGTCGAAATCATGTGATATCGGCGCCTATCTTTCGGGTTCCCTTTTCGGAAAGCGGAAACTGATTCCGCGCGTCAGCCCGGGCAAGACCGTAGCGGGAGCTGTGGGCGGGCTTGCGCTCTCCATGGGCGTCGGCGTCCTGGCCTTCTCCGTGCCGGGCGCGGAATCTTATCTCTTTGGCGTCGTTTTCGGTCTCGTCGTCGGCGGGGCCACAATGTTCGGCGATCTGGCGGAGTCGGTCGTCAAAAGGTGCGCGGGCGTGAAGGACTCGGGCGACGTCTTTCCGGGCGCAGGCGGGGTTTTCGATCTGATCGATTCGCTGATCCTGGCGGCTCCGGCCGGTTATGTTCTTCTCATTCTTTTATAGCGATCGGGTGTTTTACTGATCTCCCATGGAAATCCACGTCAAGCTGAACAACATCGATGAGCTGAAGGCGATCTGCGGCATCCGCGACAAG
>CAZWHE010000119.1:0-13038 GCA_964633825.1 uncultured Phycisphaerales bacterium | reverse complement strand
GTCCCCCAACAAAGTAAACCGTACTTAAAGGTAATCTTTCGATACATCACGATAATGAAATGTACACCGCTTTTTCGACTCACCGATTGTTAAAAGGTAATAATACCTTTCTCGACGGCACTTTAAAAGAATTCTTACTAAGCCGGCAGCAATCTTTCCATAACCCATGTAACTATTCAAATGTTCAAAAAGTCTTGCCGCCAGGAGGGGGAGAAAGAGGATTCACGCGCTTGAGATAAGATCGTACATCTTTCATCGTTCGCATGTTGAGCGAACGGCCCGCTATCCTTTCGCAGTCGGCCAGGCTCGTTCTCCTGATGATTTTTTTAACGCCATTGACATAGAATGGAGCCATGGAGAAGCGCCGAAGTCCCATCCCGAGAAGGAGCTGGGTATAGTTGAAATTACCGGCCATTTCTCCACAGATGCTGACCTTCTTTCCATTATCAATGCCGGCCCGGAGGACTTTGTGGATAACTTTTAAAACCGCCGGATTCAAAGGCTGGTAAATCTCGGCGACCTTTGCATTGCTTCTGTCCACGGCAAGAAGATACTGAATAAGATCGTTCGATCCGATCGACATAAAATCGGTTTCTCGGACGATGTTTTCCACCTCGATCGCCGCTGCCGGGACCTCCACCATAACACCAAGCCGTACAGACTCACTTATGGGCACTCCCCGTTTTCTCAGATCATCTTTGACCTCGGAAAAATACCGGTGAGCCATCCTCACTTCTTCGAGGTTTGTCACCATTGGGAGCATAATGTTCACCTGACCGTGAGCCCCGGCTCGGAGTAATGCCCTCGCCTGAGAGATGAAAATGTCGGGCCACTCAAAGGATATTCTTATGCCGCGCCACCCCAGAACGGGATTCGCCTCATCGGGAGTTCTGAAATAAGAAAGTTTCTTGTCGCCGCCCACGTCGATGGTTCGGAAAGTAACCTCCTTGTCGGGGCCGACCTTCTCGAGAATAGTCCTGTAGATCTGGTACTGTTCATCCTCAGAGGGAAAGGAATTCCTGTCCATGAACATGAACTCAGTGCGGTAAAGCCCGATTCCTTTGAAATCATCAAACTCTTCGTGTTGAAGCGCCTCGAAATTTTCGATATTGGCCAACAATTCGATTTCCGTCCCGTCAAGCGTCACCGATTCGCCTTCCTCTTTTTCGGTGAGAGCATCCTTGAATTCCAGAAACTCGTTGCGCCTCGTATCATAGCGCGAGAGATCGGCGCTGTTGGGATAAAGAACGATAGCGCCCTGTCTGCCGTCTACGACGAGTTTCCCGATCGATCTGGGAAATGAAGAAATGTCGACACCGGTCACAGCAGGAATACCGAAAGATCGGGCCAGTATCGCGGCATGAGATGCCTTGCCGCCCACTTCGGTTACAACACCCAGCAATCTCGTCTTATCGAGATGGACCGTATCGGAGGGAAGGAGCTCGTGAGTCACGAGGACAAACTGTTCCTCTCTTTTGAAAACATGATCTTTCTCGTGCATCATCAGGTTGCGGATCACCCTGTTCCCCACGTCACGAATGTCCGCACTGATATCTTTGGTCCCCGAGTTCTGGACCGCTGCGATCTGGGCTGAATACCAGGTCACGACTTCGCGCAAAGCCGCTTCCACGTTGATCTTTTCCTCCCTAATCGTTTCTTCCACCTTTTCTATAAAATCGGAATCGTCTAGGATTTGATTATGAACCCGGAAGATCATTGCGTCCTTGGCGCCGAGTTTCGCCTCCATCTCGAGAACCATCTTATCTATCTGGAGCTTGGAATCGGCTATCGCTTCGTGGAACCTCTTCAATTCCTGTTCAATCTGTTTCGAAGTAATGTAATAGACGGGAACTCTGAAAGCGGCCGAATCGGAAATAAAAGCGGATCCGATCGCGATTCCCGGCGAGATGGGTATTCCTCGAATGACTTTTCTCTTCATCGACTATTCAGCTTTCGGTTTACATAATGGTTAGGCGTCCGAATCTCGCACAACGGGATTCGCTAACCAAGGAAAGGGATTATGACAAATAAGGAATTTCGCCGGAAAATCAACAGAAAAGAAAGGGAAAAAAAGAGTCTCCAAAAATGAGAATCCCGCAGTCGGTTTTCCATTTCCTGCGGGATCTCAGCACCGGTTTTTTCTTTTCTTTCCTTACTCAATCCGTCTTTGGAGGTACAACAATTTATCAACGTCTTCTACTATCTATATCGGCTCTCACAACCAAATGTTTCAGTAAAAACCTATAAGCATAAAGACAAATCGACCCCCCCCTGACTTATCAAAATATCTTAACGCATGGAGGCAAAACGAGATACATCCTCCTTTCCCCTTTTTTTCTTGATTCCTAATACGGATTTTATTTCGATGTGGCGCTTTCATCGAAACCATTAGCGCCCGTAGCTCAATTGGATAGAGCGTTGGACTACGGATCCAAAGGTTGGGGGTTCGACTCCTCCCGGGCGTGCCAACTGAAGACAAGCCTTGCTCCAAAGAGAGTAAGGCTTTTTTTATTACCCCGATCGATGTGAATTTGTTCAACCGATGTTCCCCGATAAAATGGGAAACTTTCCTGGAAAACCTTTTTTTCCTTTCCAAAAAGAGCCGTATTTCATTAACTGATATAAGTCCTTTAATGGCGGTCTATAGGGGGATCATATTTTGAGCCTTTGCCGTTATCCTAAATGTCGTTCTAAAGATATACATTTATTGTACTTGGAAAAACCGCTCTGCCGCAGACACTGGTTGAAGATCTCGGAAATGTCTCCGGATAAGATATGTCGGCACCTTAAAATCCCGGACAAGGCTTTTCGCATGCCGTTCAATGCAGAACCCGCTTTTTCTTTGTTGGAAAAAAGAAGAAACGAAGCAAAGGAAAAAAGCGCACCAAGCGGTTTGGCCGACGAGCTTCAGCAGAAGCAGTTGGATCTTTTCCAGCAGGACAAATCGGAAGTGGTTTGATGTCAGCAACAATCAAGGGATCTCTACTGTGAAGCAGACAGCAACAGCCGAAAAGGCTCTGGCCATGGCCGGCAAGCAACGCGAGATTTCCATCTCCGAGTTTTTTACGAAAAACAGGCACCTTCTCGGTTTCGACAATCCCCGAAGAGCTTTACTCACGACAGTCAAGGAAGGCGTGGATAACTCACTTGATGCCTGTGAAGAAGCCGGGGTTCTCCCCATGATAGAGGTTCGGATCGACAAAGGCACAGCAGATGACCGATTCCGGGTCTCTATAACGGATAATGGACCGGGGATCCTCAAATCGCAGATTCCCAACATCTTCGCCAAGCTCCTTTATGGATCAAAGTTTCACACACTGAAACAGTCCCGGGGCCAGCAAGGTATGGGTATATCGGCGGCAGGCATGTACGGCCAACTAACCACGGGAAAACCGATCCAGATCATCTCGAGAATCTCGAAGCGGCACAATGCCCACTATTTCGAGCTCAAGATAGACGCCACGAAAAACCGTCCAGAGATTCTCCGGGACGATGTGGTCGACTGGGATCTGGATCACGGGATCCGCGTCACTATAGAGCTGGAAGCACGATATCAAAAAGGCCGACTCTCGGTTGACGAATATCTCAAGCAAACCGCTGTTGCAAACCCTCACCTGGAACTGATCTACAAGCCTCCCACAGGCGAAACCATTCGCTACAAACGTGCGGCACGACAGCTCCCGGAAAACCCGAAGGTTATCAAACCTCATCCTTACGGTGTGGAGCTCGGAATACTTGTCAAGATGATGAAAGATTCCAAATCCCGAAATGTGAAATCATTCCTCGCCAATGACTTCTGCCGCGTCAGCTCTCGAGTCGCCGATCAGATCATCGAACAGGCCGGCCTCAAGCCCAGGTCGCGGCTGACGGGAATCGCTCGTCGGGATGCGGAGAAAGTCTACCGGGCCATCCAGAAGACAAAGATCATGTCGCCGCCGACAAACTGTCTCTCGCCAATCGGTGAAAAAATAATTATCAAGGGCTTGGAGAAAGAAATCGATGCCGAGCTCTTTCTGACCAGGACCCGCTCTCCCACCGTCTACCGAGGGAACCCTTTCCTGATCGAGGTGGGAATCGCACTGGGAGGAAAGCTTCCTGCCGACGAACCGGTCAAGATCATGAGACTCGCGAACCGCGTTCCCATGCTCTATCAAAACTCCGCCTGTGCCATCACCAAGTCGATCATCGCCACGGACTGGAAGAAATACAATATCTCTCAGCCCAGAGGCGCCCTCCCCACCGGCCCGATGATCATTATGGTCCACATGGCCTCGGCATGGGTCCCGTTCACTTCGGAATCCAAGGATGCCATAGCCAACTATTCCGAGATCGTCAAGGAAATCAAGCTGGCCCTTCAGGAATGCGGCCGGACACTCGGTAGGTATATCAAACGCAAGCAGCGCGAAGCCGAAGAAATCAAGAAGAGGCAGTATATTGAGAAATACATCCCCCATATAGGAATCGCTCTTCAGGAAATCCTGAATCTAAAAGAAAAGCAGAGAAACATGACGGTCAAGAAACTCCAAGACATCCTGGAAAGGAGCCGCAAATTTTGAGCGCGAACTCAAAGACGAAAAAGAGGTCACCCCGAAAACCGGCGGCCCGAAAAAAGGCTGATAAACAAAACCGAACAACCGAGAAGATCGACGACACCGCCGAGGTTATTTATCGAAAGATTCAGAAAACGCGAAAGCCGGAGCTCACATTCCCCATGCGTGCCCTTTCCAACGTCAAGTACGACAAAAAGAAGGGGTACTTCGAATTGGGCCGGGCAAGAAAAAACCGGACTCTCACGGTCAACACGGTCAGAACTTTCGCCCAAACGCTCAAGATGATGGCTCTCTCAAAAGAAATGATCGGCGACGATACTTTTGCCACCAAGCGCGAAGCCTACTATGTCAGCAAGAACTGGGAGGAAGCCAAGTTCAACGACCAGCCGGAATCCGACACCGTAATGGATGATATGGAAGCAATGTTTTCGCTTCACGGCATCAACCGCGAACAGCTGCATTTCTATCCCGAGGAACACGGCGGTGCCGTAGCCGGTTCTCTTGTCATTATCGACAAAAATCCGACCACCAGTAAGGTCTCGAAGATCGACTGTACGCAAATGGGCATGGGAGCGTATACCATTCCGCATTCAGTGGAACATCTCGATTTCCAAACCGAGGCAAAATTCATTCTCGCAATTGAAACAGGCGGCATGTTCGCCCGGCTTCAAAGCCATGGTTTCTGGGAAAAGGCGAAGTGCATCATTGTTTCAATGGGAGGGGTTCCTACAAGGGCGACACGCCGGTTTATCCGGCGTCTTTCCGACACGAAACGCATCCCGGTCTATGCTTTTGTTGATTGTGACCCATATGGAATATCAAATATATACAGAACACTGAAGGTGGGATCAGGCAATGCAGCCCATATCAACAAATTTTTCTGCGTACCACGGTGCCGATTCCTGGGTGTGACTCCCCAGGACATTGTGGATTACAAACTACCCACCCACCCTCTCAAGGATGTGGATGTGAAAAGAGCGAAAGACGCTCTCAACAACGATCCGTTTTTCAAATCCCACAAGGAATGGATTGAGGCGATCAACCTTCTGATTAAAATGGGAGTCCGGGCCGAGCAGCAGGCCTTGGCAAAGTGGGGTTTGAATTACGTCATCGAGAAGTATCTTCCGCAAAAGTTCAAGAACAAGTCATCTTTCCTACCCTGAAGGAAACCCTGAAAATCTTAAATCGTTCTATCGAACCGCGAGACAAAGGGGATGAGGCGTTCCTCGATATAAGAATACGCCCTGTCAAAGTCCGAACCGATCTCGTCCAGTCCGTTGCTGGTCACCGGTTTTCTGAAAGTCCCCACATTTTCAATGAAAAGCGAACGATGATCCTGTGAGTAGGACTCGATCCTGACGTTGTATACCCCCTCTTCCATATTGGTGGAGTTGAAAGCAAAGCGGATACCGAGCAGGTCAGGGCTTCTCTCCAGGATTTCGAAATCTTCCTCTCCAACACCCAGAACCGAAGTCGCAAGAAAATCACGCGTATCTTTGAACTTACGAAGGTTAACAAGAGAACGGATGACAAACTGCCTGACGATGAAAACAGGAACATTCAGGTTACTGACCACGATCTTGGCAACACGTTCTACCCGTGCGCGGAAATCATCGCGCCCGATTCCGGTCATTTCCTCTCTGACCTGAACCCTGTCCTGCATGAGGGCGCAGCTGGAAACAAGCGTGGGCTTCTTTGACGGATTGGACAACCGTGCCCCCCCGGGAATGATCTGGAAATTCTGATACCGGCATTCTGCGTCTGAAAAAGTGACATTATGTACTCTTTGCATGGACTCGGGATTATGCCTGGCCGGCGGGTGAATCAGGTCGGCCACGAAGGCGATCGATCTCAGAGGATAATTCATGGTTTCGCTCCAACCATTATTTCATGTGCCGAACGACTTTCAACGGCGGTCGTTTAATATGTCTGCAGTCTTCTAAATGATCTTAACACGGCCTCGGACAAACAACCTGTAAATCAAAGGCGGTATGAGCAGCGTCAAAATAAGGACAAGACAATGTGCCGCAATCACGACATCACGAGATGTATGGATCTGGCTGTATATCCTGAATGGGAGGGTATTGTTTCCCGCTCCAATAATGGCAATCGTGTCAAGCTCCCTCATGGAGAAAATATAACCGAGAAGAAATGCAACCCAGATCCCGCGCCAGCACATCGGCAGGAGGACATGGCTTATAGTATACAGAAAACCCCTCCCGGAAACGAGGGATGCCTCTTCCATGCTCCTATCCACCTGAATAATCGAAGATCGAAGGCACAACACCGCCACGGGAATAAAGCGGGCGAAATAAGTCACGACAAGCATCCCGCGCTGGTCATAAATGATATCGCGCAACGGATTACACGAATGATTCCAGAAACGAATCTCGCTGATACCGATCATCACAGCCGGAAAAACAAGAGGAAGAAAAGATAAAAAAGTAAACAGATTTCGGTATCGTCCCTTACCGCGTTCAATCAGATAAGCGAGAAAAAAACCGATGACGACCATGAGCCCGGCAGCGAGGACAGAGGCAATAATGCTGTTATAGGCATCCGCTCCCGTGTCGGACAAAGACCTGATCAGGTAACTTCCCATTTCAGAGAGGCTTCCGGCACGGCCCAGCCACATGAAAAGGATGGCGAGCGGAAAAAGAACGGAAGCCGTGACAGCCAAGACCATGAAGAGATAAAGAGGCAGAAAGGTGATTCGGGCTTTTGCTCGAAGGCGAGGTTGAAAAGAACCCGACAGCGTGCTTCGGCGCGCCCGACCTTCAAGCCGCAGGATAAGCAAAAGGGCGCCCAGGCAGAGAATAATAATCGGCAATGAAGCGGCCGTCGCTTCGCCCGATCTCCTCAGCTTGTCCCAGCGATAAAATATTTCGCTGGAAAAAACCTGATAAGAATTAGTGCTTGTGAAAGAGAGAAGGTCGGGTATTCCAAAGTCCGATACGGAAAAGATAAAAACGAAAAGAGCGCCTGTCAGGATGGACGGAGAAGCCAGAGGCAGAGTGACCGAGGCAAAAACCCGAGAGGGAGCTGCAACGAGGAGACCCGCATCCTCGGTATCCCGTCCCACAGAGCGCAAGCCTTTTTCCGTAAAAAGAGCCATGATGGGCCAAAAGGAAAGGCCGAGGATGATAACCGTTCCGGACAGCCCGGATAAGGGGATGCGTTCGGTCAGAGCGATTCCGATGACATAGGTGGGAAGCATGACCGGTATGAGGTAGAGAAAGCGCAGTACTCCTTCCAAAGGCGGGCGTATCCTCGACAGGATTATTCCGAATGGGATCCCGACCAGACATGTCAAGAACACGGTCAGCATCCCCACCAAGAAGCTGTGCCAAAGAAGGCCCATCTGCCGTTCGTTCAGCAGGATGTTTTTGTAGTTCTCAAGAGACAACGCGCCATCAACAAAGAATGATCCGCCGAACTGGCAGAGTGGCGGGCCCAGAGCCAGTAATGCAAAAACAAGAACGGCGCAGGACAGGACTATTCGTTTCATCAGCATCGTTTCTTTCTGAATCCATTCTTCATCAGAAATGAAATGTTCACTACTGTATGATATAATAACGGGATCGCAAAGATGAACCTCCCGAACGGCCGTCTTGTCAGGAGGAGCAGCAGCAATGATCGAACTCCTCATTCTCGCCATGATCTGGCCGGGAATCCCGGCAAACATACCTGAACACGCTCAAGCGGATCCCCCGTCAAGCCAAGAGGAACAGGAAAAAAAAGAAAAGGAAAAAAAAGACAAGTATAAACCTCTTCCTATTCCGGCTCTCAAGACCATCCAGAGAGAACAAGCCCAGCGCTATCTTAAATTCCTCAAAACGAGCAATCCGAAGAAGCGCGTTAAATACGAGGAAAAGATGATCGCACTGGGGCGCGGTGTCATTCCCCTTCTCCTGGAAAAAGCGGAGACGGATCACAAACACCAAGCGGAGGGGATTGCACGCTGCCTGACGACGCTTCTCGATGCTCGCGACAGTGCCATTCTCGGCGGTTTCTCAAAGTCGAAAAAAATCCGGCTCCGGCTCATCGCCGTGCTGAAATTTTCTGAAGCGCGGGATCCGAAGTACCAGGAACAGTTGAAGGTGTACCTGAAAGACAAGGATCCATCGATCAGGTTCGAGGCCGCCGCCGGCCTTGTCAGTCTGGGAGACGGCCGGGGCGTGGGAGAAATCATCCTCAAGCTGGCCGAGGGCCGCAGCCGCGAGATCGAAAGGGCTCTGGCCGACATCAAGCTCCTGTATGGGAAGGTTTTCGACAGCCTCTTCACTCCTTACGTTTGCGGACATGATGACCCCAAGGTGCGGAAAGCCGGAATCGAAATCATCGTGATCATCGGCGACAGGAAGCTCAAAACCGTTCTGGTAAAAGCTCTGAACGATGATCACAACCTGGTCAAAGCCGCTGCCGTAAACGGACTTCGAAAGCTGCTTAAGAATCAGGAACCGATAAAATTCCCAACCGTATTCGACCTCGTCAACGCCGTCGAGAAGTGGAAAAAGGAAGCCCGGTAAACGCGAGACTCAAAGCGGTGTCCGCCCGGTTTACGGCTCCCTGATAATCCCGTTAAGACGTTTTACTCCAT
Organism: uncultured Phycisphaerales bacterium; assembly: GCA_964633825.1. Taxonomy (GTDB): domain Bacteria; phylum Planctomycetota; class B15-G4; order B15-G4; family CAYZWU01; genus CAZWHE01. Next base: position 3,888 of record CAZWHE010000119.1, on the reverse strand, counting down.
CTCCTTCTTCGAAGCGATAATCTTGTCCACAAGACCATACTCGATCGCTTCACCCGCCGTCATCCAGAAATCTCTGTTCGCGTCTTTGGAGATTTTCTCCGCCTCGACACCCGTTTCATCCGAAACGATCTGATTGTACTTGTCTCTCGTCTTGATGATCTCCCTGGCTGTAATCTCAATATCCGAAGCCTGCCCCTGTATCCCCGTAGAGGGTTGGTGAATTAAAAAACGGGAATGCGGCAGCGAATACCTCTGCCCTTTGTTCCCGCCAAGAAAAATGATTACCCCCGCACTGGCGCAGAGCCCGGCGCAAACGGTTCTGACGGGAGAGCAAGCAAACCTCATCAGATCATAGATGGCGAATCCCGAATCCGCATCGCCTCCGGGAGAGTTGACATAAACAGTAATAGGACTTTTCGAATCCTGATGTTCGAGATAAAGGATCTTGGCCGTAGCCTTGTCCATCATTTCACGATCGACCGAACCGGAGATCAGAATGGTCCGTGCCTTGAGGAGTTTCAATTCGAGCCCCTCGCTTTTTTTCTCGTTCTCTTCATCAGCAGGACAGTCATTTTTTTCCAGCAGGTCGTCTCTCATCTTTTTTTCACTCCTTTGATTCTTATGAAAGGCCCGGTTCGCACTTTTCAAGGCTGAAACAATTAGCACATTACATCGCACAGGTAAAAGATCATTTTGCTCAAAGAATACCCCCAATGTTCGATGCCATCCCTGATGTACGGCCGCGGATTCCGCCGGCGCCCCTCTTCTCCCATTTTATAAATAACCCAGTTCCTGGAACCGTTCGATGAATTCCTTGTCCGCCTCCCGAGAAGATCTCGACGGCGTGGGAGGGCGAAATCCCTTGTCATGGCTTTCCTCGTATTCGACCTTCCTTGTGGACAACTGCTCGGATGTGAGAATACCCCTCATAACCTTGCCCGGTTTCATATCTCTTCCAACCGGAATATCCAGGAGATAGAGAATCGTCGGCGCTACATCAAACACGGATCCTATATCGGGAAAAGCCTCTCTCTTTAAGAGCGCTTCGACGCCGCCCTCTTTTCGTATACCAGGGCCGGCGGCGATAAACACGCCCGGGGGGCCGTCGAGGTGGTGCCCCGATAGAAGTGTCGGCATTTGGCCGTTGACAGTCCCGTCCAGGAAATCGGCGTGCATGCCATGATCAGAGAGAACAATAATCCGGGTGTTCTCGGGAAACAAAGATATCTGTTCACCAATCATCCGATCAATCAATGCATAGTACCTCTCGATAGATTTCCCGAATGCCTCGATATAGCGATCGAGTATGGGATAGCTGTAGAGTTCGGGCTCTCGATAGCACCAGAAGCGATGTCCGATTACGTCGGTGCCGCCGTAATAAACGATGTTGATATCGGCGGGATTTTCCCGAAAAAGCCGGACAGCGGCTGCGTGATAAACGAGATCGCTTTCAAAAGACCAGTAACTGCTATTGATCAATTCCATGATTCTGGCAGGAACATCCATTTTTTTAAGATCGCCGAACACAGGAGTAATCACCTCCTTGTTGAGGTTCTCCCTCTGACGTGCCTTTTCCACTGACGGCCAAATCTCGTTAATAAATTCCGGTGGTGAAGTCGCGTTTTCCAGGTCCTTGAACAGTGTTCCTTTTTTCAGCTTCTGGGCTTGAACCTGGTCCGGGCTGGTGGCTTGAGAGACGATGACGCCGTTGATATCCTCGGCAGGCCAAGTAATCCAATACCCGACGACATTACAGGACAAATTAAAATCGGTGGTGATATTCCACAAGGCTTTTCCACACCGAGCGTTGCTGGTAAAAGGCCCGTCCGTGTTCGGATCGGTAAATCCCGTGATCCCATGCTTCTGCTTCGTTTTTCCTGTCGCTACGGTGGTCCAGATTACCGGGGATTGAGCGGGGGCGACGGTTTCGATACTGCCGCAGATCCCCTTGTCGATCAGCGCCGCTATGTTGGGAAGATCCCCCCGATCCAGCATCGGTTTCATTACCGATGCCTCCACTCCGTCGATACAGATCATGAGAACGGGAGACTCGGGATCGGCCGACGGACCACATCCCGCTGCCAACAGACAAATCATGAGAAGAATATTTCGCCGCTTTTTATCGATCATTTCAGAATTCCTTTCATGCACAGCATAGAAAATATATCGCGACACTGCCAATGTGCAACAGCGGAACACACATTCCCTCTTGAACTATTAACCGCAGTCTTTAATCTGGCGTGTTATTATCCCGGCTTCAGCCCGATCAATGCATTGACATCATTTCAAATGTTCGGGCAAGAAGCGGATGTAGTCATTCAATGATACGACTGATAGTGGGAGATGCGGCCTGTGGTTCAAAAAACGGATACGATCTGGATGGATGGAGAGTTCATTCCCTGGGACGAGGCAAATGTCCACATTCTGACCCACACTCTCCATTACGGCCTTGGTTCTTTCGAAGGAATTCGCTGTTATAAACTCATGGACGGCGGTTTCGGAGTTTTCAGGCTGCGCGAACACGTCAACCGCCTTTTCGACTCGTGCAGAGTCATCCAAATAGACATCCCCTTCACTCCCGATGAAATATACGAATCTTGCCTCGAAGTCGTTCGCAGAAACAAGCTGGAAGAATGCTACATCCGCCCGCTCGTCTTCATGGGAGAAGGAGCCATGGGGCTCGGCGCCATGAACAGGACCCGTGTCGGCATTGTCGCTTTCCCCTGGGGGGCCTATCTCGGAGAAGACGGTATCGAACACGGAATCCGCGCCGTCATCTCCTCATTCACACGCCTTCACGTGAACATCAATATGGTTCGTGCCAAAATCTGCGGCCAATACACAAACTCGATCCTGGCAAAGCGCCTGGCTACGCTGCAGGGATTCGACGAGACCATTCTCCTGGATAGCCAGGGTTATGTCTCTGAGGGTACGGGAGAAAACCTGTTCATGGTCCGCAACGGAACCATCAAAACACCGCCCACCTCCACGCCCATCCTGGAAGGAATTACCAGGAACACGGCGATCCAGATCTGCCGGGACCTGGGATACAATATCACCGAGCTGAAATTCACACGGGACGAACTGTACACCGCCTCCGAAGTCTTTCTCACCGGAACCGCCGCGGAAGTCACCCCGGTCAGAGAAATCGACTTCCGCACGATCGGTGAAGGAAAACCAGGACCCCTAACAAAAGAGATTCAGAAAACTTATTTCAAGATCGTACGCGGCGAAATCCCCGAACATTCCGAATGGATCGATAGGATCTAACTCCGGGAAGGGATAAGTTGGCACCCTTCGGCAATGAAAAAATCTTCATCTCAGCCGGGGATATCTCGGGAGACGCTCATGCCGCCGGTCTCATCGACCGCTGCAGAAAGCTCGAATCCGGCCTGGAGTGGTTCGGGCTGGGCGGCAGGAAAATGGAGGCAGCGGGATGCCGACTCCTGGTCGGTCCGGAGACCGACCCGATCATGGGATTTCGCCGTGTCGTCGGCCGTATTCCCCACTTCCTCGGTCTTCTCACAAAGATTCACAACGCCTTGTCCACCGAGCGTCCACGCCTGGTTATTCTGGTCGATTATCCCGGTTTGAACATTCAGATCGCCCGGTTGGCCAAGATGACGGGCATACCGGTTCTCTACTTCATCTGTCCCCAGTACTGGGCATGGGCGCCCTGGCGCATCCACCGGTTCAGCAGGCTTGTCGACCGGGCTCTCGTAATCTTCCCTTTCGAGAAAGAGTATTTTACCAGCCACGGTGTCGACACAACCTACGTCGGACATCCGGCCTGTGACCAACCCGAACCGGAAATATCGAAAAGCCCTCCTTCTCTTCCCGCCGGCCGGACACTGGCTCTCCTTCCCGGATCCCGGGGACACGAGGTCG
>CAZWHE010000118.1:0-13155 GCA_964633825.1 uncultured Phycisphaerales bacterium | reverse complement strand
TTTAAACCCTGATCAAAAGAAAGAGATCCCTCTTGCAGGCCGAGATCAATAGGGAAGAAATCGAATCATTTTTAAACTATCTCGACATCGAAGCCGGGGTCTCACCCAATACACTGGCCGCTTATTCAGGTGATCTGGAAAAATTTTCAAAATTTCTTATCTCCTGCAATGTGATGGATTTCAACCTGGAAGACGGGCGGCTTATCCTCGACTTTCTGCAGGCCGAACGGGAAGCGGGATATTCGGTCAGGACCAGATCACGCAGGCTCTCATCGATCCGGATGTTTGTCAGGTTTCTGGCGTCGGAAAACATCATCCCGAACGACTATGCCTCTTCCGTCGTTTATCCCCAGCTCTGGAAACGCCTTCCCGAGTTTCTGACGGTCGAGCAGATCGACGCGCTGATGAACGCCCCTCCTCGGGACACCCCGCTTGGTCTCCGCGACAGAGCCCTCCTGGAAATGTATTACGCAACAGGAGCCCGCGTCACGGAACTCATCAACCTGAAATTCGAAGACATCAACCTCGACCTTCGATATGTCCGCATCATGGGGAAAGGCTCACGGGAACGCATCGTGCCCTTTGGAAACAGGGCCAAAACCACGCTCGCCGCTTACCTGACAAAAGCGCGCCCTTCCTTCCTGGCTGCACCCGGCGCCGGCGCAGGTGACAACGTTTTTCTCACATACAGGGGGAAAAAGCTGACGCGCGACCGAATTTTCCGCCTGGTCCGCCTTTATTCTGAAAAAGCCGGCATCGGCGGCGGCGTGTCCCCCCATGTGCTCCGCCATTCTTTTGCAACCCACCTTCTAGAAGGCGGAGCCGACCTCCGCGTTGTCCAGGAACTCCTCGGACACAGAAATGTCACAACAACCGAAGTCTACACGCACCTCGATCAGGCACGGCTGAAAAAGGTGCACGGCAAGTACCATCCCAGGGCTTGACAGGAGTATTTCAAACGAATCGTCGCGAGGAATATCCGAATCGACCCGGTTTGAATTATTCTTTTTCCAGAGAGTTTTCGATTATAACGCCCGCCCAGCGAGCATAGGGAACGAGGATTTCCTTGGCGTCTTCTCTTCTGAACACAACCTCATTCGATCTATTGAAGACAAGAAGGACGCCAAAGATCTTCCCGCTCACCGTCAGGGGAGCGGCCACAGCGGTTTTCATGTCGAGAAGCTCACCGATTTCGGGCGATCCGCGCAGATCGGTTGTTGTATTCGATGAAGAGAAGAAGGTTTTCTGGCGAATGACCCATCCGCAAATACTCGTCCCGTCGATGGGCATGCCCTTTCCGAAACACGCTTCCGCTGCGGAGCCGCAGACGGTTCGATAGGTAAAGCTCCGGTTCTTCTCATCCACGACGGCGATGACGGCGGCTTCAGAGTCGAAGAGGCGCCGGGCTTCTTCGGCGATTCTTCCCAGAAGCCGCGGCATGTTTTCCGGCTCATCCCAATCAGAAAGCCTGGAAATGGCTTGATCAAGAGTTCCCTGTTCTATCCCGGGCGATCTCGCCTTCCCGGACTTTGAATCGATATTGGAAAGGAATAATTCGGGAAGCGCCATATTCCCTGTCCGGGAAACCAAACCGGACCTCGTCCCGCGCGCACTCCCGGCCGTCCCCTCGTTCCGGTTGTTCAATTCATCGAAAAACTCGGCCCGCGTTATTTCACTCCCGCTCATTTGTTCCCGATTTCTCCTTTCTACCGTTCCGGAAAAGAGCCGGGCAAGGCCCCTGTCGGAAAACCCGGCCCTCCATTCACTATCGGCAGGACCGCCCGATCCCTTGACGGTTCATCTCGATCCTTTCACTCTTTTCGAATATCCACTATGATGGGAGCCGGCTCTTTTCGAACTTTCAAACAACCAGGGAGGTCAAAACGATGCGTTTCATCTGGATGATGATTCCCATTTCATTTCTCTTGTTCACACCGGGCTGCCGGTGTCCTGCCTGCTCCGCCCCGGATGCAATGTCGGAGGAGATCGAGTGCGACGAGGCGCGCGGCGCGTCTTCCCCGGAAGAGCCGGGCGAACTGGAGAACGAGCTCGACGGTCTCGTCCGCGAGCTCGAGATAAAAACAGCGCGGCTCAAAATCGGCCGCCTCGAAAAGGAGCGTATCAAGACCGAATCGGAGCTCGAGATCGAGTTGAGCAATCGGAATTACATGGCCGCTGAAGAGAAATACACGCTGTTCAGGGACCTGCAAAAAAACTTTCAGATCCGGGAAAGGGAGCTCGATATCCAAGAAGCCCGGGACGAGCACAAGGAGAGCAAAGAGGAACTGGAACAGCTCGAAATGATGTACGCCGATGCCGAGGTCGAAGACAGGACGGGTGAAATCGTCCTCAACCGATCCCGGCGCCGCATGGAGCTCTCATTGGAGCACCTCAAGCTGATGGAACGGCGCTTCGAAACACTCAAATCCCGGGAGCTTCCTCTCGAACTGGCGGAGCTCGAGCAGGAAATGGTCGAAACAAAGACGGCTCAGAATCTCGCCCGGATCAGCATCGACATTTCCATGGCCGAGAAAGAGATCGAGCTCATTGAGCTCGAAGGCGAAATCGTCGGGCTCAAGAAAAAAATAAAGCGAATCAAGGGCGAGATCGCCGAGGTGTCGGAATCGACCGGGAAGGATGATTCGTGAAGATCGCTCTCTTCCTGGCCGGTGTCCTCGTTCTCGGGTCGGACTCCGTAAAAAAACGGGATCCCGCCTTGACGGCCCGCGATGTCCGGGCCGGCATCGAGCGCGCCCTTTCCTTTCTGCTTCTCGACCAGAACGATGACGGCTCCTGGGGATCCTGGCGAAAACCCGCTCACGGAGTTTGGAGCAACATCAAGACGCACAAGGCCTGGATCGCGGCAACGACCGGAATCGTCTGCACCTCTCTCATCGACCTGGAGAGAGACGCAGATTCCAAAACAGAGAAAGCTTTTCTCGCCGGAATCGACTTTCTCCTGAGGGAGGGAGCTACAGAGCGGCCTTCGGGGTGGGATGTGGACAATACGTGGGCCTTTGTCTACACCCTGGAAACAGCCGCACGCTCAGTGACACACCCCTGGATCGCCGGAACCCCCCGGGAGGAAAAGCTCAGGAAATTCGGCTCTCAGATCATTAAAAAATTCGGCAGCTACCAGACCCCGGGAGGGGGATGGGGTTATTACGACGATCCGCCCTATACGGTTCGGCCCAAGTGGGCCACGTCCTTCATGACGGCGGCCGCTGTCCTGGCTTTGACGGATGCCCGGAAGGCCGGGTTCGATGTGGACGACGAGCTTCTGGCGAGAGCCGTGATCGCGCTGAAGCGCTGCCGCCTTCCCAACGGCGCCTACTCATACAGCGTCGAGGCCGTGCCGTCTCCCGGCGGCCTGGAAAACATCGACCAGATCAAAGGATCGCTCTCGCGCATTCAGGTCGGGAACCTGGCCCTGCTGAAAGCGGGCGCCGTTACAGCGGGCGTCAAAATGACGGGCGTCAAAATGACGCGAGAAGAGCTCCGGGCGGGACTCGACCTCTTTTTCAAGCATCACAGGTTTCTCAAGATCGCGCGGGGACGGCCCATTCCCCACGAGACTTATTATTACAACTCGGGTTATTTTTACTTCTTCGGTCATTACTACGCCGCCGGCGTCATCGAAGAGCTCGATCCAAAAGAACGGGACGCTTACTGGAACCTGCTGAGAGAGGCCGTGATCAGGACCCAGGAAAAAGACGGCTCCATGTGGGATTACTACTTCAACACCTACCATCGGGCTTACGGCACCGCATGGGGTATGTCGGTTCTGGCCCGATCCCTTCACCGAGAGGGGGACACAATACGTATTCTTCCGTTGAACAATTAAACAGTTCAATAACTTTGATTCCGGAAGAATACGTATTGTGTCCCCGTACTTGGGTACGGAGGGCGGCTACTCATCCTTTCGGAGGGCGCGGTAGACCCGCTTCCCCAGAACCGGCCCGATCCCGTCGACAACCATGATCTCGTCGATCGACACCCTTTTCAAACCGCGCAATCCCCCAAAGCGGGAAAGGAGCTTGCGCCTGCGGTCGGGGCCGAGGCCGGCAATACCGTCGAGCGGAGAAGAAAGGGTTCTCTTCTCCCGGAGGCGGCGGTGATAGGAGACGGCGAATCGATGGGCCTCGTCGCGCACCCGCTGCAGAAGATGAAGCTCGTCCGAGCCCGGGGGGAGCGTGACGGGTTTTTTCCTGTTCGGAATGTAAACGCGGTCTCCCTCCCCTTTCTTCGAAAGGGTTGCCCTCGTTCGGATGCCGCGCTTGGCCATGCCCGCGATATCGATGTTGTGGGCTTTTGATTCCCGAAGGGCTCGAAGCGCGGCGGCAACATGACCCGCCCCGCCGTCCACGAGAAGCAGGTCGGGCAGGCGCCCCTCAACCTTTCCTCTTTTCAATCGCCTGAGAACAACCTCGTGCATCATGGCGTAGTCATCGCTTCCCCCGACGGTTTTGATCCGGTAGCGGCGATAACGGCTTTTCAGCGGCTCGCCCTCTCTGAAGTGGACGACGGACCCCACGGCTTCACCGCCGCTCGTGTTCGAAAGATCGACGCCCTCGATCCGAAGCGGCGCCTTCGCCAGACCGAGGGAGGAACGCAGGGACTCGGCAACGCCGGCGGCCAGCTCCTTCACTCCCCTCGACGCGCGCAGCGTGAGGCGGGCGTTGTCAATCGCCATGGATACGAGCTTGGCGGCTTCTCCCCTCCGAGGGATCTTGATCTTGCCCCGGCCTTCTCCACGGCTCCCGAGGAAGTCCTCTATACCGGCCTTGTCCGGGATCTCGAACGGCAGAAAAATCACGTCCGGGATGTGACGGCTTTCTCCATAGTACCTGAGCAGAAACTGAGAAAGCATTTCCTCGGCGCCTACATCCACCGAAAAAGAGAACGAATTCGATGAAGCCAGTTTTCCGCTGCGAATAAAGAGCACGACCAGACCGGTTCCTTTCCCTTCCCGGTGATAGCCGAGAATGTCGGCGTCTCGGAATCGGATGCCGTCCACTTTTTGCGAGCGGCTGAAGCTTTCCAGATCCCGGATCCGGTCTCTGATCCGGGCCGCCGCCTCGTACTCCATTCGCGACGACGCCGCTTCCATCCCGGCGAGGAGATCGTTCCGCAGCTCCTCCACCCGGCCGCGCAGAATTCGCAGAGCAGAGTCGAGACCTCTCCGATATTCCTTCCGGGTGACGAGCCCGCCGCACGGCCCCGGACACCTCTTGATCTGGTACTGAATGCAGGGACGGCTCCTGTTTTGGAATTCCCGATCGGAACAAATGCGCAGGGGCGCGACCGTGCGCAGAAACTTCAGCGTGGAACGCACGGCGCCGGCCGATGTGTAAGGCCCGAAGTAGAGCGCCCCGTCCTTGCGCGGACGCCTGACCGGCATGACGGACGGAAAAGGGTGGCGAACGTCGACCTTGATGCTCAAAAAGGTTTTGTCGTCCCTGAGACGGATATTGTACCGGGGTCTCAGCTTCTTGATGAGGTTGTTCTCGAGAATGAAAGCTTCGTTTTCATTGTTTGTGATGATGAATCCGACGTCGTGCGTCTCCGGCGGTATATGGCGCGCCGCGGGCCGCGTGTCGGCCGCGAGCCGCTTCTTGGGCGAAGTTCCGTGGAAATAGGAACCGACCCTGTCTTTCAGGGAGAGGGCTTTCCCAACATAGACCACGTCCCCGGCTCCGTCCTTCATCAGATAGACGCCCGGCCTGTCGGGCAGGTTTTCCAGTTTTTTTCGAAGCCCTCGGTTCAACAGCTCCCCCTCAGAGATATTTCAATTCCATCTGCTGGAGCTCGATCATCCTGTCCCTGAGCCCGGCGGCTTTTTCAAAGTCAAGATCGCGCGCCGCCGACAGCATCTCTTCGCGAATCCGGGAAATCGCCCGGCCGATGTGGGCCATGTCGGCTCCTTCGGGTAAAGTCTCTTTCACCTTGGAAACAGTCGTGTAGTCGGCTTCGCACACAGAGCCCAGGGTTTGGGTGATGTTCTTTTGCACGCTCTCGGGAGTGATCCCCTTTTCTCTGTTGAACTCGTCCTGAATCTTCCGGCGGCGATCCGTCTCGGCCATCGCTTCCCGCATAGACCGCGTTTCAGCTCCGGCGTAGAGGATCACTTGACCGTTGACGTTGCGGGAGGCTCGGCCGAATGTCTGGATCAGCGAGGTCGACGAACGCAAAAAACCCTCCCTGTCCGCATCGAGAACGGCCACGAGAGAGACCTCGGGAATATCGAGCCCTTCGCGGAGGAGATTGATGCCGATGAGGGTGTCGTACGTGCCGCAGCGGAGCTCGCGGATGATTTCCGTTCGCTCGAGGGTATCGATATCGGAATGAAGGTATTTGACCTTCATGCCGGCGGAGGAGTAATAGTCGGCCAGCTCCTCGGCCGTGCGCTTGGTCAGCGTCGTCACGAGAACGCGTTCCTTCTTTCGGGCGCGCTCTTGGATCTCGGACATGAGATCGTCCACCTGGCCGTCGGCGGGCCGCACCTCGACCGCGGGATCGACGAGCCCCGTGGGTCGAATAATCTGTTCCACCACGCATCCCCGCGAGCGCTCCAGCTCGTAGGATCCCGGCGTGGCCGATACATAGATAACCTGGTTGAGGAGCCCGACGAACTCCTCGAAACGGAGCGGCCTGTTATCCAGGGCCGACGGCAGGCGGAACCCGTGCTTGACAAGGGATTCTTTTCGCGAGCGGTCCCCGCGAAACATGCCGCCGATCTGGGGAATGGACTGATGGCTTTCGTCGATGAAAAGGATAAAGTCCGTTGGGAAATAATTGAGAAGGGTGGCCGGCGGCTCGCCGGGCTCCCGGTCGTCGAGGTGTCGAGAGTAATTCTCGATCCCGCTGCAAAACCCCGTCTCATCGAGGAGCTCGAGATCGTAGCGCGTGCGCTGTTCGAGACGCTGCGCCTCGAGTAGTTTTTTGCCGGCGCGGAGCATAGCGAGGCGCGCTTCGAGTTCTTCCCCGATCGAACGAATGGCGCGTTTCATACTGTCTTCGGGAGTGACGTAATGAGAGCGGGGATAAATCGTGACCTCCTCCGGCCCGTCCAGGATCTCCCCCCGGAGGGAATCGGCCACAACGATCGATTCGACCTCGTCGTCGAAGAGCTCCACACGAATGATCCGGTCCTCTTCGTAAGCGGGAAAGATCTCGATCACATCGCCCCGAACCCGGAAGACTCCGCGCTTCAAATCGAGATTATTGCGCTGATATTGAATGGCGGCCAGGCCGCGCAGGAACTCGTCGCGATCCACTGTGTCTCCCTGCCGGATCGTGACCGACATTTCGTCATAAGCATCGGGGGAGCCCAGGCCGTAGATGCATGAAACGGACGCCACGATGATCACATCGCTGCGGCTGAGAAGAGAGCGCGTCGCCGAATTGCGCATCTTGTCGATCCTTTCGTTGACCGACGCGTCCTTCTCGATGTATGTATCCGTTCGCGGAATGTAGGCCTCGGGCTGATAGTAATCGTAATAGGAAACAAAATACTCCACGGCATTTTCCGGAAAGAGCTCCCTGAATTCGGAGAAGAGCTGAGCCGCCAGGGTCTTGTTGTGAGCGATGACGAGCGTCGGCTTGCCCACGTTCCGGATCACGTTCGCCATTGTGAAGGTTTTGCCCGACCCCGTGACGCCCAGAAGCGCCTGTTCTTTTTTTCCTTCGGCGAGCCCCCTGGAAAGAGCTTCGATAGCCCCGGGCTGGTCACCTTTCGGCTTGTAATCACTGACAAGTTTGAACCGATTCGGGGGCATGACACTCCTCATCCGGTAGGAACGCTTTTTCACGATTATAGCCCTTGTTCAAAAGGAGGGCAATGAAAGGGGTTTCGGCGTTATCAACCCGCTTCGGGACTCTTGACAGTCCCGTCCACTTCGTTGTTAGATAGGGGTTTTACAAGGAACATTTGCATATATTTGGTAAACGAATCGACATTTTCGGGGGACCCCGGTCATGCCCGTCATCAAATGCCCCAACTGCAGCAAGAAGTATGAGGTTTCCCTCAATGTTCTTGAAAAGAAGGTCAAGTGCAAGAAATGCGGCCGCCTTTTTCGCGCCGCCGCTCTTAAAGCGGTGGAAAAGAAAAAGACAAACACTTTTCTCTGGCCCATCGTCGGTTTCAGCGCGGTCCTTGTTGTGGCCATTGTTCTGATCGCGACCTCGGGCGGCGGCGGTCCCGAAGAAGAGCCTCTCTCCTCCGAAACAGACGCGCTCGATGAAACTCCGGCTTCGACAAAGAACATCCCGTCCGCACGGACCGACCAAAAAGCGGTCAAAACGGAGAGGGAAAAGTTCTGCATTCGCTTTCTGGAATTCCAGCGCAACGCCGATCTGGACGCCCTCCAAGACAGCATCAATTTCCCCGTCTACCACAACGCAGCGGGCGGCGACAATTCTCTCTGGTCCGACCTGTCCGACCTGGATCAGGTTCTTAAAAAACAGGAGGTTCTCGATACCTTGACGGATGACACTCGACCTGACGGAGAGTTCCTCCGCCACGCTTCCGTGAGATCGACGAAAGAGATTTCCTTCTCGGACAGGAAGGCCGAAGTCGAGATTCTTCTTCGCAACCAAGCGAACGGCCGGGAACAGAAACGAACCTTCAGCCTCGTTCGGATCGGCGACAACTGGACCGTTGGCGGCATGAAGATCGGGCCCCAGTATGGTGGAGATCTCGATGCCGTTGCCGGAGACGGCCCAAAGACTCTGGACGAAAAATATGAGAACCGCATCAGCCCGGACAAGGAAATCACGGAGGTCGACTTTCTTCCCGAAACGAGCAACACGGAAAAGGAACAGCTCATCCGGTTTGCCCGGGACCTGATCGGCGACGAGCGGCAGCGTTCTTTCGAAGCGCGGAAACGGCTGTCCAAACTGGGAAAGCCGGCGATTCCGGCCCTCCTGAACCAGCTGATCGCTCTCGACTTCGAGCGAGGCGAAGATCTGTCCCGCGCCAACCGCTGTATCACTGTTCTCAGGCAGATCACGGGACGTTCCTTCGGCTTTTCTCCGGGCTTTCAGCAATCCGAGGAGAGCACGGGCACGGAAGAAGAAATGAACAGGGCCATTCAGCTCTGGTTCGGCTGGTGGAGGAGGAACAAGGAGACATGGAAGGAACGAGACCTGAAAAAGGAGATGGAGGATTGGTAGTTTTCGGAGCTCAATCCTTCGTGTCGGAGGGATTCGGTTCCTTCGCTTCGCGCTTTTTAGTTGCATAAGTCCTGTTGAGGAAGGAAAATAGAATTTCCCTTTTCGGGTTCTATAAAATCAGAACGAGGAGACAGTCATGGCTGAACGGATTGGTACTTGCTCCCAATGCAACGCCAAGTTCAAGATCCCGCCGACCTTCAGTGGAAACCGGGCAAAATGCAAGAAATGCGGCGGTATTGTCAACATCCCGCCGGCAACGGCGGCCGCTAAGGCGAAACCGGCCGCTAAAACTGCAAAAGCAAAACCGGCAGCGGCAGCCAAGCCGAGCGGGGCAGCCGCGGCGGCCGGAACGGCTGCAAAAGCAGGAAAAGCCATGAAAAGGGCCGCACCCGCGAGGAGGGGGGGTGCAGCATCGCGACGAAGACCCTCTCGCCGTCGTGATCAGGAAGAAGAAAAGGGCAGCCAGATCTGGATCTGGGTTGCAGCCGGTGTGAGTGCAGTGGCCATCGTGATCTTGCTTGTCATCATGTTATCAGGCGACAAGGAAGAGCCCGTGCCGGCTGAAGAGCCCGTCGAGGTCGCCGAGGAATCCGAACCGGAACTCGAACCGGTTGTAGAAGAAGCTCCTCCCGAGGAAGTTCCTGTCGAAGAACCCGAGGCGAAAGAGCCCGTACCAATCATACCCGAGGAACCGGAAGAGCTTGACCCTGTCATCAAATTCGAGCTCTTCCCCCCCCCCATCGGATGCGATCAGGAAACATTTGATCGGATAACCGAATGCTTCAACAAGGGATTTCTCAACGAAGACCTTCCCAAGTTCAGAAGAAGCCGGTTCATGAAGGAATTCGAGGAATCCGATTGGCGGTGGAAGATACCGATCTACATCAATTCGTTCAACAACCTCGACCTGACGGAGCCGGACGATGTAGCGGTCGCGTTCCGCATCGCCGAGATGTGGAACAAGGTGACGGGGAAACACTACGTCCAGCTTCCCATAAAGGGCGACACGCGCAGGGAGGATATGGAAGCGAACCTCCCCCTCAACCTGAAAAATATCTACAAACTCCACGAGATCTGGAACAAGAGGGTCGACGATATCGATTCCCAGAAGGCTTTTTTCAACAAGTGCGAACAGAGCAGGGCCCTGGAAGCTGATAAAGAGCGCTCTGAAAAAGATTAATAAGAGACACCGGCCACTGAGAGTCGCCGGTGTCTTATTTCACTCCCTTCCTGCCCCTCTTCCTGGATGTTTCCGTTACCAGGGGACCTCGGGAGTATAGCTTTCTTCGAAAACCTCCCGGAAATCGAATCCTTTCGAGAAGTCTTCTCTTCTATCCGATTCCTGCTTGTTGAGAAGGCCGACATTGACGAAATCGAAAACGATCTCTCCAATGTCTTCCGTCGAATAAATACCGAAATACTCGAGCACGACCTTGGCCAGCGGCCCGAACTGCTGCATGGCATACTCCTTGACGCCATCGAGCATTTCATCGACCGAGACATGCCGATCAGGGCCCGCCAACCTGGTTTTTCCAAGGGTTGCGCTCACATAGTCGAGGGAGTCGAGAATAAAATGGTAGGCTTGTATTCGGTAACGTCCGTCCCCTCTGGTCATTGCCAGGATCTTGTTGTTCAGGTTCTGGTCACTCATCGAATGTGCTCCGTTACCATTATCTCCTTCAATAATAATTATTGGAGATCATGACAAAGATCACAGCTGAACCGCGAACAGCCCGCCGCTATTCGACACTCCAATTATCGGTTCGATTTGGGGTTATCTTTACCCCTTCTCTGTTTTCTTTGAGGTCGGGATTTACGGGGTGATTGCCGAATTGGCGCATTGGAATGAACAGATTCGATGTCGTTGATATGAATAAGCTGAAACTCACCTGATTCGAGCTGAACAACCACTTTCTGCAGGAGAATATCCTGAGAGAGAACCTTTCCTCTTTCTGAATTCACCGTAACAAAGGAGCCCTTTCTGGGGAGTTTCGTTTTCAGTTCCTGATAGACATTGTCTTCATATCTTAAACAACACATGAGACGTCCGCACCGACCCGAAATCTTTGATGGATCGAGCGTTGTTTTCTGGACCTTGGCCATCTTCATGGTGACCGGTTCAAGAGTATTGAGGAATCCTTTGCAGCAGAGCCTTCTTCCGCAGTGTTCGTACTCAGCGAGCAGCCGGGCTTCGTCACGGACTCCGATCTGTTTCATTTCGATGCGGGTTCTGTATTTCTTGGCCAAATCTCTGACGAGTGCCCGGAAATCGACCCTTCCGTCAGCCAGGAAATAAAAGATGATCTTTTCCCCGTTGAAGAGGTATTCCACTCCCGCCAGCTTCATCTTGAGGCTGCGCGCCTTGATCTGACTATTACAGAACTCAATCTCTTCCGCTGTTCCACGGCTGTGCTGTTTCGATATCTTCTCCATATCCTCCGGTGAAGCAGGCCGCACGACTTCCCCGGACAGCATGAGGACCACACCACCCCCCGGTTTCGTATCTTGCCCCCCGGTCCTGTGGTTTTTCAGCCAGATGATCTCCCCATCGTACTCGACGGGATTGCAAAGGATTTTACCGAGTTCGATTCCCCGGGGCGATCTGACGAGACAGTGCCGGCCCTTGGCGAGATCACTCTCCTCGCTGATTTTGAAGTAACCCCTGTAGTTCATCTCGCTGTAACGAGCGGCGATATAACGCATCTTTTTAACTTATCCTCGTATTTCTGAATGCGGCCGCCATGTTTTCCACAACAAGCTCAGGGGCCACATAACCGTCGATGTCTCCCGAAGAGTTTATGAGCTCTCCAAGAGTATGAAGCAACAATGTGAGATCATAATAAGGCAGCGCTTTTTCAATCTCCGTTTTCAGGTCGCTGTTCAAGACCGGAGCCTCTCTTCCACAGAGGCCGACAACAACTATATCCCTTGCAAGCGTTACGGCCAGATCGAAAAAAAGCTTGTACCTATCCCTTTCCTTCTGTTTTTCCCGGCGTTTTAAACCCTCCTCGACCCATGCCGCGGCCTTTATTGCCATGTAAACCGGAGAAGGCAGGACAGGATTCATAAAAAAGCCGACAATGATCTCTCTCGCACGCTCTCCACCCTCCTTGTGCAGGGCGATCAGGCGGCCGGGGCATCCCGATGCCAGCTCCTGTGGCAGCCGGATATTTTCGTCCCCCTGTTCCGAGAGGAATCTATTCATCTCGCCACTGTCGAGAGGTGTGAGCCGGAAGGGTTGGCAGCGGGAACGCACCGTCGGAAGGAGCCGTTCGGGGTGGGAAGAGACCAGGATGAGCTGGGTATCGGGCGTCGGTTCCTCGAGGGTCTTGAGAAAGGTATTCTGAGAGTCTTCGCGCATTCTGTCCGCAGGATCGATAACAGCCGCTTTACCCCGTCCTTCATAGGGCCTGGCAGCCAGGGAACTGATGAGCTCGCGCGTCTGCTCAATCCGAATGTCGTGCTTTCCTTCCTGAGGACCGAGAAAATGAAAATCGGGATGTCCCATGGAAACAACCCGTTTGCAGTCGGGACATTCTCCGCAGCCGTGATCCGCGCAGAGATAGGCAGCCGCCACCTTGAAAGCCATGAGAGTCTTTCCCACACCGGAGGGACCGGTCAAGAGGACGGCGTGAGGCATCCTTCCCCTGGCAATGAGGGATGTCAGTGAGTCCAGCAGGGAAGCATGGCCGATCAATGCCTCACAACACATCGTGAATCGCCTCCAGCACCCGGGCATGGACTTCGTCGGGCGACCCCTTGGAGTCGACGATCCGGAAAAGCTCGGGGCTCCGCCCGGCGAGATCAAGGTAACCCTCTCTCACTCTCTGGTGATAAGCAGAATCACGGCTTTCGATTCGGTCCTTATCTCCTGTCAATCGCCGGATGCTCTCTGTGTGATCCATGTCAAGCAGAACGACCCGGTCCGGCTTCGCACCCTGATTCGCCCACTTCCCCATATCAAGAATCATGTCGCCGTTC
>CAZWHE010000117.1:0-13158 GCA_964633825.1 uncultured Phycisphaerales bacterium | reverse complement strand
CTTCACGTCCGGACCTATCGCGACGGCGAGCTGCTGGGGGCGGAGTTCGTTGATAACGGTCCGGGCATCAACCGGGACAAGCTGCAGCGCATCTTCGATCCCTTCTTCACCACCAAGCCCGAGGGGAAGGGAACGGGTCTGGGGCTGAGCATCTCTTACGGAATCATCAAGGCCCACAACGGAAATATCTTCGCCGTGAACAATGAAGAAGAAGGGGCGACGTTCATCGTGGAGCTTCCCCTTGTGTCGGGTGAGATCGAACCGGCCGCTGAAAAAGCCGGCGAAGCCGGAGCGGTCGCTCCGCAGATCAGAAACATCTTGGTCATCGAGGACGAGGACCCGATCAGGGATCTGATCTGCGAAATCCTTACGGGGGAGGGATACGGCGTGGACAGCGCTCCGGCGGGCGACCAGGGGCTGCGAAAAGTGCTGGAGAACGATTACGACATCGTCCTGTGCGACATGCGCATGCCCGGGTTCGATGGAAAGCGCGTCTACTGCGAGACAAAGCGGGCCAAGCCCGACATGGTCCGGCGTTTCATCTTCGTGACGGGCGACATTGTGAGCGAAGAGACCCAGGCCTTTCTCGAAGAGACGGGCAGCTTTTACATGATGAAGCCCTTCACGGAGAAGGCCTTGTTCGACGTCATTGCCAAGGCCTGGCGGCAGGTTCTGCTCGATGAGGAAAAGTGCGGCCGGCCCGAGCCGGGAGAGGCGGCTTATATTTAAGGGGAGCTTGATCATGAGCGAAAAAGACCGGGTGCTGATCGTGGACGACAAACCCAACAACCGTGCACTCATGAAGGAAATACTGATCGACGATTTCCAGGTGAAAACCGCCGAGACGGGCGAGGAAGCGCTGAGAATAGCTCCCGGCTTCCTGCCCGGTGTTATCCTGCTCGACATCATCATGCCCGGGATAGACGGCTATCAGACGTGCCGGCGCCTGCGGGAGATCCCGGAGCTTCGCGGGACCAAGATCATCATGGTGTCGGCCAAGGCCACGACTTCGGAGCGCCTCCAGGGTTACGACGTCGGGGCCGACGATTATCTCGTCAAGCCTTTCAACGCGGATGAGCTCCTGGCGAAGGTGCGTGCCTACATGCGGCAGAAAACGAACGAGGAACCGGCTCCCTCCTGCTCATCCGGATGGTCGTGGCTGAAAAGGAAATGAAATCCTCGGCCCGGATGCCGCCTTCTCATTTCAGGGGGAGCGCGCCTCCCCTCCGGGTGTTGATGAGGTAGAGCTCCTGTCCCGTCGTTCCGGCGACGAGCGGGTTTTTGTGCGCGGGGCTGAAAGCCATGACGCGGATGCCGCATCCGACCATGAGCTCGCCCGTTGAGAGATGCTCCCACTCGCCGAGACCGTTCCGGTTGTAGATCCAGAGCCCTTCCTTTTCCATGAAGCCCTCGCAGGCGAGGCCGACGCAGAGCGCTCCGGGATTGCCCGGAGGCACGGCGAGGGCGTTCACGTGGGTGAGATTCTTGTTCGCCCGGGCTTCGCTCCAAGGCGCCCAGAAGGGGACTTGGAAGCCGAAGGGAAAATCGACGTCGTTGACGATGGGAACCCACGTGGAAGGACTCGATCCGGGATTGTCGCACCGAAGAACAGTGCCGTCTCCCGTGGCGCGGCCGCAGGTCCCGGCGTAGAGCACCGACTCGTCGGGCGTCGCGGCGAGGCTGCGGAAGTCCTTCCAATTCGTGCCGTCGCCGCCGCACTCGAGGGCCCATGTCGTGTCGCCGGGCGATTCGAGAACATAGAGCCCGCCCGTGACGTCGAACCTCTCTGCGATCACGGCGTTGTCCGGAGAGAGAACCTTGTCCCGCGCCGCCATGAAGATCCTGCCGCTCTTGCTGTGGAAAAGGAGCTTGTAGCCGTGGACGTTCCAGGTGTAGGGAGAGCCAGCCGGCGCGAAGAGGAGCCCGTCGTCCACGGTCTTCCAGGTCCAGACACCCTGGGAAGGCGAGTAGTCTCCTTTCAGCACGCCGCAGTCGATCTCGAGGGCGCCCGCCGTGACTTTGCGGTCGTATTCGGTGTAAACGGCGAAGCAGGTGTCGTCGTTAATGATCACGAAATCCTCGATGACCATGGTCTCCGTGTTGTAGGTGTTCGTGATGTTGTGCCAATCGTCGTTGCCGTCCACGCGAAAGAGCTTGCACGGTGATTTCTTCTGGCCGTAGTCGCCGCTGTTGACGAAGAGAGCATCCTCGCCCGTGCCCATCCAGTCGGGGCAGACCTGGACCTGTGCCGTTTCATAGGCCCAGGATTCGTCCGTTGTGTAGTCCGTCGCCCCCCTCACCACGGGATGGATCCACTCGAATGATTGATACCGCGTGTCGCGGCTCCGGAGGGTGCCGCAGTCGCCGTTGCCTGTCACGAGCCGACCGTCGCTCATGAAAGCGATCCCGCGCACGCAGAGCTCGTTGTAGCCCCGCGATCGCCAGTAACCGCCCAGGTCGCGCGTGTAGCGCTGTTTCCACGTGTCGCCCCCGTCGTCCGATACGTGGATCCTGCAGTTGAGGTGGACGAGGAGACGCTCCGGGTCGACGGGCGAAACGACGGGATGGAAAATCACACCCGTGCCCCACATGGAGATCCAGCCGGGATCGAGGGGGTGAATCGTCCCGTTTCCGTCGACGAACCAGTAGTAGGACTGACCTCCGCTACCCGTTGCGTAGACCTTGTGCTCCCACGTGCAGGCGTTGCCCGGGGAAAAGAGGTCGGCCCGGCACCGGTAGAGCCCCGAATAGGAGTTCGAGCCCTTTGTGCGCTCGCCGAGGTAGAGGACGTCGGGCTCCATGGAGAGCTCGGCCCCATCGGCCACGGCCAGGTAGATCAGCGCGGCCGTATCCCACATGCCGATGTCGGCCAGGGTATAGGTTTGGTCGGGGAGCTGAAGGGTGTCGTCGCCGATCCATTCCCAGGGGGAGCGCGACTCGACGCTGCTCATCCTGTAGACGCCGCTCGGCATGGCGCCGCCGTCGGGCCGGTCCATGGCGGCGTAGAGCGTTCCCCGGCAGGTGAGGTGGAGAGACCAGCAGGAGAGTCCCTGGTTGTAGAGGGAGAAGCCGATGTCGGTCCACCCCGTGCCTTCGTAATGATATATGCCGTTAGGGGTGCCTACGACGATGTTGTCCACGCCGGCCAGCTTGCGCGCCGTGATGTCGCGCGACGCGCCGAGGTCGGCCGAAGTCGCCACGGGCTGCCAGGCCGCGCCCGGATCGGTGAGGTCGAGGGTCCAAACGGTCCACTGTTCCGTGATGTTCGGGCTGTAGACGATGAAATCGGCGGGATCGAGGCCGGGATAATAGGCTGTTTCATAGGTCCTGTCCCAGCGCACCCGTCCCGCGCCCGCCACGAGAAGGTCTCCCGCACCATTGTCGTCGAGGCAGGCGAAAGGGATCGCTTCGGCATGCCAGTCGTTGGCTGATTCGTAGGCATAGTCGGCGACGGGGGTCAAACATTCCCAGGCTTCTCCGTCGCGTGCACGGTAGATGCCGGCATGGGTGGCGGCATAGAAGCCGGTGAAGCTTCCCGCCGCGACGCCGTGCAGGTCTTCCACGTAGTGGGTCCGGCCTTCATCCATGTTGGGAAGCCCCTCGTTCCAAGGGGTCCAGTGAAGGCCGAGGTCGTCGGTCCTAAAGACGCCGGAAACGTCGGCCCCGATAACGGCCGTGCCGGGATCGACGGGGTGGAACGCACCCGACATGAGCCAGCCGCCGCCCCCGGCGCCCGTGGGATGGGCATTGATCACGTGCGGCGCCGGTCCTTCGAGATCAGCGGTCTGAGGAAAGGCCGCTGCCAGAAAAACCGCGACCGAAGACAGAACGAACAGAAAAGAATAAGTTACACGCATTGCAGATTCTCCTGACCCGATGGCCGACGTGGTATTGCCCGGGCCGAGACCGGGAAGTCGTTGGTTTCATAACTCGTACCCCGGCGCACCCGTCCCGCGTCCGGAGCGAGGAGATCTCCCGCGTTGTTGTCGTCGAGACAAAAGAGAGAAACGGCGCGGGTGTTCCGGCGGTTCGGTTTTTCTTAGGAATAGCCGGCAGCCGGGGTCGTGCACTCCCATGATAGGTAACGGGATCGACCGCGATGGAAATCCTTCAAGCGGCTTACGGGCCGTGAGGCGCCGCATACATTTATTTCAAAATCTTTGTAAACAGGGATATCCCGGAGCGATTTTAACAATGGAAGGAATTCTATTTTTTTAAAAGGAGAAAAACATGAACACAGGAAGGACCAGTCTCGGTGTTTTCATCATCATCGTTCTTTGCGGATTTGTTCTCAGCGGAACCGTTGCGGGGCAGCAGGTGACACCGCCACAGGTGATACCACCACCCCGTGATCTCTACTCCATGCTGGACGTGGAGGACCCCACCACATTGAGCCTCACTCCGGTCGGCAACTGGGAGGTCCACCCTTTGTACCCCAATATCCTCATGAGGGACTATCAATACTTCGCCGGAAGATACACGGGTGTGGAAAGGGCCGCTTTCGACTTTTGGTGGAATAACTGGAATCCCACGGGAACGCCGGCGTACAAGACCGTCGATTGGATCGTCGACTGCACCCTCTATATCCCGAGCGGACCGTTCAATAAGAAATACGCTGCAATCGCGCCGGCTACCAGTGTTCATAACGGTTCGATCATCTCGGTTGCCGACGAATACGGCGCCGAGACGGCCGACATGTTCAACATGGCCGTCCTGATCATCAAAGAAAACCCGTCATACGCCATCTATCACGATGAGTTCGATTATCCCGATGAAAACGTCATGGTCGGCAACAGCCGGACCGTGGCCATCTACACGGGCAACATGTACGCCTATGCCCGATGGGCTCTCGCTCTCTCTTTCATGAGGGGTGTGACGCTTCTCGAGGATTTCAACGGCTCAACGACATTGAACGGCGTGGTGGCGCTCGGGTGCTCCAAGAGAGGGCTCGGCGTTTGGACGGCGGCGTCCGTTGATGACCGCATCACGGGGATCGTTTCCGCCGCGTCCGATTCGCTCGATCTTTGGAAAGCCATCGATCACGCCATCGCGGACTGGGGCGACACATGGCCCGATGAGTCCACCCAGCTGAAGAGGATGCTCGAAGAGGGAATGGGCGCCCAGGACTTCCTCGATCATTACGACATCGCCACGACTTTCGCGGACGATGTTCTCAATCAGGTGACCGATTTCAATGCCATGACCATCTCCGGATCGAGCGACAACGGATACCCCATTCTGACGCTCGGTGAGTTCATTCATCCCGGCCTCTGTCCCTACGATGATGATCTTGTTTGGGAGTATATCCCGGGCGCCGAGCACGGCTGCGGCGAAGACGAACATTTTGCAGACTACCGCACCATGATTGCGCATACTTTTTTGGGTGAAGACCTTCCGGAAGCGGCTCACAATCAGATCGGCAATCCCTATTACATCAAAATAGAGGCCGAGGTCGATCCGAAGGGCCATATCGTCGATCATGGGGATGTCATGCTGATTTACACGGTGAGCACCGGTGAGTATCCCGACTTCCGCAATACGGTCTGGCAGGAAAGAGAGATGACCTATCGGCCCGGAACGGGGAAATATGACGTCCGTTTGCCTAAACTGGCGGGCGAAGGGTTTTATTCTCTCTATGTTGAAATCAAGTACACCATTCAGGGATCGGGTCCCTATCCCGACCTCGAAGGTTATACCAGCTCGATTCCCGAGATCATCATGGGAGACGGGAGTCCTTATTAACCCTGAAATAATCAGGCTAAAGCGTCGGATATAGGGCATCAATGAAGTGGTTTGCCAAAAAAACCTTTACAATGATGCAAAAATGCCGTACATTCTTGCATCATGATTACTAGAATTTGCGATATTCCCAAAGAATTATCCTTTTTCCTCTTCGGCCCTCGACAGACCGGGAAGAGTACGCTTGTCGATGCATCCTTTTCCGATGGAATCTGGAAAGTTGACCTTCTCCTGACCGATCAATTTTTCAAGTATTCCAAGAATCCTGAACTCTTACGCCGGGAAGCCTTGGAGAAAATAAAAAATGAAGGGATCAGCCGGGTGTTTATCGACGAGGTACAGCGTGTACCCCGGCTTCTCAATGAAGTCCATTTTCTTATAGAAAAAACAGGATGCCAATTCCTCCTGACAGGATCGAGTGCCAGAAAGCTCAGGCGCGGCGGTGTCAATCTTCTTGCCGGCAGGGCTGTGCAGCGAAGGCTGTTTCCTTTCGTCTACCAGGAAGTCGCCGACACATTCTCCCTCGATGAAGTTTTACAATTCGGGTCTATCCCCGGTGTGTACGGCAGGCCCCGGGATGAAATGATAGAAATCCTGAATGCTTACACGGAAACATATCTGAAAGAGGAGATCCAGGCCGAGGGATTGGTCCGCAAACTTGGTGGATTCTCACGTTTTCTTGACATCGCTGCGAGCCAGTCCGGTGAATTGGTCAGTTACTCTGCCACAGGACGCGAATGCCAAGTTGCGGTCCGGACGGTTCAATCCTACTACGAAATTCTCGAAGATACACTGATCGGATTTCGTCTGCAGCCATGGAGAAAAAGTCTGCGGAAACGTCTGGTGGCCCATCCCAAGTTCTATTTCTTCGACTTGGGTGTGGTAAACGGCCTGACCCGCCAGCTCACAGCTCCTGCTGAACCACTGCGGGAAGGTCGTCTTTTTGAACAGTTCATCATTCTCGAGTCCTATCGGATGCTAAACTATCTTAAAAGTGAAGCTGCTATCCACTTTTGGAGGACCAACCACGGCGCCGAAGTGGATCTGGTTGTCGAGAAACACGGAAGGTTAAAGGGCGCGTTCGAGATCAAGTCCACGGCTCATGTCACGGGACATCATCTCAGCGGGCTCCGGTCTTTCAAGGCCGAACATCCTGGAGTGCCTCTGTATATCATTGCACGGGTTGACCATCCCTATCGTATCAATGATGTCCTTGTCCTGCCATGGGCGCGATATCTGGAGAACATCGAGGAATACTTGAAGTAGAGAATCGGGGCGCTTTTGCATGAGAGAGGGGGGAGGCTCTCCGAAGTTCCACGATCAGAGTAAAAAACGGGGAAATCACGTTCTCATTACGTGATTTCCCCGTGTGACTTGTCGGAGAAGGTGTTCGCTAGAACCTGTACCCGATCGAGGCTGCAAATCCCATGATGCTCTTGTTGCCGGCAAAGGCGCGGACGAATCCGTCGAGGCCGTCCCGGCTCACGTGATTCACCTTGACCCCCACATAGACCCCTCCGCCGGTCAGGCTGTACTTCAAATCCCCGGCGGCCTGGTTGCTCTTGCCCTTCAGCCCCTCGAAGAAGAGACCCGCATTGGGAGAGAAAGCGATCTTGTCGATCGGGACGGTGTACTCGACGCCTAAATTGGCGCTGCCTTCGAAGCCCTTGAAATCGTTGGCTCCTCTGTCGATTTTATGGCGGCCGAACCGGAATCCCCAATCGATTCCGAATCCCTCTTCAGCTCGATAAGGCGATCGAAAACCGAATCCGATAGCCGAACCCGCGGCTTTGCTCATGCCGACTCCCGGCCCGAGGAGGTTCTTGTCATCAGCTTCGATCGATTTCTTCTTGAAATCCAGGAACCATTCGAAATCTGGTGTTGTCATGCAGCCGAATTCGACTCCGCTGTCGGTGACCTGGGTTTTTTCACTGAAGGAAGGGGCGTTGTTGTTCTCGAATTTAATCTTGCAATCGTACTGCTTGGCTGTGGGCCTGAAAGCCACTGACTCGCATCCCGCACATAAGAGAACCAAAGAGACGCAAAAGAACAAAATCGACAACCTCGTCCTGGTCTCGGAAGAAAACATTCACTTCTCCTTTCCTGTCACTTGGGAAGAATGGTGGAGGTGTTTTGTGTGTTGATGGAAGAAAAGAACCAGTGCTAATTCGTGACAAGTTACTTTCAGGCTGAGGTTGAGTCAATATCAATTTTGGGGTCTCTTTGCCACAGTCGTCCCGTCGACCGCCCTTGACCTGAGCGGCTTTACGGCTGGATGCAGCGACCTGAGGGTGATAAGGTGCGGATCGGTAATCAGTTCCTGTCGCAGGCTGAAAGATCAGGAGGAACCGCCATGTCCCGTCCCATTGACGAAAGGCTGAAGCCGGCTTTTTCGCGCTATTCCTGCCGGAAGTACCGGCCCGATCCCGTCGACCCGGCCGACCGGGAAGCGCTGCGCTCGATCCTGCGCTGGTCGCCGTCCGCCGGGAACGCCCAGCCCTGGATCTTCTACGAGATCGAGAACAAAGGGGTGCAGAAGGACCTGGCCGCCGCCGCGCTGAACCAGACCTTTCTCGCAGAGGCCCCTCTCGTCTATGCCGTCTGCGCCGTTCCGGCCGAGGCGGAGAAGGCGTACGGGGAGCGGGGGCGGTCGCTCTACGTGCTCCAGGACACGGCCGCGGCCGTGACAAGCCTGCTCATCGCGGCCAGCTCTCTCGGGTATGGCACATGCTGGGTGGGCGCCTTCGACGAGAAGCGCGTGGCGGCCGTTCTCGGGCTGGAGGCCGGGCTCCGCCCGGTAGCGCTCGTTCCCGTGGGCCGGCCCGCCGAAAAGGACAAGGGCTCCGACCGGAAAGCGCTCGATCGGGTCTTTCGCTTTATCGGGTAAGGGGCGGCATGGAAAAAAACATTGTTCCCACCATTCCCTTCTGCCATAGTTTTCCCCGACTCTTTTCAAAAATCCCGTCTCTTTTCCGCCAAGAAGGAGGAGCAACGTGCCAGATCAGATAAAGCCCGTCGAACGTGATACCCTGCCGGCCAATGCGAGGAAAGTACTGGAGCCGGGTGGGAAGTATGTTCCCATGATCCCGGCGGAGAGCACCATGCTCGAGGTCACCCCGCGGTCGGTGATCCTGGGCCTCATCTTCTGCGCGATCTTTTCCATGGCAGCCGCCTACCTCGCTCTCAAGGTGGGGCAGGGGATCGAGGCCGCCATCCCGATCGCGATCCTGGCCATCGGGATCGGCGGCTTGACGGCGCGGAAGAGCACGATCCTCGAGAACGTGATCATCCAGTCGATCGGCGCCAACTCCTCCCACGTTGTGGCGGGCGCCGTCTTCACCATCCCGGCGCTCTACATGCTGGCTGAAACGGGCGTTGTCGACCAGGAGCCGACATGGTATCAGATCATTCTCACCGCTTTCCTGGGCGGCTGCCTCGGCATTCTCTTTATCGTACCGCTGCGCCACTACTTCATGGTCGAACAGCACGGGAAATTCCCCTGGCCCGAAGCCACGGCCACGACCGAGATTCTCGTCACCGGGCAGAAGTCGGGCGGTGGGCAGGCCAAGATCCTGGCAATCGCCGCCATACTCGGAATCGTTTATGACGGCCTGGTCACGACGTGCCACGCATGGAAAGAGAAGATCACATTCGAGACCGTGGCGCTCGGGGACTTCCTGAAAGATCACTTCATGACGCTCCGCATCCTCAATGCCTCGGCCATTCTCGGGCTCGGCTACATCGTGGGGCTCCGCTATGCCGCCGTGATCTGCGCCGGGTCGTTCCTCTCCTGGTTCGTGCTCGTGCCGATCGTGCACGCCATCGGTGAGGGAATGACGGGTATCCTGGCCCCGGGCACGATCCCGATCGGCGAGATGACGCAGGACGATGTTTTCACCAACTATGTCAAGATTATCGGCGTGGGTGGGATCGCCGGCGCCGGCATCATGGGAATCATCCAGGCTTTTCCATCGATGATCAAGTCGATGACGGCCGGGCTCGGCGGTCTCGGATCGGGCGGCGGCGAAGCAGGCGCCGTCCTCCGCACCGACAGGTCACTGGCTGGATCGGTGACCGTCATCGGCATCGTGATGGCCCTTGTTGCCGTCCTCCTCTTCTTCTCCTTCGGTCTGGGGCTCGAAGACGCCATTCTCTACGCCCTGGTCGGCACCCTCCTCTGCGGCGTGATCGCTTTCCTCTTCGCGCCCGTGGCGGCGCGCGCCATCGCCATCGTGGGGACCAACCCTGTTTCGGGAATGACCATGCTCACCATCATCATCACCGGCGTGGTCATGCTTAATCTGGGCCTGAAAGGCGGGGAAGGAATGTTCGTCGTCATGCTGATCGGCGGCGTGGTCTGCACCGCTCTCTGCGCGTCGGGCGCCCTCTCGTCTGACCTCAAGATCGGCCACTGGATCGGCGCCACGCCGCAGAAACAGCTTGCCCTCAAGTTCGTGGGAACGCTCGTTGCAGCCGCCTTCTGTGGTCTTGCCATGTGGATCCTTTCCCAGGCGCCCGAGGGACAGGGCTTCGGAACGGACAGCCTTCCGGCGCCACAAGCCACGGCCATGAAGGAGATCCTTGTCGGCATCATGGGGACGGAAGACGCCCCGCTCCGCTGGTATCTCTTCAGCACGGGCGTCCTTCTCTCCCTGATCCTCCAGATGGCCAAGGTCCCGGCACTCGCCTTCGCCCTCGGCATGTACCTCCCCATCGAACTGAACGTGCCTGTCCTGATCGGCGGTCTCCTCGCCTGGATCGTGGGTCGTGACCGGAAGGGGAAGGAAGAACCGGCAAAGACGAAGGCCGGCCACAACCGCGGTATCCTGATCGCATCCGGACTCATTGCGGGAGGCGCCCTCATGGGGATCTTCGATGGCATCGTCAATGCCATTCTTCTCGCCACGAACAAGATCGTCAGTCCGCTGACAGGAGCCGCCGATCCGGAAGCATCGCTCGCGGCCTACAAAGAAGCTAAGGGCACGATCCACATCATGAATGACGAGATGCTCGAGAGCTCCACGGGCGAGATCACGAGCATCGTCGCCCTCGCCCTGCTCTGTCTCTTCATCATCTGGTTTGCGCGGCAGGCGAAGCCCGATCCGGATGCGCCCGATCTGGAATAGTCGCATCCGTCGCGGGGTGATGTCGCGTGTTGATGTCGTCGGATGATATCGCTTACGCCAGCCCGAGCAGCCTGAGGATCACGGCCTTCTGGGCGTGCATCCTGTTCTCGGCCTCGTCGAAGACCACGCTCTGCGGCCCGTCGATCACGCCGGCCGTCTGTTCGTAGCCGCGCATGGCGGGGAGGCAGTTCATGAAGATCGCGTCCCCTTTGGCGAGCGCCATGAGATCGTTGTTCACCTGAAAGGGTTGAAAGACCTTCTTGCGCTTCTCCTCCTCCTCGGGCGGGATGTGATAGCTCATCCACGAATCGGTGTAGACCACGTCGGCGTCCCGGGCGGCGGACTCCGCGTCGTGGAAAACCTCGATCTTCGATCCCGCCTTGTCGGCGAAGGGACGGGCTTCGTCGATCACTACCGGGTCGGGCGACATCTTGGCCGAGTCCGGGCAGCCCACGGCGATGTCGATTCCGACGAGGGAACATCCGTAGATCAGGGAGTGGGTCACGTTGTTTAAGCTGTCGCCCAAGTAGGCGAGCTTCAGCCCTTCGAAGGATCCTTTCTTTTCGAGGACGGTCTGCAGGTCGGCCACGATCTGGCAGGGATGGGAGAAATCGGTCAGGCCGTTGATCACGGGAACGCTCGAGTTCTCGGCGATCTCGTCGAGAACGTCGTGGCTGAAGAGGCGGCACATGACGATATCGGCGTACCGGCAGGCCACCTTGGCGAAGTCGTGAATGTTCTCCTTCTTGCCGAGGGCCGAGTCCTTGATGTTGTAATAGATGGCGTGCCCACTCATCTGGGTCATTCCCGTCTCGAAGGAGAGGCGCGTTCTGAGCGACGGCTTCTCGAAGAACATGAGAAGCGTTCTGTTGCAACAGCTGTCGGCGTACTTTTCGGGTTCGGCCTTCACGGCCGTGCCGAGCTCGATCACTTCCATCAGCTGTTCCCGCGTCCAGTCCGAGAGTTTGAGTAGGTGCATCTTTCCTCCTTGCCGCCGGCCGCGCCGGCCTTGGTATAGGGATCGCGGACTTTTTACATGATGCGGGCCTGGTGTGCAAGCCTCTCGGGAAGGGGGGTGGTTATTTCAGGAGCACTTCCGTACCGGCCCGGCCCCGGAATGCGTCGCCCAGCCTGCCGGCCGAGGTAATGACCGCGCGCTTTCCGCCGTGTTCCTCGATAAACCTGACAGCCGCCTCGATCTTGGGTCCCATGCTGCCGGGCGGAAAGTGCCCCTCCCTGAGAAAGCGCTTCGCGTCGGCCACTGTCAGAGTGTCGAGCCTTTTCTGGTCCGGTGTTCTGAAGTTGACCGACACCCTCTCCACGCTGGTGAGGATGATGAGCTCGTCGGCGTTCATCTCGGCGGCCAGCACCTCGGAGGCCAGGTCCTTGTCCACAACGGCGTCGATCCCCTCGAAGCGGTTCAGGTGATCGGTATAGACCGGCATGCCGCCGCCGCCGACGGCCACGACGAGAAAACCGGCGTCGAGCATCTTTTCGATCACAGGGGTTTCGACTATCTTGAGCGGGACGGGCGAGGGCACGATTCGGCGGTAGCCCCGGCCCGCGTCTTCGATGTAGGGGATGCCGCGCGCCTTCAGGCGGTTTGCTCCCTCCTCGTCGAGAAAGGGGCCGATCGGCTTGGTCGGCTTGAAGGTGGCGGGATCGT
This sequence comes from uncultured Phycisphaerales bacterium, assembly GCA_964633825.1. Taxonomy (GTDB): domain Bacteria; phylum Planctomycetota; class B15-G4; order B15-G4; family CAYZWU01; genus CAZWHE01. Next base: position 627 of record CAZWHE010000117.1, on the reverse strand, counting down.
CGGGATCGACGATGACCTGGGTGAGAAGGGCCGCCACCTCTCTTTCCGTCTTGTTCCGGATGAGGAAGTTCTTGATCGTCTGGGCGATCATGTACCCCATTTCGCCCTGGGATTCGGCCACGCAGACGCCGAGTGGGAGCTCGTAGGCTTCGTCGATCGACTCTTCCACGCGGATCAGAATGTTGCCCACCTGCGGACCGTTGCCGTGGGTGATGACGATGTCGTGGCCTTCCCGGGCGATGCCGGGAATGTCCTTCAGCGACTCCCGGCAGTTGGCGAATTGTTCGTAGACCGTTCCGCGCTGGTAGTTCTTGATGACGGCGTTGCCGCCGAGGGCGATGACGATCCGTTTTTTCTTTTGGACGGCCATATCTCTACGGCTCTGTACAGAGGATCGATGGGTTTCGGGTCGCAGTAATAACGCAAACCGTCAATTATACACCTTGTGGCCTTATCGGAGGTTCGACAACGGTAATTTAGATAAACTTCTTTTGGCGGAAAGCCGAAACGATTGGTATCCTCGGATTTATGCGAGAATTGGGCCGATAATCGAGGAAAGAATGAGAAAAGCAGGATGATCGACTTTGCCGAACCGCCGATCAACACCCTCTTTCACAGGGATAATCT
>CAZWHE010000116.1:0-13295 GCA_964633825.1 uncultured Phycisphaerales bacterium | reverse complement strand
GCTGAAATGGATTTCGGCCCGGTATGGATCACGTTCGATCACAGCCGTCAATACGGGATATCACATCGACAATTTGGGCGGCTACAGCTGCCTGATAGAGCACGGAATCCCGGTCTATGGTTCGAGATCGACCGCCCGGCTGCTGCGGGAACGCGGAGATCGGATGAAAAGAATGATCCTCGATCAGCTTCAAGCGCCGAAACACCGGCGTTTCTCCGAGGCTTTCAAAAGATTGTCATACAAGGCCCCCGCTAGCTTGTTCGATCTACACAAAGGCCTGGAACTGAAATTCGGGGATGAGGTCGTTCAAATATACTATCCGGGGCCGTCCCACTCACCGGACAACGTGGTCGTTTATTTCCCGGCTCGAAAGGTGCTCTTCGGCGGATGCATGGTCATAGGCTGGAACGGTGTGGGAAACAGATCGGACGCGGACATGGAAGCCTGGCCGGAATCGATTCGGAACCTGCGCCGATTCGACGCCGAGTTGATTGTTCCGGGGCACGGCGATAGACTTGATCCTGGGCTGCTCGATCACACGATCGAACTGCTTGCGGGATATGACAGCTGACGTCTTCCCGACGCTGAAACAGATTGTCGGCGCCCTTGTTTTGATCGATAGACAGGAACCGGATGATTGAGAAGGAAAACTCCATAAAGAAAGCGGAAAGGATCGCACCCCTATCCAACGAAGCGCCCGGCAGGGCATTCGTTGATTTCTTTGAACAACACCGCCGGAGAACGGGAGACATCCTCGCCAAGCTGAAGGACAAGGATGCCAACATGGAGGGATTCATCCTTCGAGCCGGCATGATGCCCCCGGAACATTCCGTTATCGATGAAGAGATAAAGCGGTTCTGCCGCATACCGTACCGAACAACCGACGGAATCATTGCCGCGTGTCCCGGAGACCTGAGAGGTTTGAAAGGGTGTCCGCCCCACGCACCGGCAACCGTGAAGACGATGAGCCTTCTCTCGGAAGCCCGCGGTTTCTTGATCGTCCAGTTCGAAGGAAACGAGGCCCGCATCCAGCAGAGACGCATCCACCCCTTTATCGCCCGAGCAGCGAAAGCCCTGCGCGAGAATGGATACAACGTCCTCGAGGCATACGCCTGCGGCCCCTGCCGGGTCTGCCCCGAGGGATGCAGCGAGGATCCGGAGTGCCGGCAGCCCGAGCACAGGTTGTTCGCCCCCGAGGCTTGCGGTTTCTGGGTCAATTCTCTTTGCAGAGGGGCTTCGAAGTTCCCGGTCTGCGGGGGCGGCCCCCAAGAGATCCGCTGGATCAAGGACTGGCGTCTTGCCACGCAGGACACGGATTCCGTCAGGTACGTGACCGGGATTCTTATCGGGTAGAATACCCAATCGTGTCGCTTTGTAACAGTGTTTAAACGGATTGATCAGAGTCATGAAGTATCGAGTCAAAGCGCCTTACGAATCCGCTTACCCTGAAGCTCTCGTCTTCAAGAAAGATGAGAGGCTCCGGTTCGAGAGGAAGCACACCGAATGGCCGGGCTGGATCTGGTGCACAACCGATGGCGGCGAATCGGCGTGGGTTCCCGAGTCGTGGGTGGAGATCAAGGGCGGCTTCTGTGTTCTCTCACAAGACTACAACAGCAGAGAGCTCACCGTCCGGCCCGGCGATGAGCTCAATGTCATATACAAAGAGAGCGGTTGGGTTTGGGTTCGCAACAATGAGGGCGAAGCCGGCTGGATACCGGCCGACCGAATCGAGCCCGAGCACGGGAGCTCAGGTTAATGTATCTGCGAAAGAAAGCGCCGCGGCCGGTTCCGATTCGCAGGTTGTGCTCGCGTTAGGTGATTTATCGGAGATTGCGATGCAGTTGTTCGTGCAAATATTCGTATTCAACGCCGTCTGCATTGTCCTGTTTATCGTTGTGCACGAGATCGGCCACTACATGATGGGCCGTCTGGCGGGCATTCCCTGGGCGCAGATGCGCATACGGCTGCTCACGTTTCCACAGCAGGTCGTTTTGCGTGACAACGCCGACTGGGTTTCCGTCAGCGACCTCCAACGCTATCTCGGCATTCTCCGCCGGCATGTTCCCTCTGTTCGCGGCCGGTTTATCTACGTCTCCGGAGGTTTTCTTTTCGAAACGATCTTTACCGTGCTTATGGCGCTCATTTTTCACGGGACGGGATTCCGGCTCTATGCGTTTTTAATAGTCGGGGTTTCTCTGGTGTTCTACCTCGTCTACCTGTTCGCTTTGGATCTGCCGCGCGCACGCCGCACGGGCGAGCCGTGGGGCGATACGACCCTGATGCACTCTCTCGCTCCCGCGCCGGCGATCTGCTGGTCCTTCGGCATGGTCGTCATTCGGGTCGGCCTGCCGGCGTTGCTGTTGTGGTTATGAGCCCATAGGACCGAAACCGACCCGTACCGCCTGGTCCGGCATCCCCGGTACCTCGGCTATATATTGCCGGTTGCCGGGTTCGCCATGATGTCGTACAACTGGGTGACCGCGGCACTGTCCCTCCTGAGTGCCCTGTTTTTCTACCTACAGGCTGCGGCCGAAGAGAAACAGTGCCTCCGAAAGTTTGGGCGCCAATGCCGGGATTACGCGGCCCGTGTTCCGATGTTCAATATCATTGTCGGCGTATTCCGGAGGTGACATGTATCAGACAGCGGCACTGATAATACTGTTGTCGTGCATCGGATCGTCCGGCGGTTCGCAGGAGGAGGACCCGCCGGCAATCGCGCTGGAGCGCGAGCTGGAACGCATTACAAAGGGGAAAGCTCTCTGGCCGGGCTTCGATCCGCTCGCAGTGCCGCTCGCTGTTTTCGACGGCACGAACACCTACCTCTTCCGGCATCCCGAGCCTCCGGAAAAGTTCCGGGAAAAGCAGGGCGCGCACGTTTTCGAAGGCCGGCATCAGGCCGTTACCGCCAACTGTTCCGCCATGATCGGGAACGTCCGGACAGCGACGCTTCTCCTCGAACCGCGCTCGTCCGAGCGAACGCTCGGCGACATGGCCGCCGTTGCCGTGCACGAGGCGTTCCACGTGTTCCAGTTCACGACGGACCGAATCTGGGGCGCCGACGAAACATATCTCTTCACCTACCCCATGGACAACGCCCAAGCGCTCTCCCTCCGCCGCGCGGAAACGGAAGCGCTGCGTCGCGCGTTCGCATCGCAAAACGTGAAAAAGATCGCCCGATGGGCCAAGCTGGCCCTGGGCTTTCGCAAGGACCGTTTCGCCCTGCTCGACGCACCCTATATCGCGTACGAACGCGGGATCGAAGTGGGCGAAGGAACAGCCACGTACGTCGAGTACAAGGCGGCGGGCCGGAAGTCTCCCGAGCTCCCGCCGGCGGGCTTCGGCCTGGAAGACGTTCGGAGCCGCGCATATATCACGGGTGTTGCCTGGGCCCTGCTGCTCGATCGTTTTCGCCCCGGCTGGCGCGAAGGGTTCGCCGACGACAGCGGCCGGTTCCCGGACATCGAACTGGCCTCCGTGCTGCGCGGTGTCGAGGGATCACCCGAATGCAGACTCGCCGAAGCCTTGGTCGCCGAGCATTCGCGCAGAGCACAGGCCGAGGTTGCAGGCTTTCTCGCAAGCATATCACTGCAGCGGAAATTGTTCGAATCGGCCTCGGGCTGGCGGCTGATCATAGAGACGGACAAGAAAAGCCCCCTGTGGCCCAAGGGCTACGACCCGCTGAACATACGCCGCGTCAAGGACGGGCTGCTCCACACGCGCTTCCTCAAGCTGGGTAACGAGAAGGGCTGCCTCGAAGTCATGGGAGGCGCCGTCTTGACGGAGGGAGTCGGCCCGCACCCCATCCTCAACGGCGTTCACCGCCTGATACTGGCGGGACTCGAGAAGGAACCGAAGATCGAAGTTCGGGACGGGCGTGTCGTCGTCGACCTGCCTTTTTTCAGCGCGGATTTCCATGGCGCCGCTGTGGAAAAATCGGGTAAAACGCTGTTCATGCGATTTGAGTGAAACTCCCCGCGGCAAGCTGCGGGGCATTCTGCAAAGGATATTGGTAAAGAACATAAGTTATGAAACAGAAACTCGATACAAATAAAAAAACAGGACTCTACCTGGGCACTGAAATCGATGAAAAATGGTGGAAACGATATACGAAAGACAAACTCCTGGCCCGCGGCAACGGGAAGTACTGGTATGACGACGATTCTTTTTATTTCCTCAGATACCTCACGAAAGAGCCCATCGCCATTTCATTCAACAAGATGAAAGAGCTCAAAACCGGGAAATGGCACTCGGGAAGGTGGTGTTTTGGATATACAGTCATAAAAATCATATGGCTCAAAGACGGACTCGAATTGAGCTCGGGATTTCTTATCTCGAAAAACAAGGACGACATCGTTGATTTCATTTCCGAATTGAAAAACAAGATGAAAGGCGGCCAGAACTTCGTCTCCCGGGAAGGACCATGAAACCACGCCGTTCAGCATATATGGTTGCAGCGCTGCTCCTCGTCACCGGCCTCTCTCCGATATTCTCCGCGGAGGAAGAGCTTGAAATAGAGGCGTTTTGCAACATCGAGTACGAAAAGATGGACGGCGTCGATCCCGATCTTCTCAGCCTCGATATCTACACGTCGAAAAAAGACGCGCCCCGCAAACCGCGGCCCGTGCTCGTCATGATTCACGGCGGCGGCTGGCGAATGGGCGACAAGGCGAACAGGTCGATGACGCTTTTCAAGGCCCCCCATTTCGTCGGCCACGGCTTCGTTTACGTGAGCATCAACTATCGGCTGTCGAAAACGCAAGACGACCCGAAACACCCGGCGCACGTGCAGGACGTCGCCAAGGCGCTGGCGTGGCTTCACGACCACGTGGAAGAGCGCGGCGGCGACCCGGAGAGGATGTTCGTCATGGGACACTCGGCGGGCGCCCACCTGGCGGCGCTCGTCAGCACGGACCATCGCCGGCTGAAGGCCGAAGGGAAGAAGCTCACGATCATCAAAGGGACGATCTGCCTCGACACGGCGGCCTACGATATTCCGCGCTACGTGAACGAGCTGAACGCCGGGCCCAGGATGCGCCGGCTCTACGAAAACGCATTCGGCGAGACGGAAGAAGCATGGCGCGACGCGTCGCCGCGGCATCACGTGGCGCCGCGAAAAGGGATCCCGCCCATGCTCTTCTTTCATACGGGGCGGAGGATGGAGGGCGAGCGCTTGTCGAAGGATCTGACCGAGGCCCTGCGCGAGGCCGGAACGCCCGCGCAGACAATCCACGCGGCCGACAAGGATCATGCCGGGATCAATACCTGCATCGGGCAGCCCGGCGATCCCTATACGCGGCTCATCATGGCTTTCCTTGAAAACCCGCAGGACGCGAACGAACTCGTTCCGGATAAAACCGACGCCCCCGATGATCCTGCTCGATAGGTGGAACCATGAACAGCGAAAATAAGTGGATCGAAATCCCCATGCTTCTGAACTATGAGGAATTCCTGCATATCGAAAAGCATTTCACTCACCTGGGCATCAACTACGAAAGCAAAACCGTAACGACGCGTGTTAATCAAATGGGCGCCGAACACTCGTACTCCGTCTACGTCGCCGAAGAGCATGCGCCGGCCGCCGCCATCGCCTTTCGTCACTTTCTGGATATAAACGATCCCGCAGGGGAGCAGCCTTTTACCGGAACCTGCCCCGCCTGCGGCGAACGAATTACGGGCGTCTGGACCTGTCCCTCATGCGAAATCAGCTTTCGCCCGGGATACGACAAGGACGACCCCATCATCGTTTTCATCAGACAGTACGGCGGATTCGACGATCCACGGCCCGGAGAATCTTCGGGTGAATAAACAACGCCGATCAGGCGCATTCATAATACGCGAGGAGGCGTAACAATGGCGAAGTGGGAATACAACAACCTGCAGCTGAAGACCGTGCCCACCTTCGGTTTCTGGAGCCGGTTTTCCAAAGACGATCTCGACAGGCTGGGAAGCTTGCAAGACGACGGATGGGAAGTCTTCCAGGTGGTCAACCTTCGGGGTTCCTTGGGTTTTACTTCTTATGTTCTGTTTATGTTGAGGCGCGAAGCCGCCGAAGGCTGATATCATACTTGCCAAAGGCCGTGATTGAGTGACCTCATGGAGATAAAAATATGATCGATCCCGGAATACGAGACAAGGTCGCCCTGGTGACGGGAGCGAACAATCCTCTGGGCATCGGCGCCGCCATCGCACGGGCCCTGGCTTCCCACGGCGCCTTGGTCTTCATCCACTACTTCCGCCAAGATGTCGAGCTCGACGACCAAGAGCGGCACACCGGCGCCTCGCCGGAACCGGGCCTGCACCTCTTCTTCGAACAGCAGAACAAGACCGCCCGCGAGGTGGTGGCTTCCATCCGGGAAGCCGGCGGCAAGGCGGAGTCGTGGGAAGGAGACCTTCGCGAGCCCGGAACCGTCGACCGCCTCTTTCAAAAGGCTGAGAAGACCTTCGGGCGGATCGATATCTTGGTAAACAACGCCACCGAATACATGGCCGATACTTTTCTCCCTTCGCCCGCTTCGGATGAAGATGCGCAGGTCTGGGAGGGCGGTCCGGCCATAGCAACGATCGACGCGGAGAGCCATGACCGCAATTTCGCCGTGAGCTCCCGCGCCGCCGCCGTTCTCACGGCAAGGTTCGCACGGCGCGTCATTGAAAGAAAGGCGAACTGGGGACGGATCGTCAACATCAGCGCCGACTGCGCGTGGGGATGCCCGAAGGAGATCTCTTACCGGGCCAGCAAATACGCGCTCGAATCGTACAGCCGCAGCGCTGCGGCCGAGCTGGGGCCCTTTGGAATCACCGTCAACGTGGTCTCGCCCGGCCCGGTCCAGTCGGGCTATATCTCTGCGGAGCTGGAGGCCGCCCTTGTTCCTGAAATACCCGTGCGAAGGGTCGGGCGTCCCGACGACATTGCGAACGCCGTCGTGTTCTTCGCCTCGGAGCACGCCGGCTGGATCACGGGGCAGGTCCTGTTCGTCCACGGCGGACACCGCATGGCCCTCGGTTTGTAGGAGGTCAATCGATGAGAATATTGTGTGCCGTAAGCCTCGGGTTGTGGGCGGCTGCGATCGGGTTCTACTTCTGGCGGGAGCTCCATCTCGGCTGAGGATTCGATCCGGGGCAGCTTGCCGTCAGCAGCGCGGCGCTGCTGTTGGCAGGCGCGCTGGGATTCAGGGCGAATCCCGCCAAGACGTGGAAGATCACGGCTGTCCTGCTCCCTTTGTTATACATCTATCCGTTTGTGAAAGGGGCGCCGCTCGACTCGCTCCTTGTTATTTTTGCATTAGCAGGGCTCTGTTCCCTTGCCGTTGCCGTGATTGCGGTTATAGGTTGGATAACAAATCGTAAAACGCCTTGGGGCTTTGTCCGCGGGCTTCTGACGGCATGCGCCGTATTCTCCATTGCCCCCATAACGCCGCAGCTGTCTCAATCGTTTTATTCCGCAGGGACCTTTTTCACGCTCATTGTTTCTGTGATGATTCTCGCGGGTCCCCCGGGTTTCCTCGCAGCCGCGGCCTGGACGGGGCTTCCCGGCCTGGAAGCCGATGCGCGAGAAAGGTCCGGCAAAGAAAACGCGACCGGAATATGATGAGTCACTCTATCCGGAGAAAACAATGTCAGATCCAATCAACGTGAGCGGCAAGGACATCCGGCAATCCCGTTTCAGCGGGCTGAATATGTCGGGGACGACATTCGAGAACATCGATCTGAGCGGGGCGGTTTTCGAGAACATCAACCTCCGGGGAGCCCGGTTCAGCGCGATAGATTTCGGGGGAGCCGGCTTCAGCTGCATGAACACGGGCGAAGATCGGGAACGCCGCCCCGTCTCCTTCCGGGACATCGAATTTCACAACTGCACTTTCGAAGGGGGGTCCTTTGCCGGCGTCCGGATCACCGGCGCGGAACTGAAGGGGATGACGATCAACGGGATAGAGGTCACGAAAATGATCGAGGCGTACGGGAAGACCGGTCCGTAAATTTTGACGCTTTGAGTCTAGAAATGAAAAATGGAAAAGCCGTAACACTCTCTGTTCTCACCTACCTGGCAAGCTTCAGTGTCCTGCTCGGAGGACTCGGATTTCTCTGGTTCATTCTGGGTTTCGTGTTCGGCATTCTCGCGCCTTGCTACTCCGGTTATGTTGCACCGTCGGTCATTGTGTTCATCATCTGGGGACTGCTCGGGCTCGGTGTTTTGGCAGCGGCCATCATTTTCCCACACCGGCTCGCCCGAACCGTGTACAGAAAAACCGCCGGAACCGAGTGCGAGGAGGCCCCGTCGAACAAGCCCGGCGAAAGCGGCGGCCGATAGCTGCACATCCGCCGCCGCGTGAAACCTGGAGCAGCCATGTGGGACAGCGACGAACTGAGGATTCTGAGAACGCTCGACGCCGCGGTGAGGTCCGAGCCGGCCATGTCTCTCATCGATGACATCCTTTCCCGCGTCGAGCGGAAACTCGTGCAAGAGCCCGACGACCCGATGGCCTGGGAGCCGATACCGCTTAGGATCTACGACATCCCCCTGCCCGAGACGATCCGATCGAGCTGGGTCTTCCTTCTCCGCGCAGGCACGACAACCGAACCCGAGAGACACCCGAACAGCCATCAGCGCATGACGTCATACGGGGGAACGGGCGACTTCCAGACAAAGCCCGCGGACTCGTGGTCCTCGAACATTCTCGAGAGCGACCCCTTGGCCCCGATCGAAAAGAGATGGGTCTCCATTCCCCCCAATGTCTGGCACAGGGGGATTGTAGCGGGAGCGAACTGGGCTGTCGTGTCGTTCCACACGGTGACTGACAGCGAGTTGATCGAGGAGCGCGCCGGCGACGACGGTGCATTGCACCGCAGGAAATATAAATGAGGGTTTTTCAACAAATGAACCGGAAGCTTGGCCTGACCGCGTTCGCCTTCTTGCTCTGCGCCTGCGTGATCTATGAAGAGTGCACATGCAATAAAATGCGAATCACTTGCCGCGTTATCGAGATAACCGATCCCACCCTCTTGTCGAAAGAATCCCTGCCGAACAAGAACCTCGAGCTGGAAGCTCCCCGGGGCGGCATCCCGCATTCTCTTCTGTTCACAGATTTGATCGATGATTTCAATCATCACGGCGACCCGCTGATCGACACTGTTTTTTACCCCTTGCTCGGCGACAAACGGTTCGACATCGCGGTCGTGATAACACACGGCATTCCCGAACCGTACGATGCATGGAGCGCTGATTATCTCGGCGAGAAATCCTTCTTCTTCAACCTCGGTCTGTGGTCGGCTGAAGACCTGAAGCATTCGGGAATGGCTGTTATAAAACACGAAATAGCGCACATTCTCTTGTCCGAGCTCCTGCACGAGCCGGACCGGAGCAAACCGATCGACATCATAGACGAAATCGTAATCGATGAAGGCCTGGCGCATTTCATCGGGTATCCCGGGGACAGAAGCACCCTGGTTTCCGAAAAAGGCGACAAGTGGAAGGCTGCCGAGGAAAGACTTAAAGAAGCCAAAGTCCGGCTGGCTGACCGCACGACAAACGAAGCTGAAATAGAAGAGCTGCTCTACCAGGCGAACACAGGCAGATATTGGGACAAATACGCTTCCATCGCCGGGATGTTCCGGGCGGCATCGATTTACGAAAGCCGCGGCGCCCAGGGGCTGATCGAAAGCATTCAAGCCGGCGCGTTGGCCGAATGCAGCGGTTCGAAGTGAATGAAACGTATCAGACTTTAGGCAACGATGTCCTACTACCAACAGCCATATCAAGGATTGCGATTCGGTTGAGTTTTTATCCCGCGACAAGCACTACACCAACTGTGAGAGGAAAGTCGTCGCAGGCACACGTATGGGTTCGGTGTACGAGAACAGGTTCTCGTCAACTCCCTCCAGATCGAAGGCGATCTGGAATGCATGCTCTGCCTGTATCTTTCCGAAGAAGTATCTGAGATGAGGATTGACGCCGCGCCTCCCGGATGACTTGACCTCAACGAGGAACCAGGGTTTGTTGTTCCGTGTCACGAGGAAATCAACCTCGCGTTTGGCTTTGTCTCTGAGATAGTATAAGTCGTATGTCCCGAGACCGATGTCCGTCCACCAATGAACGGCCTTGAGCAAGTGTGAAGCAACCATGTTCTCGTGTCGCGCGCCTTTATCCGCGACCAGACTCCAGTCCCAGAGATAGACCTTCGGCTGCTTCCGCAACGACTTCGGTACGTTGCGAAACCATGGGCGAACGGTATAGCAGAAGAACAGCGACTCGAGTGTAGAGATCCAGCGCCGAACCGTGTCGACGGAGATATACGCATCTACCGCCAGGGAGCTGTAATTTACTAATTGACCGGCCCGATTCGACAGAAGGTCGGCCAATATCTGGACTTGACCCGCTTCTTGAATCTGGGTGAGGTCTCGCAGATCCTCACGAAACAACAGCTCCGTTCTGAGTCGCTTCCAGCGGTTGTAGAAACGTCTTGAACCTTTGAGAAACGGTTCAGGGAAACCACCGAACTCGAGGAGTTGTTCGATAGCCTTCCCCTTGAGTCTTGCGGGATTTCTGATTTCCGTCTCTGTGAGGTCGGTCGATACCAGCTCTCCCACGGTCAGTGGATGCATACGGTAGGAAAAGTACCTGCCCATCAGGCTATCACCACCGTGCTTGTAGACAGTCAGCCGCGCGCTTCCCGTCACCACGATCTTCAATCTCTCCCCGTAAACATCGAAAAAACCCTTCAGGAAGGATTTCCACTTCCTGTATTTGTGGATCTCGTCAAAGACGACGGGTAGCTTGGTAGGGCGCACAGTCGAAAGTTGAAGGTCTTCGGCCACTGCATCCGGCCCCCTTGTAATCAGCCGCCTGTCGGACTGACGATCCCACGTATAGTAACGGTGGGACGGTGCACTGGCGCATGATGTTGTCGTCTTGCCGACCTGTCGAGGACCGCTCAGCATCACCATCTGACGGTGCTGCCCCAGATGCTCGACCAAGAGGGCTTCATAGATTCTCTTCATTTCGTTACGGTATAGCAGATAGACAGCGCCCGTCAAGACCAATATACGCAGTGTCGTAAAATGGTCTGGACCAATTTACGAAGCGGCTGAAATTTCGCACCAAATTAATGGGGCTTATGTGACGGAATATAAACCAAAGGAAGATTGTCCGACCCCAGTCTCGATGCTATTAAGAGTATCGATAGGCCCTTGCCGGGAGCACGATCCCGGCTGCGTCCCGCGGCACCACGCTCTCTGCGTCGCCTTCGAAAGTTCTGTAAGGAGAATAGGTTATGTCCAAGCGAACGCTGTACCCCCTTCTGATGAGCGCCATTTTCCTCTTTTGTTCCGGGACGACCCTGTCCGCCCAGACCGTTGGCGGCGGCTGGGACACCCTGTACAGATGGTACGGCGAAGGGTACGGCGACACGGCCGGCAAGGCCGTAGCCGGCGTGGGCGACGTGGACAGCGACGGCGTGACGGACCTCGCCGTGGGCGCGCCCGGAGCCGAGGCCGGGCCTTTGAGCAATGTAGGAAAGCTGTGGGTCTTCTCGGGAGCCACGGGCGGGCAGATATACGTTTTCGAAGGAACGGCCGGCAGCGAGCAGCTCGGCCGGTCCGTGGTCTCGCCGGGCGACATGGACGGCGACGGAGTGAACGACATCGCCGTGGGCGCCCCGGGCGCGGAGCCGGGCGGACTGTACCACGCCGGCTCGGTCTATATTTATTCGGGCGCCACGGGCCTGAAGTTCATGCAGCTCGATGGAAGCGGCCTGGCCGGCATGTTCGGCACGAGCCTGGCCGCTCCCGGCGACGTGGACCAGGACGCGGTCCCCGACCTCCTCGTGAGCGCGCCGAACGCCAGCCCGAACGGCGTAACGGGCGCGGGCGCGGTCTACCTGATCTCGGGGGCGACCGGATCGGTCCTGCATCTCTTTGAAGGCGAAGGAACCCTTCACTACTTCGGCGACGCCCTCGCCGCGCCGGGCGACATCGACGGCGACAGCGTGGGCGACGTGTTCGTCGGCGCCCTCTGGGCCGAACCGAACGGCCTCTACCGGGCCGGATCGGCCTATCTCTTCTCCGGCGCGACCTACGGCCTGATCCATCGCTTCGACGGCACGAAGCCCGACCAGCGCTACGCCGAAGCGGTGGGCGGTGCGGGCGACATCGACGGCGACGGCGTTCCCGATCTTCTCGTGGGCGCGCAGGCCGACGACCCGGGAGGGGCGAGCTGGGCCGGCTCGGCCTGGGCCTTTTCGGGCGCCACGGGGAGCGAGATCCATCACCTCGAAGGCGCGCACGAGCTCGACCGCCTCGGCTCGGCCGTGGGGCCTCTGGGCGACATGGACAACGACGGCGTGGATGATTTCTTCGTGAGCGGCATCGGGACCGATCCCGGCGGCGTGGTGCATCTCGTTTCGGGCGCAACGGGCGGAATCTTCTACACCATGGGCACGAACTCCTGGGGAGAAGACTTCGGCGACGACGCGGCTGGAGTGGGTGATATCGATGGTGACGGAGTCCCTGACGTTCTTGTCGGCGTGTCCGACGCCTATAAACCCGGAGGCGGGCTCCATTACGGCGCCGGCATGCTCTTCACGCGCCACCCATTCCTGACAACGAGCGCGCCCTCGATCTCCGTCTCGGCCGGAGGCGTGGTCGATTTTTACAACGACTTCTCCGACTACGAGGCGGGCATGACATACATCGTTCTCGCGTCGACCACGGGCACCGGACCGATCAACATTTTCGGCCTCGACGTCCCCCTCACGCCGGACCAGGCTTTCCTGAAAAGCCTCACCGGAAGCCTCCCCCTGTTCAGCGGGCAGACTGGCCAACTCGACGCATACGGCGATGCCGTGACCACCCTGGCCTGGCCGGCCGGCCTCTATCCGAACCTCGCCGGAACCACCGTCTACTTTGCGGCGGTTTCCTACGAGCCTCCGGCGGACACCCGGGTTTCTTCGAAGGCCGTCACACTCGATATCGTGCCTTAGTGGAATTACCAATCGCCCCATATGTTGGTTTGGAGGTTTCTCTTTTACTCGACATCCAGCATGTGTGGATTCCTCAATGTCCGCTTGACCCGGCCGCTTGCGGCATCGGTCCCAAGCGAATGTTGCGGCGCGCGAGGACGCAATATTTGTGAAGGAACACGGGTCAAGCGGACATCGCAGCGGCGTGAAGCGTCGCTGCGAACGGCTTGCGCATAAGCGATCGGGCAGAGCCCGAGCCGTCTTGATGCGATTGTTCGGCGGCCTTTTTGCTAGCCCAAGTTCCGCAGTTGTCGACGTAACTCCTTATTTTTCAACGCAAGTATC
>CAZWHE010000115.1:0-13393 GCA_964633825.1 uncultured Phycisphaerales bacterium | reverse complement strand
GTGGACAGGCACTCCACCCCCTGCGTCGTCGACTGGAACAACGACGGAATGAAGGACCTCGTCGTGGGCCAGTTCGGCTACGGCTACATCTGGCTCTACCTCAACCAGGGAACGGACATCAACCCCGTTTTTAACGGGGGTGCGAAGATCGAGTCCAGCGGCACGCCGATCACGGTCAGCTATGGATGATGCATCGGTTCGACTCCACGAGTAGTGGACTGGGACAACGATGGCAAAAAAGACCTCCTCACGGGCGAAAAATACGGCTACATCAGGATCTACCTCAACACCGGCACCGACGCGAATCCCCAGTTTTCGGGGTACACTTACCTTCAGCTCGGCGGTTCGAGATTCGACTGCGGCAATTACTCGACGCCTTATGTGGTGGACTGGAACAGCGACGGAAAGAAGGACGTGATCTGCGGCGAAGACACGGGCAAGGTCTATCTCCTGATCAACACGGGAACGGACGCCAATCCCGTTTTCACGACCTCCAGCTACGTCAAGAACGGAGCCGGCGACCTCGACGTGGGATCGCGCGGCAGCCCGGTGGCCGTCGACTGGGACCGCGACGGGAAGAAGGACCTCGTCATCGGCGAGTATCAGGGATACATCTACTTCTACGACAACAAGGGCACCGACACGAATCCCTCTTTCAACGGCCGCACGCAGCTGAAGGCGGGCGGCGTCAACCTCGATGTCTATTATTACGCCCGCATCGACGTCGCCGACTGGGATAACGACGGTATTCTCGACATCATCAGCGGAAACAGGAACTACAACGGCACCCCAACGGGCGGCGTCTGGTACTTCCACGCCATGGGACCCCTCTCCATCGACGCGAACGCCCTCTCCCAAAGCCAGGGCGGCACGGTCAACTTCGACCTTAACGCGGGAACGGCCTATGCGGGGCGGCAGTACTTCCTCCTGGGCACGAAGTCGGGAACCGAGCCGGGCACGACACTTCCGGGCGGCAACACCCTCCCTCTGAACAACGACGTGGTTCTCCAGTACATCGTGAGCCATTACAACAACGCGATCTTTCCCAACTTCCGCGGCACTCTCGACGCCGGCGGCGGGGCGGCGGCGGCGTTCAATGCGCCGGCTTCTCTCCCGCTCGCTCTCGGGACGATCATGAACTTCGCCTACACAACGGAAAACCCCTACGACTACCAGTCGAATCCGGTGAGTGTGGAAATCGTGAACTAAAGAATTCGAGTGAGGGGCGGTTCCTCTCCGCCCCTCACCGCATCGACCTCCATAGAGGGACACAATACGCATTAATCCGTTGTACTCTCGTATTACTTAATTAACATTGAATTCGGATTAACACGTATTGTGTCCCCCTTTTTGGAGAGACCATGGAATTCCTCAAAAAGCTCTGCGAGGCGCACGGCATCTCGGGACGGGAAGAAGCGATTCGAAAGATCATCAGAGAAGAGATGACCGGCAAGGTCGACGAAATCCGCACCGACTCTCTGGGCAACATCATCTGTTTCAAGAAAGGAAAGGGCCGGGCGCCGCGGCGCAGGGTCATGCTGTCGGGCCACATCGACGAGATCGGCTTCATTGTCAACTGCGTCGAAAAAGAGGGCTGGGTCCGCTTTCTGCCCGTCGGCGGCTGGGACACGCGCAACCTTCTCTCCCAGAGGGTGTTCATACACACACGCCGTGGGAAAAAACTGCGCGGCGTGATCGGCACGAAGCCGATTCACGTGCTCACTCCTGAAGATCGAAAGAAATCTCTCGGTTTCCCCGAGCTCTACATCGACACGGGGCTCCCCAAGAACAAGGTGAATAAGCTCGTCGAGGAAGGGGACTGGATCACCATGGACCGGGACTTTGTTGAAGCGGGAGACTGTTATGTTTCCAAGGCCTTCGACGACCGGGTCGGCGCCTACGTCATCTTCGAAGCTCTCAAGACCGCCAAAGCATCAAAGACCGACATATACGCCGTCGGCTCGGTTCAAGAGGAAGTGGGCCTGCGCGGAGCGCAGGTCTCGGCTTTCGGAATCGAGCCCGATATCGCCGTCGCCGTGGACATCACTCTCGCATGCGACATGCCCGGAGCGCCCGTGCACCAGAAAGTGACGGCCCTCGGCGGAGGGGTGGCCGTCAAGATCATGGATTCCTCTCTGATCTGCAGCCCGAAGCTCGTCGACTTTTTCGTCGACCTGGCGAAAAAGAACCGCATCAAACACCAGATGGAGATCCTGCCCCGGGGAGGCACCGAAGCCGGCGCCATGCAGAGAGTCCGCGCCGGTTGTCCGGCCATCACCATTTCGATTCCCACGCGGTACGGCCACAGCCCGATCGAGATGGTTCACAAGAATGACGTTCGTGCCGCCGTCAGGCTGGTATCGAAGTTTATCGAATCGGCTCACAAGGGCAGTTTCATGCCGACCTGATGCAGAGGGAAGTGATGAAGCGAACCCTCTTGGCCATCTTCCTCATCGCCCTGGCGCTCCGCCTGCTGAACCTCTGGTTCGCGTCACAGTCGAGCCCCTACTTCTGCGAGCTCAACACGGACGACAAGGTCTATCACGAATGGGCGGCCCGCATCGCTTCGGGATCGCTGACCGATGGAAAGCCTTTCTTTCTCTGCCCCCTTTTCCCCTATTTCCTGGGATTCCTTTACGCGATCTCGGGCGGCTCGGCGCTCTTCGCTCTCATCGTCCAGGCCGTGCTCTCGTCGCTGACCTGCTGTCTCGTGGCGCGGGCGGGATCGATGCTCTTCGGGCCGAGGGCGGGTCTTTTCGCCGGGCTGGCCGCCGCTCTCTACGGCCCCCTCATCTTTTTCACCGAGATCCTGCTGACCGAAACGCTCCACCTCTTCCTGGCCCTTTCGGCGTTTCTCCTTTTTCTCGAATGCCGGGAAAAAGAGCGGAAGCTCCCCTGGTTCGCCTGCGGCATTGTCTGCGGCCTGGCCGCCGTGGCGCGCAGCACCTTCCTCCTCCCCGCCCTGCTGCTTGCAGCGTGGGCGGCCTTCGAAAAACCGCGCCGCCTCCGGGGCGCGGTCCTTCTCCTGGCCGGCGCCGCTGTCATCGCCGCTGTTCCGCTGATCCACAACGCGGTCGAGGGGGATGATTTCGTCCTGATCAACTCCTCTGGCGGCGTCAATTTCTTCATGGGAAACCACAAGGGCGCCAACGGCCGCTACCACGTGCCGGACGGGATCCCCGTCGAGGCCGTGCAGAACCCCAAGATCATGCGCAGCACCTTCGAAGCCCTCGCCGAGAGGGATGCCGGAAAAGAGCTGAAAGACTCGGAAATCTCGTCCTTTTACTTCAAAAGGGGTCTCGACTTCATTGCCCAGAATCCGGGCGAATGGCTCTCGCTCGTTCTGAAGAAGCTGGGCTTTGTTCTCGAGTCCTTCGAGTTTCCCGGCGACCGGAACTATTACCAGGCCATGCGTTTTTCTCCCCTGCTCAAGTGGACGCCGGCCCGCTACGCCGTGATCCTGGCCTTCGCCCTGCTCGGCTTCTTTGTGACGAGGAAAGGATGGCGCGAGCTGGCGCCTCTCTACCTCCTCTGTCTCTCCGCCCTGGCCGTCCTTCTCGGCTTCTACGTGACGGACCGTTACAGGCTCGCTCTCGTTCCCTTTCTCATCATGCCAGCCGGCGCCGGCATCTCCTTCCTCGGCGGCGCGCTGGCCCGGCGGCGGATCGGGCCCCTCGCTGCGGGGCTTATCGCCGCGGCGTGCCTCTTCGGCGGCTCGGTCCTTCTCTCGGGCGGCAAGGAGCCAGAATCGTACATGTCCTTCCACAACCTGGGGAGCCAGTATATCAAGAAGGAGAAATACGCCGAGGCCGAAGACGCCATCCGGTCGGCGATCGCGCTCAGCCCGGGCTACCTTCCGGCCCGCAGCAATCTGGCCCTCGCCCTTTCGATGATGCCCCACCGCCGGGGCGACGCGGTCGCCGAGTGGCAAAATCTTTACCGCATGGCAAAGGAAAGGGGCAGTCCCGCTCACGAAGAACGCGCTCTTCGCTGGCTCAAGCGGCTTTCTTCCCGGAGACGGGAAAAGCCGAGCGGTTTGTGATACAATAGATTCCGAAAAATCAGAGCCTGACATTCGTATCAATAATTAAGGAAGGTCATCATGCATTCCATCGTTCTGCTCGCCGCACTCCTTTTCGGCCAGGTTCCGTCCCTGTCGCCCCCCCAGATGGAGACAACGGCCGTCAGACATCCCCCGATCAACGGGTCGATCGAATACAAGGAGAACCAGCGCATCCTCAACGTCTGGGGCACCCACTACGAAATGGGATTCGCCCACGGCTGGCTTCTCGGCAGCGATATCATGGCCCTCGTCGAGGACTACGCCCTGGGCACTTTCGTCGATCCCCTCACGTACGAGCTCGTCCTCCTCCCCCTCGTGCAATATGCCTTCGTTCTGGACGGACGGTTCCAGGACGAGATCGACGGAATGTACGACGGCATGGTCGCGCATGGAACCGACATCACCATCGACGCCCTGGGCCGGGACCTCACGGAGGACGACATCTTCGCCGCCAACCTCGTGGCCGAGCTCGGCCAGCTCTCCTGCTCGGCGACTTTCGGCTGGGGCGGGGCCACCGCCGCGGATCCTGTTCTTGCGGGAGGATCGGTCTTCGCCCGGGACCTTGACTGGGGTCTCGATCCGAGCGGCCACCTGAACACGAAAAGCGTGATCATCGCATTCGATTCGTCCCTTCCCGACGAGAAGCCCTTCATCTCCCTTTCCTGGCCGGGGCTGATTTCCGTCCTGACTGCTTTCAACGAAGACGGCGTCGCCGCCGCCGTCAACTACGGCAACCACCAGGGATCGGGCACCGTCTATCCGCTGACCTACACGGGGGTCGGTTTCTCGCTCCGGACCGGGATCGAGAGGAAGGACTTCGACGGCGACGGTTACGAGACCCACTTCGACGTTTACCAGGCGGTGACGTCATGCCAGGCCCTGGGCTCTTTCGAGCTCAGCCTTCTCTCTCCCTGCCCCGTTCCCGGATTCCCCGGAGAAGGCGCCGGCGCCGTTCTCGAGATCAATTACTACGGGCATGCCCTCCGCACGGCCTCGAACAACATGGATCACAATCCCCTGCTCAATTCGACTGAGCTCCTGGCGGTCACCAACCACCACCGCCTCCTCTACACTCCGGTTTGGTGCCCGAGATACAGCCATCAGGTCTCCGAGCTCTCCGTGGATTATGCCGTGGACACGGAGGAGGTGTGGGACATCGAAAGCGACATCTCCAACATCGGCACGCATCAGATGGCGTGCTTCCGGCCCAACCTGATGGACATGTACGTCGCCTTCAACGAGACCTTCAACGGCGCCGCCAACTCCAACAGGGTCTATTACGGGTGGAGCGAGCTTTTCCCGAACCACTGATGCGAAGAGCGGCAGGAAAGTCTCCTTGGGCCACAAGAGGGCCCGGTACCCTTACCCCGCCGCGTTTTTACCGTTGTGATCGAGGGAAGAATTCTTGACGACGAGGGCGTTTCGAGAGCAGTCGAGATTATCGGCCACCACCGAACACTTGACCATGAAGATGTGGTAGATCTCGCGATCCACACCGTTGAGGGCTTTGAAATTTGCCTGTCCCTTGGAGATGATCAGGTCGGATCCGTTGAAGCGGTCCTGGAAGCCTTGGGGGCAGATATCGAGGATCGTTCCCGGAGCATTCGATCCGTTTTCGATCACCTCGACGAGATCGGTCAGACCGGCGAAGTCGGCTTCGAAGAGAGTGGCGTCGTTCATGACCGGCCCCCCTTTCACCACGTAGGTGACTTTTTCCGTGGGAAGCTCTTCGATGAGAAGCTTGTCGAACACGGTCTCCCCGGCGTTGTCGGCCAGGTAAAGAATGCTGGACGCTTTCTGGACAGCCTCTTCCAGACGGGCAATGTGGTCATAGGCGAGGGGATGGCTGAGCACGCTCTCGATCCCGTTGAAGAGGGTGACGTTGTCGATCTTGCCGTTGAACACATACTTGATCGAGTTTCCGGCAAGAGCCATGCGGACAGCGGTTTCGAAAGGTTTTTCCGACTCGCGGACCGTGTGCTTCAGTTCGGGGTAAGCGCGCAGTGCCAGGTCGGTGTAAAAACTCTTTGCATTCTTATAGGGATCATCCTCGCCGGTGAGATCGGTGAGGAGACGGTTCAGTTCCATATTGATCAGCCCGGTGCTCTGGTCGAAGGAAATGTTGGAAAGGAACTTCAAGACCTCCCGGGCCACTTCTTCTTCTTTCTTCCCGTCGAGCCCGACGAGCTCGCAGGTTTGAAACGCTTTTCTGAGAATGCACGAAACACAATCGAATGTGATCTTCAACTCGGATCCATCCTTTCCAAAACCGGGGATAAATAAGAATCGAGGATTTTACCACAGGACCGTCCCTCAGCGCAAGAGATGATGATCCTCGATCTCCTCACCGGATCCAAAAGATCGGACATTGCGGCCATTGTTTCTCTCAACCCTTGACAACCAAAGTAGTTATAATATCCTATCCTCTAATGTATCGACTCTTATAAGGACCATTGTCATGAACCAACGCTTTTCGATTCCGCCGGAAGAGAGAAGCTGGGCCATCATCGCCCACCTCTCCGGACTGGCGGGTTATATCATTATATTCGCCGGTATCATCGTCCCCATCATCATCGTCTTCGCAAAGAGCGAATCCCCGGTGACTTCGTCGATCGCCAAACAGGCGCTCTACCTCAATATCGCCGTCTTTTTGAGCGGCATTCCCATTTTTATTATGTATTTGACCTTTATCGGCATTCCCCTCGCCTTGATTTTAAGCGGAGTCGTTTTCATATCGGCTATCGCCCTTCCCGTTATCGGCGCGATCAAGGCTGCCGACGGATTTTATTTCAAATACCCTCTCGTGGGACGCTACCCCGATACCCATTCTGCATAACCCACCCCGGCCCCGAACGCGGGGGATCTGCGAGCAAGTCCTCGCAAGGCCTGCGGATTATGCTCGCAAATCCCCCGCGTCCGGGGCCGGGGCGGGTCTTTTTTCGAATCAGCCGGTTACGCCGTGCTTCTTGCCGATCTTGGTGAAAGCCGCGATCGCCTTGTCGAGGTGCTCGCGCGAGTGGCCGGCCGAGATCTGGACACGGATACGGGCGTGGCCCTTCGGCACGACGGGGTAGAAGAAACCGATGACATAGATCCCCTCGTCGAGGAGGTCGTTGGCGAACTCCTGGGCGAGCTTGGCGTCGTTCTCGAACTTGCCGAACATGATCGGCACGATGGGGTGAACGCCGGGGACGATGTCGAATCCGGCATCGGTCATCTTTTCGCGGAAGTAGAGCGTGTTCTCCTCGAGCCGGTCGCGGAGCTCGGTCGTCTCGGTGAGAAGGTCCATCACCTGGAGGGTGCCGCCCGCAACGGCCGGCGCCAGCGTGTTGGAGAAGAGGTACGGGCGGCTCTTCTGGCGGAGCCACTCGATCATCTCGGCGCGTCCCGAAGTGCATCCGCCCGACGCGCCGCCGAGCGCCTTGCCGAAGGTGGTCGTGATCAGGTCGACGCGCCCCATCACACCGCAGTGCTCGTGGGTGCCGCGGCCCGTCTTGCCCATGAAACCGGTGGAGTGGCTGTCGTCGACCATGACGAGGGCGTCGTGCTTTTCGGCGAGGTCGCAGATCTCGTCGAGCTTGGCGATGTCGCCGTCCATGGAAAAGACGCCGTCCGTGCAGACGAGGCGGTACTTGCAGTCCTTGGCTTCCTTGAGGCAGCGCTCGAGCCCCTTGAGCTTCTTGCCCTGGAAGTCGATCTCCTTGTCACCCATCTCGCCGTGGGCGTAGACCCAGCGCTGGGCCTTGCAGAGCCGGACGCCGTCGATGATCGATGCGTGGTTGAGCTGGTCGCAGATGATGGCGCAGTCCTTGTCGAGGAAGGGCTCGAACACGCCGCCGTTGGCATCGAAGCAGGCAGCGTAGAGGATGGTGTCCTCCATGCCCAAGAACTCGGAGACGCGGCGCTCGAGCTCCTTGTGCAGCTCCTGCGTTCCGCAGATGAAGCGGACCGAGCTCATGCCGTAGCCCCATTCGTCCAGTGTTTTGTGGGCCGCCTCTACGAGCTTGGGATGGCTCGACAGGCCGAGGTAGTTGTTAGCGCAGAAATTGAGAACCTTCTCCCCTCCCTTGACCGTGATCTCGGCGCCCTGCTCCGACATGATGATCCGTTCTTCCTTGAAAAGACCCGCTTCGCGCGTGGTCTCGATTTCCTTGATCAGATCCTGTTTGATTTTTCCGTACATCAAAACTCCTCCTTGGGACTCCTCTTTGTTGTAACTAAATTATTATTAAATAATTATAGCAATAATGACTCTTTCGACGCGTTCATATGCACGCGCAAGATAGAGAACGAGAAATTCTAGAGGAAGAAGAGTGCCGAATCAAGGCAATCTTGTAAATCAAGCCCGAAATCGGCGCTCTTTCCGGCAGGCCGGTTCCTTCACCATTGACAAATATTCTCCGAGGGGTCACCCTACTCATTTATGGATGCAACCCACGGCACGCTCGAGCTCATCATCGGAACGATGTTCAGCGGCAAAAGCACCGAGCTGATCCGCCGCGTGAACAGGTACGAGATCGCTGGGCGAAAGGTGCAGCTCTTCAAGCCATCGCTTGACAACAGGTACGGCGTGGCCCACATCTCGTCACACGACGGTCTGAAGCGGCGCGTCGAGTACATCGCCCAAGCCCGCGAGATTCTGGAGAGGATCGAGGACACAACGCGCGCCGTGGGAATCGACGAGGTGCAGTTCTTCTCGAACGACATCATCGAGGTCTGCGAAGGGCTCGCCAACACGGGCCGCACCGTGGTGGCTTCCGGGCTGCTCAAGGATTTTCGAGACGAGTATTTCCCTTTCCGCGACGGAAAGCGAACGATCGCAGACCTCATCCGATGCGCCGATTACATGATCTACCTCAAGGCGATCTGCACGCACGAAGCGAACGGCGAGATCTGCGGCCGCGAGGCGACGCGCGTGCAGCGTTTCATCAACAACGAGGTGGCGCCCTACGATTCCCCCCTTATCGTCGTGGGCGGAAAAGAAGCTTACGCCCCCCGGTGCCGCGAACACTTCCACTTCTACTCCGAGAAATCGAAACGATCGAGAACGCTCCCCCTCTTCCCGGAGAAGAACGATGGATGACGGAATCGACCGCAGGCGCTTCCTTGCCGCCTCGGCCGCCGCGACGGGCCTCACGTTGGGAGCCCTGGCGCTTCCGGGCTGCGTCTCTCCCCCATTCTGGTCCCTCGAAGAAGAGGTCCTGGTCCGCCAGAATCGCAGCGACTTCGACGTGGTGGTCAACGACCCGCCGCGATCGAGCGTTCTCAGAAGACGTGCGCGGGCCGCGCCCGTGGGCATGGATCTCGGCTTGATCCCGGAGCGCATGATCAACACGATGAACGCTTCCGACGGAGTCGGCCTCGCCGGACCCCAGGTGGGGCTTTCGCTCAGGGTCGCTGCCGTGCTTCTCGACCACGATTCGGATTCGCCCAGGACCCTCTTCGCCCTGAACCCCGTCATCACCTCGCGCTCCAACGACTCCGCCCTCGGCTGGGAAGGATGCCTCAGCATCCCGGACGTGGGCGGCCGGGTGAGGCGCAACAGGAGGATCACCGTGGAGTATTCCCTCGCAACGGGCGAACGCATTTCCGAAGAAGCGGAGGGCTTCAACGCCGCGATCTGGCAGCACGAGATCGACCATCTCGACGGCGTGCTTTACACCGACCGCCTCGTGGGAAAGCTTCTCCCCTGGGAGAAAGTGCTCCTCCGACGGAAAGAGGGGGGACACAATACGCGATGACGCGTAGCCCCCCCCTTCTTTCACCCGAAAAGAGAGGAAGAATACACAAATAATGTCCGGCCCTGGACGCAGGGGGTCTGTGCCCGGGGCCCGGGCGACGTTCTGAGATATTCCCCTTCTTTCCTGCACAAAAAAACATGCTACGCGTTACTGCGTATCGTGTCCCCCCTCTTTCAGTAGATATTGATGTCCGTGTCGGTCAGGACAAAGACTCCTTTTTCATCGTCCCAGCGCGTTTTCGGCCGGGCCTTGCGCCACCAGTATTCGAAGGAAAAGAGGTCGCGGCCGCCGTCCTCCTTGAAATAGTATTCAGCGATCCGGTCCTTCAGCTCTTTGCCGGAAAGAGTGCCGTACCCGCCGGCGGCTTCGGCGTCCACGCCGGCGGGATGTTCTCCCATACCCCTGTGCTCGGCGAGCAAAGACCAGTAGACGGCCTCGGGATGACGGGCGGCATGAAGCGCATCGATCAGATCGGGGAGGGCGCTTCTTTTCAGGAGGTTTCGGAAGAGAAAGAGGATTTCACGCTCGATCGAGTCCTCGAGAAGCTCGTCGAAAAGAGCCCTGTCCTGTTTCAGGCCGAGCTTTTTTTCCACGATGGAGACGCGGGCGGCGAGCGCGCCGGGCACGATATCGGAAACCCAGAACCCCACTTTCCCCGACCAGTCGACGTCCTCTTCGTAGGGAAGCTTCTGGTTGGAGAGGTAATCCCAGCCGAGGGGCGTCCCGCCGAGCCCGTCGCCGCGGACGCACTGAAGGACGCCGGCCGGGAGGCGGCCGTAACAGTTGTCCGGATTGCCGTGGCGCTTCACCTCGCCGCTGGCGCGCGAACAGTCGACGGGAATCCAGCCGCGGCCGTCGACAAAGACCTCGCTCCACCTGTGGAACACGGCGTCCTCGATCACGCGGGCGTCATACTCCGCCGCCTCCCGGCGGAGAACGATCCCGCCCGTGTATCGCGCCGGAATCCCGGCGGCCCGGCAGAGGGCCATGAAGCAGTAGTTGTACTCGGAACACGACCCCGATCCCCTCTCGATGACGGCGGGCGCGGGGTCCCACACGTCGTCCCTCTCGTAGCGGAGGCTGCGGATCACGTAACCGAAGATGGTACGGGCCGCCTCCTCGTCGTTCGTGCATCCCCTGACGAGCACGTCGGCGAGATCGCCGACCGTCTCCGTCGTGAGGCCGTAGTTCTCGCCGTCGCGAAGAAAGATCTCGCGATCCCGGGAAGAGAGATCCCGGCCCGATCCTCCGTCCCTGTCGAGGGTGTAGCTCGAAAGCTCCACCTCGGCGATCCAGCCGTGGGCCACCACGTCGCCGGGCGGAACGTCCCGATCGATGTAGTGCAGGATCCTGTTTCCATACTCATCCGCCATCTCTTCCACAAAGGTCGGGTCGGCTTGGAAAAAGCGGATTCTCTGCCTCTCGTTCTCCAGGGGAACGGCGATGAAGATCTCCATGTCGGCCCGCTCGGCGCTCGAGTTGACCAGCCGGTGCTCGAAACGAACGACCCGGTCGACGGTGAGCGTTCCTTTCGTATACCGGGGCCCTTCGCCGGCCGGGGCCAGAACCGAGCACGAGAAGAGAGAGAGGACGAGAAAGGGCGTCATGAACAGCAAGAGGCGATTCGATAAACAGGAGAGCATGTCGACCTCCGATCCGTCGATCCAGGGAATCATGACATGCCGCGGTTTTGCGCGGCAGCGGCCATGCAAGGCTACACCTTGTATGGCTAAGGCCACAGGATTATGGTTTAGGCTTGCATTGTTGAAAAGCGAAATCAAAGGGAGCCACAGACATGACTCTTCTCTCACTCGTCTTCCTCCTCGTCCCCGTAGCGGACCCGCCTTCCGAAACTGTTCACGAAATCACTCTCGACAAGCCCGGGATCGTGGTCACACGCGATGTGCGCATCAAGCCTCTCACCTACCGGATCACCGATGCCGGAGAAAAAGGCGTCCTCATCATCGGCAAGAGCGGAGTCACCGTCGACTTCAACGGCTCCGAGCTGGTCGGCTGCAACGAGGGGGCCTCTCCCGACACGTTCGCGGGAACGGCCGTCGTCTCTCTCGGCCGCTCGCGCGTGACGATCAAGAACGCGCGCATCCGGGGCTTCAAGACGGGCATCCGCGTCGAGGAGGGCGAAAAGATCCTGATCGAGAACTGCGACCTCTCGGGCAACTTCGCCCAACGCCTGAAGAGCACTCCCGAGCGGGAAGACGGATCGGACTGGCTCTGGCCGCACGAGAACGACAACGACCACTGGCGGAACGACTACGGGGCCGGCATCTGGCTGAAGAAGTGCAGCGACAGCGTGGTCCGGAACTGCCGCGGCCGGGGTTCGCAGAACGGGATCATCCTCTCTTGTGTCACCGGAACGCAGGTGTATGACAACGACTTCTCTTTCAACTCGGGCTGGGGGCTCGCCATGTGGCGCTCATGCAAGAACACGATCACCCACAACAAGTTCGACTGGTGCGTGCGCGGCTACTCCCACGGCGTCTACTGGCGCGGACAGGACTCGGCCGGCATCCTCTTTTTCGAGCAGTGCTCGGACAACTTCTTCGGCTGGAACTCGGCCACTCACGGCGGGGACGGGTTCTTCCTCTATGCCGGCAACGAAACGCTCAAGCGCACGGGAAAAGGAGGCTGCAACAACAACGTCCTCTACAAGAACGACTTCTCCCACGCCGTGGCCAACGGGATCGAGGCCACTTTCTCGGACAACAATTGGTTCATCGAGAACAAGTGCAACGACTGTCAGCACGGGTTCTGGCTCGGCTACTCGTACAACAATTACGTTGCCGGAAACGAGATCAAGAACTGCGCCGGCGCCGGCATCGCCTGGGAGCACGGCAGCAACAGCGTGATCGAGCGAAACACCTTTGCCCACAACCCCGTAGCCGTCGATCTCTGGTGGGATTACGACAAGGACCTGATGGAGACGCCCTATGGGGAGAAGAAGAACACCAACTCCGAAAAGAACCTCATCGGCATGAACGGTTTCTCCAAGGACAGAATCGCCATCCGGCTCAGGGAAACGATTGACACCCGGATCGAGTCCAACTTCTTCATCGGCTGCAAAGAAACGGTCCAAGAGGACGACAAATGCAGAGGAACGCTCAAATCCGACAACTTCGACTGGCCGGAAGATACGGAACTGGAATTTACCCAAATCGGCCTCAAGAAGCCCTCCCGCAAGTTCACCCCGCCCGAGACAGCGGGCTCGATGGACGCTTTCCTCCCGCCGGGAGCACGCCGCGGCCGGGAGTACATCCTCATCAACGAGTGGGGTCCCTATGACTTTAAAAAGCCCATGATCTGGCCGTCGCGGGTTTCGGGGGGGCGGGAGGCCCGGTTCTTCGTCTACGGTCCGGGCGGCCGTTTCCGGATCACCGGCGCACCCAAGGACGTCACCGTCTCCCCTGTCGAGGGGGCGATCCCGGGCCGGTTCATCGTCCGGGCCGACGCGCCCGGTTACCGGACCTTCGAGATCGGGGTGCAGGCTTTTTCAGAAAAAGAGAGCGGCCGCACGAATGAGATCGAGCTCAAAGCGACGGGCGCCCTCGTCAGCACGAAATGGATTGTGAAG
>CAZWHE010000114.1:0-13432 GCA_964633825.1 uncultured Phycisphaerales bacterium | reverse complement strand
ACAACACGGCATACAAGGGAGGAGGCTTATACATTTACAACAATTCCGACCCCCTTGTGGTCAACAACATGATTTCGGGGAACGCGGCCATAAACTACGGTGGAGGGATCTGCTGCTGGAGCAATATCTCTCCTGTCTTCACGAACAACACGATCTCGGGAAACACGGCGGGACAGCAGGGTGGCGGATTTTATATCGTCATCAATGCCGCCACCGAAACGGCAAACACCATTCTCTGGGGCAACAGCGCGCCCGAAGGTCCCGAGATCTGGATCGGCAGCACCCCCCATCCTTCGGTCTTCAATATCAGCTATTCCGATGTGGAAGGCGGACAGTCCCTGGTCTATGTCGATCCGGGCTGCACACTGAACTGGGGAACGGGCATGATCGACGCCGATCCCCTCTTTGCCGACGCGCCCAACAGCGACTTCCACATCACGACGGGCTCGCCCTGCGCCGACACGGGCGACAACTCCGTCCCGAGCCTCCCCGGCGAAGATTTCGACGGCGACCCCAGAATCGACAACGGAACCGTCGACATGGGAGCCGACGAGCTTCACGAAGGACAGACACTGAACGTCCCTTCCCCGTACAGCACGATCCAGAGCGCCATCGACGCCGCTTACAACGGCGACACCATCGTGGTGGATCCCGGAGTTTACACGGAGAACATCGATTTTCAGGGCAAAGCCGTCACCCTGGAAAGCAGCGGCGGCCTCTATGCCACCACCATCGACGGAAACATGACGGGAAGCGTGGTCACCTTCGGCGGCGGCGAAGGCCGGAGCTCCGTTCTCTCGGGGTTTACGATCACGAACGGGTTTGCCACCGAAGGGAGCGGCATCCTCTGCGACGGTGCGTCTCCAACGCTGAGGGACAACAAAATCACAATGAACACGGCCTCGGGCCGGGGCGGCGGCATCTACTGCAAGATGTTTTCCTCCCCCGTCATCGACCACAACATCATATTCGGAAACAGGGCGGACCGGGGAGGCGGAATCGCCAGCAGCGGGTCTTTCCCGGAAATCACCGACAACTCGATCATCATGAACAACCAGACCATTATCGGCGGCGGGATCTGGTGCGGCGAGGCCTCCGCCTCCGTGATCAGCAGCAACGAGATCTCGGGAAATCAGACCGGCGCCGTTGCGTGTGAAGATTCCTCGTGTACGATCTCGGACAATCACATCTCATGGAACTCTTCTTTCGATTCCCTATACGGCGGCGGGATCACCCTGATCAATGCGGACGCCGTGATCTACAACAACACCGTTGTCTCCAACTCGGCATTTTACGGCGGCGGGTTTTTCTGCGACCGGTCCGATCCCTCCATGGACAACAACACAGCCTCGGACAACTGGGGATTTACTTCCGGCGGAGGTCTTTACTGTTTGGACTCTTCGCCGGTGGTGACAAACTCCATCTTCTGGGACAACAACTCACCCGTCGGCTCGGAGATCTTCGTGGCAACGGGAAGCCCCGTGATCACCTATTCCGATGTCATGGGGGGCTGGACGGGCACGGGCAATATCGACGACGACCCGCTCTTCTGCGACCCATCCGATAACGATTACCACCTGACCATCACATCCCCCTGCAAAGAGATGGGCGACAATTCAGCGCTTCTGATTCCCTTAGAAGATATGGAAGGCGATCCCCGGATCGCCGACGGCACTGTCGATATGGGCTCCGACGAATTCCATCTTCACTTTTACCATACAGGGGACGTCACCCCGAACGGACACTTCAATATCAAAGTCGTCGGAACGCCGTCCAAGCAGGTCAAGCTCGTCCTCGGCTCCGGTCTCCAGGACCCGCCCCAGTCCACGGCTTATGGAGATCTCTATCTCCTTCCCCCTTTTCTCAAGTTCAACGTTGGAACCATTCCCGCGAGCGGTATACTGACTATAGAAGCGCTGGCTCCGGTTTCATGGAGCCCGGGCGATGTGCGTTATATGCAGGCATATGTCAATCCTCAGCTCACCAATCTCCTGATTCTGGAGGTCGAGTAGCCTATTCACATTGGCGCGTCATCACGATCATGAGATTCCGTTCCTTTAGGCCCGAAAGGAGTTCGTAATGAAAACACTCACCCTAATCATGACGGCAGCCGTGCTCTTCTGCGTCGCAGCGCCGGCGTCAGCCCAATCGATCCTCGTCTGGGACAAGGATCACAACAAGAAGTTCAACGACCCCGAGGGGGGAGGACAGGTGGACGCCACTTACGGCATCACCAAGGCTCTCACGGCCAACGGCTACACCTTCACAACGACGACGACTCTTCCCGGCAACCTCTCTCCCTACAACGTCATCTTTGTCATCATGGGAACCTACTGCTGAGGCATGAGCGATTATCAGCTGACGAGTGGTCAGCAGACGAGCCTCATCAATTTCCTCAACGACGGCAAAGGCATTTACGTGGGCGGCAATGACTTCGGATATTTTCAAAAAAACACGAACTTCTACAAAATGTTCGGGTGCACCTACGTGGGAGACGGCAGCTATATAAATAATGTGCAGAACCTGACGGGTCAGACGGGTACCCTTATGGAGGGAGCGCAGATTAATTACACTTACGGTTCGGCTTACCCGGATCAGTACGTGGACTATATCAGCTCCAACGGCGGCGACATCCTGTTCAAGTGTCAGAAAAACTACGGGCGCGCCGTGGCCTACGCCGGCTCGGACGGGTCCTACCGAGCCATTCACTCAACGTTCTGGTTCGGCGCCATGAAAGACTCGGGAGCCACGTGCAACAAAGCCAAGATCATGGCGGCCTATATGCGCTATCTCAGCGGAGATTCGATGGTCGTTGCCGTGGAAAACGAGATATCGGTCTCATCGGGCGGACAGGCCAACCTGATGCTCGAAGGAGGCGCCTCCATGGCGGGGCGGTCATACGGTGTCCTCGGATCGCTGTCGGGCACGACCCCGGGATTTGATTACGGATCGGTGCATATCCCCCTCAACGTCGATGCTGCTTTCAACCAGATCCACAACAACTGGAACTCTTCAAACCTGGTCGATTTCCAGTCGACGCTCGATGCCTCGGGACGCGGCTCGGCCTTGCTGGACACACCGGCTTCCGTGCTGAATCCCGGCCTGGCGGGCCAGACGCTTCACCTTGCCTGGGTGACGATGAGTCCCGTCAACTTTGCCTCGAACGCCACGGGTGTGCAATTCGTTCCATGAAAGGAGAAAAAAGATGATCCTTCGCGGAATTCAGGTCCTCGTGATCGGGTTGGTGATCTCGACCACAGCGGTACGGGCTGATGTGATATCCGAAGATTTTGACGGCGGTACCTTTCCACCGGCGGGCTGGACTATGGTTGACAATACGCCAGGCAGCACGGGATGGGACCTGAATACCTTTTTCGGCATTGCCAACATTACGGGCGGTACCGGAGAATGTGCGACGCTCGACTCGGATTATTACGGCTGGGGAGCCATCGACGCGGAGCTGATCACGCCCTCTTTCGTTGTTCCCGTTGGCTCCACTCTCGAGTTTGATCACTCCTTCAGGTGGTACTCCGGCGGACTAAACGAACAGGCCGATGTCGACATCAGCATCAACGGGGGAGCCTGGACCAACCTGGCCAACTACAGCGGCGGCGACAACGGTTATCCCACAGGTGTTCATATCAGCATCGACCTGGGTGCTTATGCAGGCCAGCAGGCGCAGGTTCGGTTCCGCTATTACGACGCCAACTGGGACTGGTGGTGGGAAGTGGACAACGTGAGGGTAACCGAAACCCCCGCTTTCCAACTCGACGTGGCCAACCTCAATCCCGGCCAGCAAGCCACCTTTACCATAACCGGGGGCGATCCGAACACGGACACATATCTCGTCTACAGCCTGGCCGGCCCGGGCAGCGTCTGGGTGCCTGTTCTGAACGTGACCATCGACCTTGCTCTTCCGATAAAAAAAGCCTTCGGCCCCACGCAGACAAACGGCAGCGGAACCGTCATCTGGACGGCGCCGGTTCCAGGCGGAGCCGCAGGGTTGAACGTCTGGTTCCAGGGTGCGCAGTACGGACAGGCAACGAACGTGGTGGCAGAGACGGTGTAGCTCGAAGAATTTCAATGATTTCGGCACGCCGTTCTTAACGATGAAACCTGTTCTCACTTCCTCCGCGGGCAGGGAGGCGGTGCTTCATCCTCTGACAATTCCGCTTTTCCGGTCTGCAGGCAATCCACGGGATCGCAGCAGGTGTGACAGACCCTTTTGAACGCCCGGAAGCTTAAAAGTTCGATCTCAGGGGCGAGGAAACCTTCTTTCACCGGCTCCTCCCTGAGAAGATCTGTGCTGAGATATTTCTTGTTGTCATCAGGAAGGACGGTGACCACGACAGCATCCTTTCCCATCTCCTCCTGAATCATCAAAGCACCCAGGAAATTGGCTCCCGAGGATATTCCCACTCCGATTCCGAGCTCGCCGGCCAGCTTCTGCGCCATGAGAATCGAATCCCCGTCATCGACACCGACGACGTGATCCAGGGATTCGAGATCGAGAATCGGCGGGACAAACTCATCCGAAATCCCCTGGATGCGATGCTTGCCCACCTTGTGTCCCGCAGAGAGAGTCGGCGAGTTGGCCGGCTCCAGAGGGTGCAATTTCACGGAAGGATGCTTCTCTTTCAGAAAGCGGCCCGCACCCATCACGGTGCCGCCCGTTCCAACACCGGCAACGAAAGCGTCCGGCTTTTGTGAGAGGAACCTGAGCTGCCACCAGATTTCGGGCCCCGTCGTCTGGTAATGGGCTTCCACGTTGTCCTCATTGGAGAACTGTCGGGGAAGGAAAGCGCCCTTCGTTGATCCGGCCAAATCATCGGCCCGGTTGATGCTGCCGAGAAAACCGCCCTCCTCCCTGCTCACCAGATTGATCTGCGCCCCCAGGCTCTGTATGAGATTGATCCTTTCTTCACTCATCCAGTCGGGCATGAATATCGTTACGGGGTGGCCCAATGCCCGGCCGATTCCGGCAAAGGAGATGCCTGTGTTGCCGCTCGTGGCCTCAACGATGAGAGCGCCCGGTTCGAGCCGGTTCTTTTCGTAGCCCTGGCGCAGTATATGGAGAGCCATCCTGTCCTTGATACTGCCGGTCATGTTCAGATTTTCGGCTTTAGCATAGAGGCGTCGCTTCCGCCCTCGGAATAAAAATTCGAACGCAAGAAGAGGAGTGTTGCCCACCAGTCGTGCCAGACCGCGAAGCCGGCTGTCCCTGTCGTCCTTCATCGATGCCTCCATCCGGTTTTCGTCGAGCAAACCCGCCAAGAGAATGCAGCAAACGAACATTGAATATCAGTGGGAAGTCCTTTTCAAGCAATGGAATAGATAGTCCGCCCGAATTTTCAAAGAATCCCCTTCTTTTGCGTAAAAGTGAGCCATCGGGTTTTTCAGGCGGTTCAGGTGGTTCTGACGGATTCTGCCCATCAAAGAAATTTCATAAAAATAGAAATAATAAATATAAAGAAATACCCATGAAAGTACGAAATAGTACAAGGTGGATAAAAAAACGGAATCAGGGATCTTTCAGAACCCACTTGAGGAGGCACACTTATGTTAAGGGGAATATCACTTGTCACGATCGTTTTCCTGTTGGCGCTCGCACCGGCAGCGTGGTCGCAACAGTATGAAAACACGAAACTGCTCCCTTCGGGCGGGGGCCCCAATTACTTTTTCGGAAACAAAGTCGCTATTTGCGGCGATACCACGGTGATCGGATCGTTTGAAGACGATACTAACGGGCTCAATGCCGGATCGGCATATCTCTTTCGTTACAGTACCGCTGCCGGAAGGATGCAGGAGGAAACAAAGCTCCTCCCCTCTGACGGCGATCCGTGGGACTTTTTCGGCAACAGCGTGGCCATTTCCGGCGATGTCGCACTGATCGGGGCGTACGCCGATACGGACAACGGTTTGTGGTCCGGTTCAGCCTATGTTTTCAGGTACGATTCCGGTTCCGGATCGTGGGTCGAGGAACAGAAGCTCCTCCCTTCGGATGGAGCGGAATGCGATGAATTCGGCGCTTCCGTCGCTATCTATGGCAATGTGGCGCTGATCGGGGCATATGGGGATGAATCTTATCTCGGCTCGGCCTATATTTTCCGCTACGATCCCGGCTCCGGATCGTGGCAGGAGGAAAAGAAGCTGCTCGCCTCGAACGGCGAAGCCAACGACCTTTTCGGCTGCGCCGTCGCCATCTCCGGCGGCCGGGTCCTGATCGGGGCGCGTTACGCCGACCACAACGGCCACGATTCCGGTTCAGCATACATCTTCCGGTGCGATCCCAATGTGGACGCTGTTAACAGACGATGGAAAGAGGTCGTCCATCTCGTCGCTTCCGACGGAGCAGAGTTTGACTATTTCGGCAACTCCGTCTCCATCTACGGCGACACCGCATTGATCGGGATGTGGGAGGACGATGTAAACGGTCAAAACTCCGGGTCGGCCTACCTCTTCCGTTACGACTCTCAAACCGGAACATGGGCGGAAGACATTAAGATGCTCGCATCGGATGGTGCGGCCTATGACCATTTCGGAAATTCCGTCGCCATCTGCGGCGATACGATGATGATCGGCGCCTGGGAAGACGACGACAACGGAAACAATTCCGGAGCGGCCTATACATACGAGCTCGCTGCCGCTTCATCGTCTTACACTTTCTCCGTTGCCTCCAGCACGCTCGTTTCCGGCCAGTACGCCACGTTCACAATGAGCAACGCTCAGCCGGGTGTGGAGGCATACGTACTCTTCAGCAACAGGGGGCCGGGCAGAACCTGGTTCCCTGACCTGAACGTCACGATCGGACTGAAGAAACCGAAAGCGACTCTCGGCCCCTCACTGCCCGATGGGAGCGGAACCGTTATCTGGACCTCAAAGGTTCCGTGGCGTTCCGCGGGAAAGAGTCTCTGGTTCCAGGGCGCACAGTACGGACAAGCAACGGATGTCGTGGAGATGCCCGTGGAGTAAAACAGATCTCCTTTTCAACCCAGGGGCGGGACCGCGTGTGTCCCGCCCCTTTTTTATTACCCCCCCCACCTCATTTCAGAATCGGCAGAATCACGCAGGAGGGACGGCCGGGATCGTGGTAGATCTTGTTGCTGGCGAAGAGGGGCGTCGCGCCGGGATCATAGAGCGGCCCGCCGTCGTTCGGGTTGGCGTGAAAACGCGGATGGTTCGACGAACTAATAACGATCCGGATCCGGTGGCCCGCGGGAAAGGTGATGGCCGTTTCGCTCATGCCGACAGGGATCTTGTAGACAACACCGGGCGTCATGAGCTTCTCCTCATCCGTGCCGTCGCGGAAGCGGCCGCGGCAAGCGCCGTCGACCACGAGCATCGACCGCCCGTCTGGATAAACGTCGGTAAGGCGCACCATGAAATCGGTGTCCCTGCGGTCCGATGACGCATGGAGCAGGGCGCTCGGCGCACCGGCGAGTGTGACGTTCTCCGGGAGGGGGGGGGTCGTGTAGACGAGCACATCGGAGCGGTCTTCCACGCCGCTGCGCAGGTCGCGCGGTCCGCTGGGGATATTCGGCATGATGACGGCTCCTCCCAGTGTGGGACAGGGATCGAGAGGATCGTAAGGAAGGTCATCAGCCGCCGAGCCCAGAGGCGGCTGATCGATATGCAACCCGCCGCCGGGCTGCAAGTAGAGGCGGAGATCCTCAGTTCCGGCTGCAAGCCATTCATCCGCCTCGTGCCACTGCCGCGTTCCCATGTCGAAGAAGTGAACGCGCATGCCGGGAAGGCCGGAGCCGATTCCGCGGCACCACTTGTCGAGAAAGAGGACGGCCGCCCGCTGGGCAAAGCCTTCCGCCCCCGGGTACTGGAGTTCACCCTGCTTCAACTCCCCTTCCTTTCCGTGCTCCCAGGGCCCGATCATGAGGCGGTGCTCGTCGCGGGCCGCCGGATCCCCGTAATGACTCAACCATCGGTAGGTTTTCATAAAGCCCGGAACATCGATATCGTACCAGCCGCCGATGATGAACATGGGAACATCGATTTCATCGGCATATCTGGATGCCTGTTCCATCGATTGCCACCAGAGATCGTGAGTCGGATGTTTCACGATCGTTCCCTGAATCGTGTAGCCCACGATCTGATAGACGCGGAGCAGCTCTTCACGTAGCGCACCGCCGGGATAGTAGTGTCTGTAATCGAACTGCATGTCCCTGACCAAGGGCACGCAGGCATCGAGATGAGGGGGATGCTCTCGCGCGGTCTGGTATTGGACTCCGCCCAGGGCGGAGGCTCCCCATGTGCCCACGTGGCCGTCGCTCCACGCCTGCCCGGCGATCCACTCCACGCAATCGTAACCGTCCCTGCCGTAATGGGGAAAGGGCGCGGCCGCGCTTGCTGAGCCCCAGAAACCGCGCCAGTCGACGATGACGAAGGCATAGTCACTGGTCGGCAGGGGTAGACCGGCGATGCGATAAAAGAGCCGGTTGTACGGCGTCTGGATCAGAATGGTCGGCCAGCTCTGGCCCGCTTTCGGCAGATAAACGTCCGCGGCCAGCGACTTGCCGTCGCGCATCGGTATCTGTTCCACAAATGGCGGGTCGTAACCCGGGGCCCGTGAAGCGAGGGCATCGTGAAAATCAAAGAAGAGAATAAAGAAAAGACTGAGCAGAATGTGCATCATCCGGTTCTTCTGGCGCAGTGCGAGCATCGGATCACCTCATGAAAAGAGTATTATTTGCGTCAATTACAGAGATGCCATTAAACCATAAAGCAAAACGCATGCCACAAGCCGGGCACTGTCTTTGGAAATCCCAGAGAGATGATTCGGAATCTTTAAACCAGTGTAGGCATTCTCCCCTGGTTCCCATCCCGAGGTGGATAAACTCCGAAATTCTGTTCCACAAGCCGGAATGAGGGCGCTATATTGTGATCGCAAGCGCGCCCGTAGCTCAGGCGGATAGAGCATCGGATTTCTAATCCGAGGGTCGGGGGTTCGAGTCCTCCCGGGCGCGCCAGTTAATTAGCAAGGGGTTAGGGCGATCGCCCACCCCTTTTTT
This sequence comes from uncultured Phycisphaerales bacterium, assembly GCA_964633825.1. Classification (GTDB taxonomy): domain Bacteria; phylum Planctomycetota; class B15-G4; order B15-G4; family CAYZWU01; genus CAZWHE01. Next base: position 4,409 of record CAZWHE010000114.1, on the reverse strand, counting down.
GTTTGGGCGGTTACCATGGAACAATCGAATCTTTCTTCTTCTCTTTCTTAGTGACCTTCGGGCGAAGCACCATGCCGGTGCCGATATCACCATTGGAGTCGATGATGATTCCGATCGAAATCTTTGCAGTCGTCTTCGTAATCTTGATCGTACCTACAAGTTCCTCATCAGCTCCCAGCGATTCTCCCGTGTCAGGGTCGATTAGTTCTTCCCCGAGCGAATAGACTTCAAACACCTCATCCACCGAAATGACACTCTCCCCGTAGTTGATTGTTACCTTATCATTGCTGACCTTGATCACTTTGGGTGGATAAACGGTGAACATGACCTCTCTTACGATCTCGTTACAGACCTCCCTCGCGAGTTCGCTGATCGGTCCTTTTGCCAAATCGACTCTAAGCCCGCCGGTCGAAATACCGACAGCCGTTTTAGATTTGGTAAATGACTCCGCAAGCATGATCTGTCCGGTATTGGTGTCAACAAGCCGTATGTCCAAGCCGATATGAGCCGTAGTCTGACCTCCCGTTATTCCAAAAGCTTTTGTCTCTTTCTTGGAGTAACCGCACTGAGTGATCACTCCAACGACCATGAATTGTACTCCGCCGAGTTTCCCGATCTTTGCTGCTCCTTCCGGGTCTACCAGACCCGACGCACCCAGCATCTGTTCCTCAGCGATAGCCAACAAAGAGGATCGTTCCATCACATCGAACTTCTTGGCTTTGACAAAAGCAGTAACGAGCATGTCCACAAGGCTATCCGCCGTCGTACGATCGAGGCGCGCCTTGTTTTCCAAGCCGGGGATTCCAATCTTTGCTTTTGCTAAACAATCGTTACTCGAAAAAACAACGATAAAAAGAACTGAAATCATTAATAATACGATCCTATTCATGGTTCTGTCCTCCTTCAGAAATTGGTCGATTCAAAGCAATTCGTTATTGTAGTGATCACGAGATTATTTCCTGCTCGTGGGCCTTGAATGGTCGTCCGCCTCATGTTCGTGTTATAAAACCATACTCTTCGAGCACACTGTGTATTGCTTCACGTCGCGCCTGTCGAGCAAGCTTACCTGATTGATCATTCACGGCCTTTTCGATCGCCCTGCATGCGTCTTTATAAAATTGTTCCCTACTGGCGATATTGTACCACGACGACATCGTGTCGGCCAAGATGTTGGATGAAATACGCTGCGGCCCAGAAAAATAGCTCTTTGGCCACAGCTACCGCACTCTGGCGCGCCTGCGCGCACTTCCAGTGCGTTCGCTCTATGTTTTTTGCATAGTTGAGGTTTTTTTCAGGATTTCATGAGCCCCCCCACGCCGTTTCCGCACTGAGATTAATAGAACCGCTCTCGTTCATGAGTACGATCGCTTGAAGTGATCGATTGTAGTCAGAGCCTTTCTATTTTTTTCAATACTGTTAAGGAGTCAGAGCCATGAAGAACATGAAAAAGAAATCAATCCTGCTTTCCTTTTCGCTTCTGCTGGCCGGCCTGATCTGCTCCATCGCCTCGGCGAATATCGATGTCTCGTTCATCATGACGGGAGGCGATACGCAGATGGAGAACGGCCGGAGAGTGGTGCGTGACAGCACGGGTCTTTACCACGCCGTGATCTGCAACCCCCACGCCGTGCCCGTGATCGAGTCTTTATCGAGTCTCGACACATGGGGCAAAACCTGGACCCCCTCGATGGTGCTTCCCTTTGCACCGGCTCAATACCCCGCTCTGGCCATCGACATGGGCGACATCCTCCACCTCGTCTGGAGCGACACGTGGGACATCTGGTACTCCAATTCTCCCGCGGGGATGAACGCCTGGTCTGTTCCCTTGAATCTCAGCAATTCTCCGTGGAGTATGTCGATCTTCCCCTCCATCGACTGCGACGGCCTCAATACAATCCACGTGGTGTGGCAGGAAATCGATTATTACGGCCCCGGTTCGGGAGACGAAATCCTCTACAGCGCGAGCACCGACAACGGCTTCAGCTTCAACGGTCCCATAAACGTTTCCAACAACCCCTTCGAATCGGAAAGGCCGTGCGTCGCCTGCCCTTACGACTGGTCGCCCGGGAGTGCTCATGTGATCTGGGACGAGGCCCAGGCCGGCTTTCAGGTTTACCACACTTCTACGTCCAACAACGGAGCCTCCTGGCAGCCCATCGTCCTCGTGAGCCAGATCTCACCCGGCACGCCCGATATTGCCGGGCTCTATTCGTGCCTTGTTGTTGACGGCCTCGACAATCCCCATGTGACGTACTCACAAGGAAGCAATCAGGGAGGCGTTTTCTACAACACGAGCACCGACGGCGGAACGACCTTCGGGAACCGGGAGCAGGTGGCCGCCACCATCGAGGGCTTTCCGATGGTTACCCTTGCCATGGATGACCACGGCGAGCTTCGCGTCCTCTGGCACGAGAAGGTCAATCTGCCGCAGCAGGCCCGCACTCTCTTCTATTCATACAAGGAGCAGCTCTGGGACGAGTGGACACCGCCCGTCAGTTTCAACACCCTCGACTACCACGACGCGAGCTACGTCTACAAGAACCAGCTCGGAAGAGGAGGCTACGCGGTCTGGACGGACTATATCTATCCCCAATCCAACATCCAGTCTTGCGCTGCCCCCCCCCTCGTCATCTGGCTGAGCAACACGCCTTCCGAGGCCGAGCCGGGCGACACGATCACCTGGACCGTCCACGTGGAGAACCACACCTCCTTCGCGCAGACGATCCAGATCTGGTTGGAGGTCCGCACCCCCTCCGGCGCTGTGGTGACGAAGTCCTACGGCACATACACCGTGCCGCCCTACTTCAGCGGAAGCGGAAACATTTCGCTCAAGCTTCCGCCGGGGACACCGTTGGGTACGTACATCTTCTCCATGGCCCTTTACCAGACATCCTGGGGCGATTGGGACAGGGACAGCTTCAGCCTGCTCGTTAAATAGCGAGCGGCCGGCGCTTGCTCATAAAAACTTCTCCGCGCCGTTTCCCTTCAGGGAGGCGGCGCGGTTCTCTATCGGACCGCTACCCAAGTAGATTCTCCCTTCATATTATGTCAATTTGATGTATAATCCCGAGGTAAAGGATCTTCGCTGTTTCTAAAGAAAGCAGGTGTGCCATGAGGTCTGTGCTCTTTCTCGTCGTCTTGGCCCTCTCCATCGTCGTTGGTCCGGCGGCTGCCGCCGGCGATGACGCCCTTCTCTCTGCATCCGCTTTCCGCGACATGACAGATTCGGGCGCTGCGATCGCTTTCCGCAATGCCGGCCCGGGGAAGGTGGCGCTCGATCTGCTCGAAGACCCCTCCGTCAACCTTCCCGTCTTCGAAGTCCGGGGGAAAGAGGGCCAAAGAGTCGACGTCCTTTTCCCGGCGCCCGAGACCGGATGGACGGCCCGCGCCTGGACAGGCCCGGGAACGTGGCGTTCCCTGCCGGCTTCGGCGTCGCTTGATGGCCTTGTGATCTTCCTCACCATCCGGCGCGAGCGCGAACTGGTCGAGCTCCTTCCCCCCGGTTTTGGACAAGCCCGGGCGTCGTATTACCGGTTCGCCGATCTCACCGATTACATCAACAACCTGCCCTCCGATCCCCGCCTCGACGTCTCCGTGCTCGGAAACTCGGTGCAGGGGCGCCCCATTTACCGGATCATCTTCGACGACCCGAACAGCGCGATTCCCACCCATCGGAAAAGAACCGTGGTCGTCATCGTCCGCCAGCACGGCGACGAGTGGTCGTGCAGCTTCGTCTTCGAAGGCATGCTCGACTTCCTCCTCGGTCTGAACGACCTGCTCCCCGACGAACGGCAGCCCGGCCCTGAGATCACCGAGCAGGTGCGCTGGGTCTTCTATCCCATGGTGAACCCCGACGGAACCGAGCTTTACCAGCGCTACAACGCCCACGGCGTCGACCTCAACAGGAACTGGAGCGCCACGGGGCCGCAATCCTGGCAGGAGCCCGAAACCTTTCTGGTGCAGACCGACCTGGCCAACCTCCCCCATCAGGACACGATCCGCGTGGTCGGCGACCACCACGGATGGGGCGGCACCCTCGACGGCGGTTACAGGTATGACAACGGCGGCTGGCCGGCGAGCGTCACCCATCCCGTCTACCTCGAGTCGATCAAGGACACGAGCCGCTACACCCAATACGAACCGATGGTCAAATACTGGTACGAAAACGGAGGCCAGAACGGCATGTCCCGCGTCGAGCTTCATCACTGGAAGGGATGGGTCGTTCACACACCCGAATACGGGACGGATAACCGCGACGAAGATCCCCTCCGCATCGCCGGCGGGCATTACATGCTGGCCATGCGCGACACATCGTACGCCCTCTCTCTGAGCGGCCCGGTTGTCACGATCGGCTATCCGCTCATGATACTCGTGGACGAGGACGACGAGAACGCCTCTCCCACTCAGCA
>CAZWHE010000113.1:0-13472 GCA_964633825.1 uncultured Phycisphaerales bacterium | reverse complement strand
CCTTTCCGGGCGGAATTCCAGGCGGACTCGATCTGCTTCTGGAAAGAGACGTTCCCGATCCCAGGAGAGACGGGCTGATGCCGGCTGTTTTACGGCGGTACGAGCTCATGTACCCCCGGCTGAAAAAGGAGGGCATCGAGCCGCGCATGGCGGCCGCGAGGGGACCTCTCGCAATCGCAGCCCATCTGCTCGGTCTCTCCGAATTCCTGATGGCCACCAAGCTCCATTCGAATCGCTGCCTCGCTCTCCTGAAAAAGACAACCGAACTCTGTATCCGATGGCTGAAGGCACAGCTCGAAACAATGAAAGAACCGATCGGCATTCTCGTTCTCGACGACGTTGCCGGCCTGATCAATCCGCGCGACGCCGGACAGCTCGCTCTGCCGCAGCTCAAGCGGATCTTCGATGTTTTTCCCGGCCTGATCCGCATCTTGCACAACGATACTCCCAACGAAAGGGTGTTCGGCGGGCTGGCTGAGACGGGCATGGATGTTTTCAATTTCAGCCACGAGATCGATGTCCGGAAAGCCCGGCGCCTTGTGGGGGACCGGATCGTCCTGATGGGGAATATCCCGCCCCTCCAGGTCCTGGCGCGCGGAACCCCTGATGAAGTCCGCGCGGCCGCGACAAAGATGCTTCGCATGGCGCGAGAGGCCGGACCGTTGATCATCTCGGCCGGCGGGGGGGTCTCACCCGGCACGCCGGTCGATAACCTGAAAGCCCTGGTTGATTCGGTCCATACCGGGTGAGTCGGTCCTTTTCAGAAAAAGGAGAAAGCGTGCTCGGAGTCAACTGGACCGACTGGGCCGTTATCGCCGCTTACCTCGTCGGCATCACTCTCATCGGCCTCTGGTCCGCGAAGCGTGTCAAGAGCTCATCGAGCTTCTTCATCGGCGACCGTACGTTCGGAAAGCTGATGATGATGTTCTTCACTTTCGGAGCCGGCACCCATTCCGACCAGGCGGTCAGCGTGGCGGCCAAGACATACAGGTCCGGAGCATCCGGGATTTGGTACCAGTGGCTCTGGCTCTTCGTGACCCCTTTCTTCTGGCTGATCGCACCCATTTTCAGGCGGTGCCGTGCCATCACAACGGCCGATTTCTATTACGCGCGCTTTGGCGGCAGCGTCGCCGCGCTCTTCGCCGTCGTCGGAATGCTTCAGCTCATGGTCAACATCGGTGTCATGCTCCGGGGCTCGAGCGCGATGATCACGGCTGTTTCGGGCGGCGCGATCGATCCCGCTTTTGCCATTGTGGGCATGACGGCCATGTTCGTTGTTTACGGCATTGCCGGGGGGCTGAACGCCGCCATTGTCACGGACTTCATACAGGGCCTGATGACGATCGTGCTCTCCTTCCTGATCCTGCCGTTCGCGCTCCACGCCGTGGGGGGGATGACCGGCCTGCGCGAGACCGTTCAGAATCCTGATTTCTTCAAGATCGTGGCGCCCCGGGGCATCACTTTCTTCTACATCGCCGTCATTTCCTTCAACGCCCTCGTGGGATGGGTGACGCAGCCCCATCACATGGGTATGGCCGGCGCGGGCAAGACGGAAATGGAGAGCCGCGTCGGCGTGATGGTCGGCATCCTGTTCAAAAGAGTCTGCACCATCGCCTGGGTCCTCACGGGTCTCTGCGCTTTCGGGCTCTATGTCGGGAGGGAAGTGGATGTGGACCAGGTCTACGGCCTGATGGCCCACGATCTCCTTCCCCGGATCGCGCCGGGTCTGGCGGGGCTCTTCATCGCTTCCATGCTGGCCGCGGTGATGAGCACCTGCGACGCCTTCATGGTCTCGTCGGCGGCGCTCTTCACGCACAACATCTACCGCCCTTATATCGCCCCTCGTCTCGCCGGAAGAAAGAGCGACGGACATTACATGCTCGTCGGCCGGATCACGGCCGCTTGCGTCGTCTTTGCCGGGATCTTCTTCGCCTTTCAGCTGGAGAACGTGGTCCAGGGGTTGGAAATCTTTTGGAAGGTCTCGGCCATGATGGCCATTCCTTTCTGGGCCGGTCTATTCTGGCGCCGCGCCACGTCCGTAGCGGCATGGTTCTCCACGCTCATCAGCTTCGGGGTCCTCCTCTTTACGAGCCGGATCAGTCTTTTCGGCGGTGTGGTCTGGGATTTCAACAAGACATTGGCTCACAAGCTTCCCGATTTCATGCTCTTCGAGGGCAAACTCCATCTTCCCTGGCAGATGATTTTATACCTCAGCGCGGGATTCCTTGGAATCGTGATCATCAGCCTCGTGACGAAGCGGGAAAAGCAAGAGAAGCTCGACAGATTCTATGAGTGTCTGCGGACTCCCGTCGAGCTGAATGAACCCGAAACCGCGCCATTCACTCTTCCCGAAGGGGTCGATCCCGCTCCCCGTCGGCCGCTGATCGATCATGATGATTTCGAAATTCCCCGGCCCACGCTGACGGGCATGGCCGGGTTCGCGAGCGGCTGGATAGCCGTTGCTCTCTTGATCTGGGTCTTTTACTCGATTCTGAGCATCTGACCGGTGAAAACAAAAAAAGCCGCATGGAAACCGAATTCCACCGGCTCTGATGAGACTAAAACGTCTTCTTCCCACTTTTCCCGAGTGTTTGAACAGGCCAACACGAAAGAATCTCACCTCAATGGGGTGCAGATCCTTTTAACTGGTTCCCCAAGGGGAACACTTGTCAAGGCGCCTTCGCCAATGCGCAGAGTACGTCCTCCATTTAATAAAGATTCCATCAAAGGCCGATCGAACTCAGGTTTTTTGAAAAAAAAGAGACATCATTGTCTACTATTTTGTCTTAGCGAACATATCCCATGTTCTATAATCACGTTAGACTGCTTGTTCTTTTTTTGCAGAAAAGCGAGATGGATAAACTTACTGATATCCCGTAATCCCAAACAAGAATGGTTCAGATGCCCGGAATCTTTCAACGAATCCGATCGTCCCTCCTCCCCTCGAGTATAGCATTTTTCGTCTTTTCTATGCTATCGACGCCATCTCTGCCCTGCCAAGCCGATCAGGATCAGGCTCCGAATGAGAATCTCTATGTCAGCAAATCACACGGTTTTCGCATCGAACGTCCTGACGAAACCTGGATCTTCCAAGAGGATGTCGATTCGTCGGCTCGATCCCTTGCCCTGATCATCAAGCCAAAAACATCGGATAGCCGTGTCCAGGTATCGGTCCGGGTGAAACCGCTCGATTCGTTTCTGGATGCCGTGACGATCCGCGACCGGATTCTGAAGTGGATCGAAGACAAATCCGAATACACAAAAAGCAAAGCAGCGATTTTCGAGACCGGCGGGTGGATTTCCGGTTCCGCCGGACGGAAGACCCCCGGTTTGACTGTTGAAATGGAGGCTTATGGAGAAACCTTCAGGCTGCGTCAATGTTACTTGGTGGGAGGGGGGTTTCAGTACACCCTCCAGTGTCATGCCCCTGCCGGGGAATTCGAATCACACGCCTCTGCTTTCGAACGAATTTGGAAGACCTTCGCCTTGACTCAGGTTTCTGAGGAAACAAAAAAAGACCAGGAACTCCATGCTCTTGCCGCCAAGTGCGGATCTGAAATCGCTTGGGTCGAGGATTGGGAAAAGGCCGCCGCACAGGCACGCGATGAAAAAAAACTCGTCATGGTCCTCGTTCGATTCCTGCCCGGTTTCAAGATCTCGGACGAGGCAAGCGCCGGGCCGTTTATGGATCCCGACGTTGTCGGCCTCGTGCAGGAACGTTTCGTGGCATTGCGGTTCATAAAAGGGATGGAGGCTCCCTTTGTGCCGCAAGAGTCCTACGGCATGGGCCCGAACACGTTCGGTACATCCCTTCTTCTGGTGACTCCGGACGGAGAAGTGGTCGGTGACTGTTCGAGCATCGTGGCGGTTTCGATTCATGATTTTCTTCTTGATCACCTGTTGAAACACCCGGGCCTCGACGGTCCCTCCTCGCCTGGCGGCCGGAAAGGTATCGAACTTGCCGAATGGCATCTTCGAAGAGGGGAATTAGAAAAAGCGTCCCGAATCCTGAAGAAAACCGCCTCGGGGCGGGGACATCGTCTCAAAGCATCCCTTTTTCGCAGGCTCCGAAAAGGTGATGACGCACTCAAAGAGTTGAAGAAAGCACACAAGACAACGGGAGCCCGCGATCTGGAAGCCGACCTGGCCGTCGACAAAGCCGTGATTCTGCTGAGAACAAAGAGGTTCGACGAAGCTTTGAAGCTGCTGACCCGCATTCTCGAAGAGTATCCGGAAAGCGAAAGGATTCCGGAGGCGACATACTGGCTGGGCGCCTGCCGGCTCAGGCTTGGTGCAAAGGACGATGCAGCCGCCCTGTGGCGTAGCCTCACCGAATCGCACGGCAAAAACCGGTGGGCCTGGAAAGCGGCCGCCGCTCTTACTGGAACTCCTTTTGCCCTCGGTCTCGGAGAAAGGCTCGCCTGGCCCGACGAGGACATCCTGAATTTGCTCGACACACCGGAACCTGAAAAACTCGAGTTTTCCAAGGTACGCCGGGCTGAGAAGGACGCGTTCGAATTCCTGTTGCGCCACCAGCGTTCAGATGGTTCCTGGATCAGCCCGTCCGAGGCGGGCAGGGCGCTGAGCGAAATTCCCAACGAGTTCACCGAAGCCATCACGGCCATCTGTGCCCGGAGCCTGGTGCCTTTTCGAAGAAATCCATCCGCGGCCCGGGCCGTCCGGCGCGCCGCTGATTATCTGCTCGATGCCAGGGAGAGAAGAAAAAAGACGGGCGACACCGCCTACTTCATGGACTACACGGTATGGAGCAAAGCCTTCACCCTCTGGTTTTTGGCGGACTGCATCGATACGAATCTCGTGAAAAGGAAAAAACTCGAATCCATCATGGATGAGATCGTTTCCGAGATCGGCCTGAAGCAGAAAAAAGGGGGCGGGTGGAGCTATTACGTCACCACCGATCTACGCAACTCCGACAAACCGTCCAACCAATCGATCAGCTTTGTCACGGCGGCCGTCCTCATAGCGCTTCTCGAAGCGGGAGAAGCCGGTATTTCCGTCCCGGAGGAGATGACGAACGGTGCGCTGGGATGCCTCGAGCGGATGCACAACGAAAACGGCACGTTCGAATATTTTCTCTTTCACGATCACGAAAACCTACCGCGCAAGACAGCCATTCCAGGAGCCGCCGGACGCGGGCCGCTTTGCTCACAGGCGCTCTTTCGCGGCGGCCGGGGCGATCTCGACGGCATCCGCCGGTCCCTTGATATCTTCATGGAGCACCGGCACACATACGCCCGGGAACAGGGGAAGTCGCTGATGCACGCGGGTCTTCATGGCCAGGGATCCCACTATCTCATGTTCGATTACGCCTTCGCGGCATCTGCGATCCGCCTTCTTCCCAAGAAGGAGCGAGCCAGGTATCGCGATCCCGTGCTGAAGCTGATTCTCGATGCACGATCCGAGGGAGGAAGCTATCTGGACAATCCCTTGATCGGCCGGCACTACGGAACGGGGATGGCCCTCATCGCGCTGCGGAGTCTTCATCCCCTTCCCGAGCCGGGATGATTTCGCGCCATATTTCCGATTCCGGTTTCTCGACCATGAATGTAGCGGTGCAATTACCGGGCGAATTCATTTCGAATTCTTAACCAGCTTATCGAGAAGCTTGCGGATCTCGGCCAACCCCTTGGGAGACGTCTTTTTCGCCGACAAGGCGTGCATCACGATTTTTTGAACGGACCCCTGAAAAACCTTGTCTATCATGTTCCGCATCAGCCGGCGCAGAGTCCGGCCTTCGCTCTGTTTAGCCCGGTAAATGTGGGTTCTCTGCGTAATATCACGGACGACGAGGCCCTTCTCGGCCATGATCTGGAGAAGCTTCAGCGTGGTGGTGTATCCTGTGCGGGTTTTCGATCGCAGCGCATCATGAACCTGCCGGACCGTGCTGGGACCTCTCTCCCACAGCACCTGGAGGATGGCCAGTTCCCCTTCCGTGGGCCCTGTTGATTTCGGTCTTGCCATCTTTGTTCCCTTTATATGATTGACTGCGGTTCGTTCAGCCGGACTTGAGTATTTACGAATGCCGTCGTATTATCAACGAAATATTTCGTATATCGGAAATTGCCGGAATGACTTGGATCGAAACAGATGCTACAATCAGCCTATGTTCATCCAAACACGGATCACGACCCTTGCCCTACTCGTAATCGTCGCAATTACGGTATCGTGTTCTCCAAGGAACGAGACGATCCAGGGATCGAGCCTTTTACTCATCACGCTGGATACGACGCGTGCCGATCTGCTCGGTTGCTACGGCGGACCCGAGTGGATCACACCCAATCTCGACCGCCTCGCCCGCGAAGGCATCCGCTTCGATCAGGCACGGAGCGTGGCTCCCGTCACCCTCCCCTCGCACGCCACGATCCTGACGGGACTGCTTCCTTTCGAACACGGCGTGAGGGACAATGCCACATTCCGGCTCCCGCCGGAGGTGACGACCTTGGCCGAACGCCTGAAAGCCGCCGGATACAGAACCGCTGCCGTGATGGGGGCCTTTGTTCTGCACTCCACGTTCGGCCTCGACCAGGGTTTCGACATCTACCTCGATGTTCCCCAGCACCAGCTCACACTGGGAACGGCCGAAGACCAGCGCCGGGCGAACGAAGTCGTTGACGAGGCACTGAAAATCTTGAAAAGCTCGGCGAAGACGGAACCTTTCTTCCTGTGGGTTCATTTTTTCGATCCTCATTCTCCCTATAATCCTCCCCGGGCCTTTTTCGACGATGCTCTCGGAAAGGGACTCCGATCCGGGCTCTCTCAGGGAGAATTGCAGCGGCGCAAGTACCGGGGCGAAGTGGCTTTCATGGATCACGAAATCGGCCGTCTCATGGACGGGATCAGCGATCTCTCGAAGGGACGAAACCTCCTGACGGCCGTGGTGTCCGATCACGGAGAAGGCCTGGGAGACAACGCCGAAGATTCCCACGGTTTCTTCCTTTTCGATACAACGGTCCGCATTCCCATGATCCTCCACCATCCCGGTTTCCGGGGTGGGAAGGTTGTCTCCGAGTCAGTCTCGATGAACGACCTCGCGCCGACCCTTCTCAAGCTCCTGGGAGCGGAGCCGGAGGGAATGACCGGTACGGACCTCTCCTACCTTTTCGGATCGGGCGAACGAGGAAGCCCCCTCGCATACTTCGAGGCAGCACACCCATTCTTCAGCTACAACTGGTCTCCGCTCTTCGGCGTCACCGACGGTCGTTACAAGCTGATCGACGGACCCGAACCCCGGTTATTCGATCTGTCAAAAGACCCTGGAGAAAAAGAGAACATCTATTCGAGGGAGAAGGACAAAGCCGAAAGCATGAGGCGGATATTCCATCAACTCCTTTCCAGGGAAGCGAAATCGGAGCGGATCGAGCTCGGCAGCGAAGATCAAAAAAGGATAGAAGCCCTGGGTTACGCGGGTTCATCGGTCTCGTCAGCCGGCGAGAACCCCATGCCGCCGGGGCGCATCATCGACGGCCTGCGCGATCCCGGTGATGGTTTGAAGATCTGGAAACGCTGCACGAAAGCGCGCTCTCTCTTGATGAGTCAGTCGAAAGAGGATCAGGAAAAAGCCATCGCCATCATCGAGGAAGTTCTGCTTCTCGATCCCGGGAATCCCACTTTCCTGGCCCATGCGGGATCGATCTATTTTCGCACAAAGAAATATGACAAAGCAGCGCGCGTCCTCGAGCAATCACTCGAAAAACTAGAGAGCTCGACCACCCGCGAAACCCTGGCTTCCTGCTATATGAATCTCAACCGCAACAAAGAAGCCCTCGAAATCCTGCTGACCAATGCCGAACTCCACCCCTTCGACCTTGTGAGCCGGTTCAAACTCGGTGAAGCCCTTATGAGGGAAAGACGCCCGCAAGAGGCGCAGCTCCATCTCGATTTCTTTCTCGAGAATCATGCCGCCCGGGATGAGCTCCACGGGATCGCCGAAAAACTGAAAAAACGAGCCCAAATAATGATCAGCCGCGCCGATCAATCGGGAACGACTCGATAGACCTTGTCTCCCTCGCGCGTCTGGTCGATCACGCTAATTCCGACCTGATCTCCCACCTTGACCGACTCCACCTGGGCGTGCTCGATCTGCATCGAATCGACTTGCTGCGAGAAATCCGACGTATTTCCCACGATGTGGATCGTGTCGCCCACAGAAAGCCCGCCCTCGGTGATCTCGATGGCGGCTACCTGCGCCTTGCCGAAATAGTGGGTCACTTTTCCTATCAGCTCTTCAGCCATGCCTGCCTCCTTAATATGAAAGCTTCTATTTTCGGGCGCTCTTTTTATCCCTCATCATTCGGACGGTCTTTTCCAGAAGCTCGAAATATCGATCGATGCCCGGAATCCGGCTGCTGATCTTGTCTTTCTCGTTCGCGGCATTATCGCAGTCCATGCCGAGCCTGACGAGGATTTCGAAATAGACATAGGCCACAATGGGAGGAGCATCGGGCGCTGTTTTGAGAATATTTTGCAGAATCCCGGCGCTTTCCTCGAGCCGCCCCTGGAAGAAACGGAGCAGGCCGAGCTGCAGCATGGTCTCCGGTGCTTCCCGGCGGACGGAGAGAGAACGGAGCAGGAGCTCTTCCGCTTTTTCGAAATCCCCCTTCTCCATGGCGATCCGGCCCATGTCGCAGAGCGCCATCGGGTGATCGGGTCTCCTTTCGAGGAAGACCTCGGTCAGGCTCCGGCAGAGCATGCGCCATTCCACGTCGACCAGCGCGTTCTGAGTCAGCCAGGCGCACAGAATCCCGTCTGGTGACATCTTCTCCCGGCACATCCGGTAGAAATCGACGGTGTAGAGATTGGCCGAGTAGCGCGGGTGGATTGCGTTGAAGGAGATTACATCGTATTTTTCCCTCGTTCCCAGCAGGTAGTTGCGACCGTCGCCCTGGATGAACTTGAGCTTGGGATGACCGAGGACGCCGTGGTTGATCGCCTCGAACCACGGGGCCGTTTCCTTTTCGGCTCTCAGCAGCTCGACGACGTCGACCCTTTCCACGCCCTCGTGCTGGCAGCAGCCCCAGACGGTCGAGCCCATGCCGAACCCGACGACGAGCACCTCCTTGGGATCGCGGTGGACGAGTATGGGGAGGTGGGACAGCATCCTGTGCACCTGCATGTCCATGTAGTTATCGAAGGCCGTGGACTGGCCGTTGATGTTCAGCTCTCTCAGGCCGTTCTTTTTTTCGAGAACCGCGATCGATGCGTCGGGTCCCTCGTGAAAATAGCGCAGTGTGAACGTGCCGGGCCGGCTCTTGAAAAAGTGGCTCAAGAGGATGACGGGCCGGCCTGTGAATCCGAAGTTCGCGAAGACGAGAAGAGCCAGACCCGCAGCCCCAATCGGGAGGAAACGGGACCGGGCTTTTTTGGTTTTCGCGGCAACGACAAGGAGGAGAAGGCCGATCAGGGCATAGAGGGACGCCGCGAAAAGGATGCTGTCCTGAATGCCGCCCAGAAGAGGAAGCATAATAAATCCGGCTCCCACCGATCCCAGGATCGCGCCCACCGTGTTGAGTGCATAGAGCGTTCCCGTTCCCCGGCCGACCTCTTTCCGGGCGCCCACGTAGATTCGGCAGACGAGGGGGAACGCGGCGCCCATGAGGAGCGTGGGCACAAGCATGATGAAAAAGGAGTGGAAGAGCTTGTGCGTGATCTGGGTCAGAAGTGGGTTGGAGCTGAAAACCTCCCAGACCTCCGAGGTCTGAGTGCCGTAAAGGAGGCCGAAGAGCGGGATGCTGAAGCCGGCTGTCACGCCGATCAGGATTTCGATAACAGCCAGTGTGGCGAGGGGATTTCTGATTCTGTCCACGATACGGGACATGACGAGGCTGCCCAGGCCGATGCCGCAGAGAAAGGCGCAGAGCATCGACGTGAACGCCCACGTATCGATGTTGACGAAGTACATGAGGCTCCGCGTCCAGAGCACTTCCAGGGCAAGGGCCGTGAATCCGGAGAGGGCGAAGAGCCAGAGAACGGCCTTGACCTGGCCGGGAGTGTAGTCCGCCGGACCTTGTGCATTTTTTCGAGCACGGCTGGATCGATTCTTTTTGGATGGCTTTGCCGGCCGGATTTCCGGTTCCGCGGGACGGGTTTCCTGCCCCGCAGGACGGGTTCGTCCCGAAAAGTAGAGAGCCAGCACGGCGACCGCCAGATTGAGGACGGCCGCGGTGAAGAGCGTCATTCGCACGCCGAGATGTTCGATGAGGAAGAAACCTGTGATGAAACAGCCGACAACGGCTCCGAGTGTGTTGACGGCGTATAGCGTACCGATCTCGGTGCCCGATCTATCGATCCTCCGGACAAGGTAGCGGCTCAGAACCGGCAGGGTGCCGCCCATGAGCGTGGTCGGTACGATCAGGATCAGGATTGCCAGGACAAGCCGGAGAGCCATCTGCCCCGAAAAAGACTCCGAGATGGACGGCCAGGCCATCCGGTAGATGTCGTCGGACAGGCTCATGAGTAAGGGAAGAAGGAAGGCATAGAGCCCGACCAGGCCCTCGAGCCATGCATAAATGCGAAAACCGTTGCGGCCCGGCCGGTCGGCGATCCTGCCGAAGAGCCAGCTCCCGAGAGCGAGCCCGCCCATGTAGACGCCGAGCACGGTGGCCACGGCATAGACCGTGGTTCCGAGGACAAGGGTGAACATCCGTGTCCAGAGGACCTCGTAAATCAGCCCGCTCACCCCGGAGAAGAGAAAAAGGAAAAGGACGATCGCATGGGGCGCGGAGATGGGTTCCGTCTTTTGTAAAGTCATAACTGCTTCGAAATAGACTTTATGAGCTGAATGTTCCCGCCGTCTCTCTCGATCTTGTAATCACTATAAAATGAATTACATCATCACGGGTCTCGTGTCCCCTCTTTTTTTGGTGAGATTGATCCGTCTTTTCCATGAACTCGAAATTTTCATTGAACCCCGCCTCGATCCGCTCTTCAATCAAAGCGATCGATTCCTGTCCGATCGAGCGGTTTATTGGTCCGAGGGACTCGTGAGCTGGGATTCCTTTCTCTATCAGTACATCATCGGCGGCATCATCTTCCTGGCCGGCTTCATTCTCGCCTGGCGGTCGGGCGACTTTTCGTGGAAGAAGCGCGAAGACCGGCTCACGGCCGTTTTCC
Organism: uncultured Phycisphaerales bacterium; assembly: GCA_964633825.1. GTDB lineage: Bacteria > Planctomycetota > B15-G4 > B15-G4 > CAYZWU01 > CAZWHE01. Next base: position 2,342 of record CAZWHE010000113.1, on the reverse strand, counting down.
TGGCCATCCTCTTTCTCGCATATTTCGCCGGCCACGGCTTCTGGCAGTCCTGCGCCCTGGGAGGGCAATAAATGGAAGAGACGGCCGTTGTCGGAACCCGCCTCGACTACGTCATCATTGTGGGCTACTTCGTCGCCATCTTCGCTTTCGGCGCATTCTTCGCCCGGTTCACACGCTCCACAAAGGATTTCTTCTTCGGAGGGCAGCGCTTCGCCTGGTGGCTGATCGCTTTCAGCTACGTGGCTTCCATCGTCGGCTCCTACAGCTTCATAAAGTATTCGGCCGCCGGGTTCCGGTACGGCATGTCGTCGACCATGACCTACCTGAACGACTGGATCGTGATGAGCCTTCTCCTCTTCGGCTGGTTCCCGATCATCTACTTCTCCCGGTCCGCCAGCGTCCCCGAATATTTCCGGAAGAGATTCGACAGCCGGACGCGCATCGCGGCCACGGCCGTCATCATGCTCTACATGCTGGGCTACATCGGCATGAACCTTTACACAATGGGCGTGGCCCTGAACGCCCTTCTGGGAACCGACGTCTTCTGGTCGGCCGTGGTCGTTGCCGTGATCTGCGCCGTCTATGTCACGGCCGGCGGACAGACCTCGGTGATCATGACCGACATCGTCCAGGGCGTGATCCTGCTCGTGGCCGGGATTCTGCTCTTCGGCCTGGGGCTGAGCGCCCTCGGGGGGTGGGACGGTTTCTGGACGTCGCTGCCGGTCATGCACCGGCTCCCCTTCGCGCGATTCAACGAACCGCACACATTTCACTTCTCCGGCATCTTCTGGCAGGACGGCGTGGCCAATAACATCGCCCTTTACATGATGAACCAGGGATTCATCCTCCGCTTTCTTTCTTTAAAGAGCGCGCGGGAAGGCAAGAAGACTTTCCTCGTTCTTCTCCTCGTGCTCATGCCGCTCGCCACGCTCGCCATCGCCAATGCGGGCTGGCTCGGCCGCGCCATGGTGAGCCAGGGCCTTCTGCCCGCCGGCGCGGACGCCGACCACATTTTCGTGTCCGTGGCCGAGAAGCTCTGTGTCCCCGGCCTCTTCGGCTTTGTCATGGCCGCGCTCACGGCGGCGCTCATGTCGACCGTGGACACGCTGATCAACGCTGTTTCGGCCGTCACCGTGAACGACATCTACAAGCCCTACTTTCGCCCGAAAGAAAAAGACGGACATTACCTCCGAGTCGCCCGGGTGGTTTCGCTCTCGTCGGCCGTCGTCGGAATCGCCCTCGTCCCGCTTTTCGCGTCGTTCAAATCGATCTACCTGGCCCACGCCTCTTTCACGGCCGCCGTCACGCCTCCCATGGCCGTTGCCATCGTCCTCGGCGCCTTCTGGAAGAGATACACGGCGCGGGCCGCCTTCTGGACCCTGGCCGGGGGCGTGATCATGATGGCGCTCTCCATCGCCTGGCCCGTGCTCGTGTCTCCCTTCTCGCACGGTGTCGACCCGGCCGGGGATTTCAAATACACGCGCGCCCTCTACGGGCTGGCCGCCAGTCTAGCGATCGGCGTGGGTGTCACCCTTTTCGACAAGCGCCGGCAAACGGGCGCGATCGAAGGGCTGGTCGTGGGAACGCTGAACAAAGCGAAAGAGATGTACAAGGGCGGCAAAATCAACGAGAAAGAAGGCAAAAAAGTCACCGGCCGTCTCGAAGCGATGGACGGAGCCGGCGGCGCCGTTCTGACCGAGGCCATGCTCTCCCGCCTCTCGGCCGAGAAGGGGGATCTCGTTTACGTGGAAGACGGCCGTCTCTGGCTGGGCGGCCTCCGTTCCGTGCACGTCAAGATCTCGGGCGTGCACTCCGACGAAGGTGTGATCTATCTCCCCGGACAACTGATCGAGGAAGGATCTCTCCTCAAAGGCCGAAAGCACCGCGTGGAAAAGATACTCTGACCCCTGCCGTAGGCTTCGACCGCTCCCATTATGACGCACGTAATTCAGGCAGCGGTCTCTTCCCGCGGCGGCGCCCGATCTGGGTCAAAACCCCGTCATGAAACTTGACAAACATTTTTTCTCCCCCTGTTCCGGGTGGGGAGAGAAAAAATGACTCAGATATATTAGTGGGATGTTATTTCTGACATCTCCGATTGCTCGTCCGATGCGCCCCGCGCGGATTATATCAAGTGATGTCGATATCCCGCCCCGCGTGGGGTTGAGACAAAAGTCCCGCCGATTTTGTGGGGCCGAGTCATCGAGTTCGCGGTTGATGGATGAATACATCTGCTCAGCCGGAGACGACGCCCTATCTTGAAGCCATGTCCGAGCGGAGTACCCATGATCGCCACCGAGATTGTTTGGGAGGGCGGCGAAAGGTAATGGTCGACGGCCGCT
>CAZWHE010000112.1:0-13501 GCA_964633825.1 uncultured Phycisphaerales bacterium | reverse complement strand
GTAGTCTCCGTCGAAGATGCCCTCGTCGATCATCGAGTCCCCCTTCACCTGGAGGAGGAAGGGAACCTCGTCTCTGTCGATGCCCAGCATCTCGGCCACGTCGACCATCTCTCGGTTCTCGATCGCGTCGATCGGTTTACCGGCCGCGATCCGGCCCACGAGGGGGAGCCGCGTTCTCGCTCCGCTGCGCCCTTTGCCGCGCGCCGCGATCTCGATCGAGCGGTGGGCGTACCGCTCCCGCGCGATGGCGCCCTTCTCCTCGAGCGCCCGGAGATACTGCTGGACCGTGGGCTTGCTCACGCCCAGGTGCCGGCCGATCTCGTCCATGGTGGGCGCGTATCCCTTCCGGTCGATGAACTCCTCGATGAACCGGAAGACTCTCTGCTGGTTCGGCGTCAGCCGCTCCATGGGCGCCTCCTTTATCTTTCTCGGCCTTTCTCAGCGAACCACGAACCGACCGCATCTTGCGACCATCTTCGACGGTTGAAGTCACCCTTTGGCAAGCCGCACAGCGCGCGGGTTGACAAGAGGATGCACTTCGTTGTTGGGATCAGTCCCTGTGGAATCCGATCCGCCTGGTCTTGGGCGGTGGCGTCGGGTCCATAAGCTGCTTGATTGCCTCCATCAAAACCATGATCTTTTCGTCATGGTCGCCCAGCTTCCTTTCAAGTTGGGCGATCTTGCGGGCGAGTTCCTTGTGCCCCGCGATAGTCTCGCGCAGCTGAACGAATGCCCTGACAACGAACACACTGACTTCGATCGCTTTCGGCGAGTTGAGGACGTTGGCGGCCATGATGGCTCCGTGCTCGGTGAAGACCAGAGGCATGGCCTTAGAGAACTTGAGCTTCTCAAGGTGATCGCAATTTGCGACCACCTCCGACTTCTCCTCAGGGGTGAGTTGGAACATGAAGTCGTCCGGAAACCTGTCACGGTTTCGCCTGACTTGCTCGTTCAGTCGACGCGTTGGCACGCCGTAAGCCTCTGCAAGATCCGCGTCTATCATGACCTTGACACCGCGAATCAGAAGGATGCGCTGCTGGATCTTGCCGACCTTGACCAGTGCCTTTGATTTCGCCATTGCCACTCCTCAGCTACCAGAGAGGTGGTCGCAGATTGAGATCACCTTGTCAATCTGTCTCTACGTCCCCAACCACCTCGCGCATAAGCCGCGGATCGCGGAGCGAGCCGCCGGCTTCATGCGCGCGTCTCAAATGTACATACATTATACATACTTATTGAACAAAGTCAAAGGGAATTTTCTTCGAAATATCCACCGGGTTGGTGGGGCGGGAGAACTCGTCTGCTGACCAATCTTGGTAGGAGAAACGATAAAATTCTTATGTGCGTTTTGAATGGCTCTTATCTGGAAGTGTCTGTAGTTACGCACATGAAAGAAGTTGTTTCCCAGGCTGAAAAAAACTGTCCGAACCGATTATATTATTTCGGATTTGTGTCAGAGGAAGAGTGACACAATTGTTTGTGCAAATAACCTCGGCTAATTAGTCAAATCCCACCCGATCGCCGATCCGGATCCATCCCGGCGAAAGCACGCGCGCGTACCACCTCGCCCAGCCGGGGTTGTCGTCCTGCGAGATGCGGTTGATCTCTCCGTCCTTGAAGGAATCGCCAAGAGCCCGGCAGGGCGTTGTGTGGCGTGTGATCTCGATGACAACCTCTTTTCCGAGGCGGATGCGGTCACCGGGCTTGATCCGCTCCCAGTCGAGGCCCGAGATCGTGATGTTTTCACCCGTCGAGCCGGGGAAGATCGGGTGCCCCTCGGCCTGGAGCTCGAGGGTCAGATCGAGCGAGTAGAGGCAGAGGGCTCTTTCCGGACCACCGTGGTGTTTCTTGTTTCTCTGGTCGTCTCCCTCGAGGCCGAGGGGGGTGACTTCGCCTTCGGAGACGGGAAGCTTGGGAACTCCGCCCTGCGACAGGTTGATCTGGAAGATTCGGGCCATTGTTTTTCGCTCCGCTGGTTTCTACGTCGTTATTGGCGTCGACTTAGTAACCTTGAAATCTCTTCGCCTGCCAACGAATTTTCAAGATCTGAATCTGGGGCACGGTCCGGCCCAGGCACATCCGTTTCCATCAACCAGCGATCGGTTCATCTTTTTGGGCACGAGATTCCATGCGAACCTGAAAACTCCACTTGAGGTAAAAGATTAAGGCGAAATCATCCGGCCCGGCCTTGCCAATCGGGCGCCGTTGCCTTATTCTGACTTCCGGCGATAGACGATCCAAACCTTTGACCCCCTGGAAAAAAGAAATTGCTCGCAACCCTCGCCCTGGAGACGGGTCTGACCTTCCAGGGCAGGCTGTTCGGTGCGCCCGGCGCCGCGGCGGGCGAGATCGTTTTCCACACGGGCATGACGGGCTACCAGGAGATCCTGACCGATCCGAGTTACGCCGGCCAGATCATTGTTTTCACTGCGCCCCACATCGGCAACTACGGTATCCACAGGGGGGATTTCGAATCGAGCCTGATCCACCCCGCCGCCGTGATCGTGCGCGATCATTGCCGCCGGACCTTTCACCGCCATGCCGACCGCTCGCTCGATGATTTCCTCCGCCACTCCGGCGTGCCCGGTCTTTCGGACGTGGACACGCGCGCGCTCACCATCCGGATCAGGGATCACGGGACGTGCCGGGGCGCCCTCGGCCCGGGAAAGTCCGAGGACCTTATCGAGAAGGCGTGCTCCATCCCCCTGATCAGCGAGACCGACTGGGTCGCCCGCGTCACCACGAAGGAGAAGCGGAGCTTCGAGGCCTCGGCCGCGCCTCCCGAAGGGGGCGAGCCCTTCCGCGTGGCTGTCCTCGATTTCGGCATCAAGCGCAGCATCCTGACCCGGCTCGCGGCGGAAGGGTGCTGCGGCACGATCTGGCCCGCGCGGACGCCCATCGATACGATCCTGGCCTCCCCGGCCGAAGGGATCTTTCTCAGCAACGGCCCGGGTGACCCCGCCTCCCTTCCCGATCTCGTCGGCAAGATCGAAAAGCTCCTCGAAACGGGGCTGCCCATCTTCGGGATCTGCCTCGGCCACCAGCTCCTCGCCCGGGCGCTCGGCGCGACGACGCAGAAGCTTCCCTTCGGCCATCACGGCGCCAACCATCCCGTGCGCCGCCTGTCGGACAACCGCGTGGAGATCACGAGCCAGAACCACAACTACGCCGTTCCGGCCGGGGCTCTCGATCCCCAGAGAGCGTGCGTCACCCACGTGAGCCTGAACGACGAGACGATCGAAGGGCTCGAGGTGGTCGGCCGGCCCGTCTACTCGGTGCAGTTCCACCCCGAGGCGGCGCCCGGCCCGCGGGACAGCCGCTATCTTTTCAGGCGCTTCCGGCAGGAGATGGCGGCGTTGAGGGGCGGCGCCGCACGAAAGGAGTCTGGCCATGCCGCGGCGCGCTGACATCGAATCGATCCTCGTTCTCGGCTCAGGGCCGATCGTCATCGGCCAAGCCTGCGAGTTCGATTACTCGGGCACGCAGGCGCTCAAGGCCCTCAAGCGCGAGGGCTTCCGCCTCATCCTCGTCAATTCCAATCCCGCCACGATCATGACCGATCCGGATCGGGCCGACGCGACCTACATCGAGCCGCTCACGCCCGACCTCGTGGAGAAGGTGATCGAGGCCGAGAAACCGGACGCCGTCCTCGCCACGGTGGGTGGGCAGACGGCGCTCAACATCGCCGTGGAGCTCCACGACCGGGGCGTGCTCGAGCGGCACGGCGTCGAGCTGATCGGCGCCGGCGTCCGCAGCATCCGCCTCGCCGAGGACCGGGAGCGCTTCAAGGAGGTGATGGAGAAGGTGGGCCTCCGCGTGCCCGGGAGCTTCCTTCTCACCTCGATGGACGACGCGGACGAGGCGATCGACAGGGTCGGGTTTCCGGCCATACTCCGGCCGAGCTTCACCCTCGGCGGGTCGGGGTCGGGCGTTGCCGGGACCCGGGAAGAGTTTCTCGAGGCCGCGGCCGACGGGCTCCGCCTCTCGCCCGTGCAGAGCGTGCTCATCGAGGAGAGCGTGCTCGGCTGGAAGGAGTACGAGCTCGAGGTGATCCGCGACCGGGCCGGCAACGGCATCATCGTCTGCTCGATCGAGAACTTCGACGCCATGGGCGTGCACACGGGCGACAGCATCACCGTGGCGCCGGCCCAGACCCTGACCGACCGGGAGTACCAGCACCTCCGCGACGAGGCGCTTCAGGTGCTCGACGCCGTGGGCGTGGTCTGCGGCGGGTCGAACGTGCAGTTCGCCGTCGACCCGTCGAGCGGCGAGCGCGTCGTTATCGAGATGAACCCCCGCGTGAGCCGGTCGAGCGCGCTGGCGAGCAAGGCCACGGGCTACCCCATCGCCAAGATCGCGTCCCTCCTCGCCGTGGGGTACACGCTCGACGAGCTCCCCAACGAGATCACGGGCGTCTCGTCGGCGTGCTTCGAGCCCTCCATCGACTACACGGTGGTGAAGGTGCCGCGCTGGTCCTTCGAGAAGTTCCCGGGCACGCCCGACAAGCTCGGCACGACGATGCAGTCCGTTGGGGAGGTGATGGCCATCGGCCGCACCTTCCGCGAGGCGCTCCAGAAGGCGCTCCGCTCCCTCGAGCTGGGCGACGACGGGTGGGATTCGGCGCCGTCGAAACGCTCCCTCGACGAGCTGGGCACCGCGCTCGAGCGGCCGAACCCGTCCCGGCTGAAGGACCTCCACGAAGCGATGCGCCGCGGCTTCAGCGCCGAGGAGCTCTGCGCCGTCACCGGCATCGACCCCTGGTTTCTCGACAACCTCGGCCGCCTCGTCGAGGTGGAGGGGACGCTGAGGAGCTTCAGCCTCGATGAAATGCCGCCCGAGGTGCTGCGCCTCGCCAAGCGCGAGGGGTTCAGCGACCGGAGGATCGCCCAGCTCACGGGGAGCGGCGCCGCGGCCGTGAAAGCGAGGCGCGAGGAGATAGGCCTTCGCCCCGTGTTCCGCCGCGTCGATACGTGCGCGGCCGAGTTCAAGAGCCGCACGCCCTACCTCTATTCCACGTGGGAGAACGGCCCCTGCGAGGCCGACCCGCAGCCCGGGCGGAAGGTGATCGTTCTCGGGAGCGGGCCGAACCGGATCGGCCAGGGGATCGAGTTCGACACGTGCTGCTGCCAGGCGGTGAAGACGCTCCGCGCCGAGGGGGTGGAGGCGATTTTAGTCAACTGCAACCCCGAGACGGTGAGCACCGACTACGACATCTCGGACCGCCTCTACTTCGAGCCGCTCCGCTTCGAGGAGGTGATGCACATCGTCGAGCGCGAGGAGCCGGAGGGCGTCATCGTCACTCTCGGCGGGCAGACGCCGCTCAACCTGGCGCGCGATCTCGAGAACGCGGGCGTGAGTATCCTGGGAACGCCCGTCGACGCCATCGACCGCGCCGAGGACCGCGACCGCTTCGGTGAGATCACCGGCCGTCTCGGCGTTCCCGCGCCGCGCTACGGGAGCGCCATGAGCGTGGACGAGGCGTTCCGCATCGCCGGCGAGATCGGTTTCCCCGTCATGGTGCGGCCGAGCTACGTGCTCGGCGGGCGGGCCATGAAGATCGTCTACGACGAGACGGGGCTCCTGACCTACTTCGCCGAGGCGGCGCGCGTCTCGCCCGAGCACCCCGTTCTCATCGACCGCTTTCTCGAGGATGCCGTCGAGTTCGACGTGGACGCCGTGTGCGACGGGAAGCGCGTCATCATCGGCGGGATCCTCCAGCACATCGAGGAGGCGGGCGTCCACTCGGGCGACAGCTTCGCCGTGCTTCCGGCGTACCGCGTCACGCCGATCGAGCTCGACGTGATGCGCGAGCACACGCGGCGCCTCGCCCTCGAGCTCGGCGTGGTCGGCCTGCTCAACGTGCAGTTCGCGGGCTTCGAGGGCGTGATCCACGTGCTCGAGGTCAACCCGCGCGCGTCGCGCACCATTCCCTTCATCGAGAAGGCGAGCGGCATGCCGCTCACGGCCGTCGCCACGCGGTGCATGCTGGGGCGCACATTCGAGGACCAGGGCGTGACCGAGCCGGGCGCGCTCGGCCGCGTCTTCGTCAAGGGGCCGGTCTTTCCTTTCCGCCGCTTCCCCCAAACGGACAGCCTCCTCGGCCCGGAGATGAAGAGCACGGGCGAGGTGATGGGCGTGGGAACGACTTTCGGCGCCGCCTTCGCCAAGGCCCAGCTCGCCGTGGGACAGGGCCTGCCCGGCGAAGGCACGGTCTTCATCAGCGTGAACGACCGGGACAAGGCCGCCGCCCTCTCCATCGCGCGCGACCTTCACCGCCTCGGGTTCAGCCTTCTCGCAACCAAGGGAACGGCCGCCTACCTCCAGCAGCAAAACGTCCCCTGCGAAGCGATCGCCAAGGTGGGTGAAGGAACGCCCGACATCGCCGACCGCATCCTGGCCAACAAGGTGCAGATGGTGATCAACACCCCCCTCGGCAAGAAGAGCCGCTTCGACGAGACCGCGATCCGCCGCTCGGCCATCCGGACCGACATCCCCTGCATCACAACCCTCTCCTGCGCGCGTGCCGCTGTCGACGGGATCCGGTCGCTGCGCGACGGGTTGGAGGAGGTTGTCGCGTTGCAGAGGGGGTGATTTGGGGGGGGGCCTGCTCTTCTCGGCCGGGAAAGAAAGGGGAGGAAGAATGTTAAGAACTGCACGGGGTGGGAGGATATCGGTCGGTTTTGTCACACCGCGCTCGCTTGGGGGAGGGCGTGGTTCGGTGCGTGCCCTCCAGCGTTTCCAAGGAGATTCTTTTTCGTTGCCTCCCTGGTGAATACCGAATTTCCCCAGCCGATCTATACTGCAATGATCTATACAGCGTCAGTTGCTACTTTAACAAAGAAACCCATCCTGGACTTTTTCCCATTTTCTTGTTAAATAAAAAATTGGGGGTCAGGGGTCCGGCAAAATGCGGATCGTACTGGAGTAAGGGTATGAAGTTCATCCACACAGCAGACTGGCAGATAGGAAAACCGTTTGCCGGAATCAGTGACATGCACAAACGGTCGCTGGTTCAGCGGACGCGTATTGAGGTGATCGAGCGAATCGGTGTCGTCGCGAAAGATACCGATGCGGATTTCATTCTCGTGGCGGGCGACCTATTCGACTCACCCAGCGCAGACAAGGCAACCGTATCGGTTGCATGCAGTGCTATCGGACAGATGAAGTTGCCAGTAATCATAATTCCGGGCAATCACGACCATGGGGGCCCTGGAAGCGTGTGGGAACAGGAGTTCTTTCTGCGAGAACAGGCGGCTCTGGCTCCCAATTTGAAGATATTACAGGCAGCTGCAACCTTTGAACTGGAGTCAGCAGTGATCCTACCATGTCCGCTCTTGCGCCGGATTGTCTCCAGTGACCCCACGGAATGGCTGCGGGATTCTGATGTCTACGCGGAGCTATCTTCTGAAAAGCCACGTATTGTTCTGGCCCACGGCAGCACGCGGGCATTCTCGGGACAATGGGATGAATACGAAGAAGGCAGTTCTTCAGCCAACTTGCTTGACCTTGAACGAATCCCTGATACCGAGATCGACTACGTCGCTCTTGGTGATTGGCATGGCACCAAACAGGTAAGTCCCAAAGCATGGTATGCCGGCACACCTGAACCCGAACGATTTCCCAAGGGTAGTGACCACGATCCCGGGAACATAATAATCGTTGAGGTACAGCGTGGGGGAGTGCCAGAAGTCGTCAAGTCAGCGACGGCGAGTCTACAATGGAACGAAATGGTATTCGACTTCCCTAACGATACGGCACTGAGCGAACTTGAGGATCGCCTAGCTGCTCTCTTGGGACAGCGCGCCAATGAAGACCTCCTACAGTTGACACTCACTGGTTCGATTGGTATCGAGGCGTCATATCGCCTTGAGGAGATCCTGGAATCACTGGAAGCTCGTCTCCTACGGTTGAAACTAACCGATCAAATGCTCATCGCACCCACCGAGGAAGAGATTCAAGCCCTCACAGAGCGTGGGTTGGATCCACTAATTGCTAACGTTGCCAGACAACTTGTGGAGCAATCGGATGGGGATAACGAGGATGCACAAGTCGCACGGGTCGCTCTGCGAGAATTACACGCAATCTGCACGCGAGAGGTGCTGTCATGAAGCTACTCTCAGCCACTGTCCGAAATTACCGGATCCACTATGATCTCAAAATCGATTTCGATTTAGCCAGGACACTTATCGGGGGCGCTAACGAAACCGGGAAGAGCACCCTTATAGAGGCTGTCCATCGCGGGCTGTTCCTGAAATCAACAATTACAGGCGAAGCTCAAAAGAGTATGGCTTCGACTCTATTCCCTGGACACCCCGAAGTAGAGGTCTGCTTTATAGCTGATGGCACGAAGTATCGCCTGATAAAGCGGTTCAGCGGTGCGAGCGGTACGACTCAACTTGTTCAAGCAGGTGGAGAGACGTGGCGGGGAGAAGAAGCCGAATCCCGACTGACCGATTTGCTCGGCGTGGAGGATATGGGCGGCGGACGAGGAATCCTCGGCCGGGTCTCAGAGCAGTGGTCCCACCTATGGGTGTGGCAAGGCATGAGTGGAGACGAACCCTCCGATCATATTGCTTCACAGCAGGCTCATTTGCTCCAACAGTTGCAACAAACCGGCGGCGCTGTCGCCGTGCAGTCCGAACTCGATGGCAGGGTGGCATCTCGATTTGCTCTGGACAAGGACCAGATATTTGTTCGCGCTGGAAACGCCAGGAGTGGTTCTGATTTGGATAAAGCCCAATCAGAAGCCCGGCAGGCAGAAACAAACCGAAACGAAGTTTCAGAACGACTTGATAGACTTCACCAGGCTGTACGGGCCTTTGAAGAGGCATCAACCATAATCCAGCGTACGACAGCGGATCTCGAGGTGCTTCAACGGCAACAGCAGGGCGTTAACGAGAAGATAACCCAAGCCGAAGAGCTCCGACGATCCGAGGAGGCACAGGCATTGACCGTTAATAATGCGGTTGAGAAGCAGAATACTGTAGAAAGTATAGAGAATAACATCGATGAATTACGGGAATCCATCGGTGCTCTGCGGAAATCTTTGAAGCCGAAGCAGGAAAAAGAAGGGAGCTTTGAATCCGCTCTCACCGATAGACGGAAGAGGAAAAATGACGTTGAGCGAGAATATGAAGAAGCTTTGAAGAATACCCGAGAAGTGCGCCTTAGAAGAGAGCTTGCCGCAGCCTATGTGAATCGATACGAGAAGGAAGCCCGTAATAAGGAGCTGGGAACACGTCTGAAACGAGTAGAGGCGCTCGAAAAGGATATCGCAGGTTTTCATGAGCAACTGGCACAGCTTTCCTCCATTGGCCAGAACGATCTGGAGTCATTGCAGGAACTGGAGAACCAATTGGGCCGAGCATCCGCAGCGCTGAATGCGATGGCCGCGGAAGTTGAAGTCGTTATGTCCGATCAACCTGTACAGGTTGGCGACTCCAAATTGTCAACAGGTGAGAGTCAGACCGTCACCGAACCAACTGAAGTCAAAGTCAGCGATTTGCTGTGTCTGCGCATCCATCCCGGTGGCGGCGACAGCCTTATTAATGCCCGCGAAAAAATGCGTAAACTTCGCGAGAAACTTCGGCGATCGTTAGATGAATATGGTCTTGAATCGATCACTAAGGCATCAGATGTCGTGGCACGGAGGGACGACCTGCAAACCAAGGTGGCTAATGCCGAAGCTGGTCTTGAAGGATTGGATATCGAGGATTTGGCAAAAACTTGCAGCAGTGTAAAGGATGATCTCACTGCTGCTGATGCTGATGTAAAACGCCGCAGGGATCAGGTTACCGATGCGCCGCAGCCGTTAACGCTAGCGGATGCGAGGGTATGGCATGTACGCGAAGAAAATGCGCTTCACACTGTTGAATCTAACGAAACAAGTTTAAAATCGACCCGGGATACCCTCCAGCAGGAACAAGGCAACATTGAGGAAGCGTTGAGCACCTTACGCAGCACTATCGTAGAGGAGAAGCATGAACTCACCGGGTTTGAAGCACAGTTGAAGTTGTTGCTCCATAATCATGGTGATGACGAAACCCGTGCCAGGGCGCTTGAAGAAACCCGAAAGGCCAAAAACGATGCAGAGTCTTCTCTCTCCGAAACCCGCGCTGCCCTTGAGGCCTTGCAACCCGATCTTCTGGAATCGGATCGCGAACGACTGCAACGGGCCTGGAATGAGACAGAGCGACGTAAGCGAGATGCCGAGACCAGTCGCGCCGTCAGTCAGGCCGATCTCTGTTCGGACGGCACAGTTGATCCCAACGCCGCCCTTGCCCGGGCGGAGGCCAGGCTGGAGTCCGCTACCGAACATCTGGAAGCAGTAAGCCGCAAGGCCAATGCTATTGCACTCGTCGATAGTCTGTTTCAGCAGGAGCAGTGCGCCCTTGCCGACCGGTTCTCTCAACCCTTGGCACAGAAGATCAGCGGCTATCTTCAATGCCTGTTCGGCCCGGACACCCAGGCTGTAGTGACGTTTGAGGATAATAAATTCAAGAGCATCCGACTCGTACGTTCAGCTCAGGATGGTACTACAACATTTGAAAGCCTGAGTGGAGGAACCCGTGAACAGGTCGCGGCGGCCGTCCGCCTTGCTGTTGCCGAGTTACTGGCTGCCGACCACAACAACTCGCTTCCTATCGTCTTCGATGACGCCTTTGCATATTCCGATCCGGAGCGTGTCAATACGCTACAGCGAATGTTGGATCTTGGAGCTTCGCGTGGATTGCAGATCATCATACTTACTTCTAATCCATCCGATTATGCAGCTTTGGGTGCCCGCCAGATCATCTTGAAATCGGAACTCCCTCGAAACGCGACCCTAGCAGACACTTCTCCAACTGATGCGAGTGGAAATGCAAACAGCACAGAGACCGCAGCAGCCAGTCCTTCTGTAAGTCACACTTCAATAGCAGACTTGGACTGTGAGAACTTCATAACCGCATTGTCTAACCTAGGGGGTAAGTCCGGGAATCAGTCACTTAGAGAAAAGCTGGGTTGGGACGAGTTAAAGTACATGGCGGTCAAAAATAAGCTTATCTCACAAAACCGAATTGTACCTGGCAAAGGGCGTGGAGGGAGTATCACTCTATCATGATAGAGAAATTCATAAGTATCAAGAGCATCGGTCGATTCAGCGATTGCCATCCGAGAGGCGATGTGGCTTTTCGGAAGTTGGTCCTTCTATTCGCGGAAAATGGACAGGGCAAAACCACACTGTGCGCTATTCTTCGTTCTCTACAAAGTGGGAATTCGGAGTTTATCTCTGAACGAAAGACTCTTGGTACCACTGGTTCGGCATCTGTTCAGATTCGAGTAGGTGGAAATACGTTATCCTTTTCAAACAATACATGGTCTGCGACAGATCCAGATATTGCCATCTTTGATTCCGTGTTTATTCACGATAATGTGTACGCTGGGGACTACGTGGACCACGAACATAAGAAAAACCTTTACAGAATCATTGTAGGCGCGCAAGGGGTTCAGCTTGCTAAAGAGATTGATAAACTAAACGGCAAGATTCGCAACGCGAACAGGGACATCAAAATAAAGAAAGAAGCTGCATCTCGAAATCTCCCCAACGACATTAAACTTGATACCTATTTGGAATGGCAACCCGTTGAAGACATCGAGAACAAGATAAAGAAGAAGAGTACAGAGATTACCAATCGACAAAAAGCATTGGAAAAGGCAATTGAGATCAAGAATAAGAAGTTGCTCGCTAAAATCACCTTGCCTACATTCCCATCCGATTTTTCCACAATCCTAACAAAGCAAATTACAGACATCATCGCTGATGCAGAATCGTACGTCCGTCAACAAATTGCTGATCATCAAATGGGTAACCAGGGTGAGATATGGCTTTCTCAAGGGTTGGACTTTGTTGAGAACGATAAATGCCCCTTCTGTGGGCAGGACATATACGCCAACAATTTAATCACCGCTTATCATTCACATTTCAATGCCACCTACAAAGCGTTGAAACAGGAGGTGACGCAACTTACTGGGCGGATCACGGACTCAATTGGCGAATCCGCGCTAAACACAATTCAACAGACACTTTCAGATAATTTAACACTTGTCGAATTCTGGAAACAATTCGACGAAATAGAATTGCCTGATTTCGCATTTGATGTTGTTCGCGAGAAGTATGAAATACTCCGCGATATTTCCTTGGAGTTGGCTAAGAAGAAACAACAAACTCCAACAGAATCTATTTTACCTAAAACTAACTTCCAATTTGCGCTTGATGCGGTGACAGCCCTACAGCGATCGCTCCATGACTACAACACCGCCGTTGACGCGTGTAATGCTCGCATCAATGAGCAGAAGACGGTAGCTCAAAAAGGTGACGATCTCACCGCGTTTAAAAATGAACTTGCCGACTTGGAGGCTAAGAAGAAACGGTTTGAGTTGGAAGTGATTCGGGCGTGTCAGGATTATCAGTTAGTAACAAGAGAGAAAATCAAGTTGGAGGAAAAGAAGCAAACTGCGAAAGAACAACTTGATCAGCACTGCCAACAAATCCTTCAGACTTACGAGCGAACCATCAACGAATATCTTGATCAGTTCAACACAGGTTTTCGCATCATCAATACACAGCATAGCTACCGTGGAGGCACACCGAGCTCTCAGTTCCAGATTCAGATAAACGACACACCGGTTGCCCTTGGAGATAACAGAACGCCATCCGGCACGCCGTGTTTCAAAACAACATTGAGTTCAGGCGACCGCAGCGCACTTGCATTAGCTTTCTTTCTGGCCGCGCTTTGGCAGGACCCAGATATCAAAAACAAAATTGTCGTTCTTGACGATCCCTTCACAAGCCTTGACCGCTTTCGGCGTACCTGTACTCAGCAACTTATCCGGAATTTAGCTAACACCGCTCAGCAGGTCATTGTTATGTCCCATGATCCCCATTTCCTGAATCTGATCTTTAATACTCATCCTGGAAACGAAATTAAGACCGTGCAATTAGCCCATATCGGGGACAGTATCATGCTTGGTGAGTGGGACATTGTAGCGGAGACCCAAAGCACCTATCACAAGAACTATGACACTTTGCTGAACTTCTATCGAAATCGAACAGGGGTGCCACTTGATGTTGCTAGGGCGATTCGACCTTTTCTTGAGGGATGGCTTCGAGCCCGCTTTCCCGGACATTTTCAACCCGATGAATGGCTCGGTAATATCATTGAAAAGATACGGAATGCCGACGACAACAGCGGATTACAGCATGCCCAAGCCGATCTTTCTGATCTTGAAGCAATAAATGACTACTCCAGGAAATACCACCACGACCAGAATCCTAAATCAAACTCGGAGTGTATATCTGGCGATGAATTACATGGATTCGTAAAACGTACATTGCGACTCGTTGGTGGAGTTTAAGGACAAAAAATAGCACAAAACTACCACGACAGAGATTATTCGATCTGGAGCCTGCGACCAAGCTGAAGAGAACGGTGGGTTTTTTTGGGATGCACTCCGATTAGCA